>JBKJHN010000232.1:0-4151 GCA_046599015.1 Ramlibacter sp.
CCCAGTCGGTGCTTCCGAGCGCAATGCGGCGCGTATCTTCAATGCCGACCATTGTTTCTTCGTGACCAATGGCACGTCAACGTCCAACAAGATGGTCTGGCACCACACGGTGGCGCCCGACGATGTGGTGGTGGTGGACCGCAATTGCCACAAGTCGATCCTGCACGCCATCATCATGACCGGGGCGATTCCCGTGTTCATGAAGCCGACGCGCAACCACTTCGGCATCATCGGCCCCATTCCGCAAAGCGAGTTCGAACCGGCCGCGATCAAGGCCAAGATCGCGGCCAACCCCCTGCTCAAGGGCGTCGACCCGGAGACCGTCAAGCCGCGCGTGATGACGCTGACGCAGTCGACCTACGATGGGGTCATCTACAACACCGAGACGATCAAGAAGATGCTTGACGGCTATGTCGACACGCTGCATTTCGACGAGGCCTGGCTGCCCCACGCTGCCTTTCACCCGTTCTACGGGGTCTATCATGCGATGGGCAAGAACCGGGTGCGGCCCAAGGAGGCCCTGACGTTCGCCACCCAGTCCACCCACAAGCTGCTGGCCGGCATCAGCCAGGCCAGCCACGTGCTGGTGCAGGATTCGCAGAACCGCAAGCTCGACCGGCACCTGTTCAATGAGGCCTACCTCATGCACACGTCCACCAGCCCGCAGTATTCGATCATCGCGAGCTGCGACGTCGCCGCGGCGATGATGGAGCCGCCCGGCGGCACGGCGCTGGTCGAAGAAAGCATCCTGGAAGCGCTGGATTTCCGCCGCGCCATGCGCAAGGTCGACGAAGAATACGGCAAGGATTGGTGGTTCAAGGTCTGGGGGCCGGACAAACTGGTGGAAGAGGGCATCGGCCGCGCCGACGACTGGATCATCAAGGGCGAGGCGCGTACCGCCAAGTGGCACGGGTTCGGCAACCTCGCCGAGGGCTTCAACATGCTGGACCCGATCAAATCCACCATCGTGACGCCCGGCCTCGACTTGAACGGCAAGTTCGCCAAGACCGGCATTCCGGCCAGCATCGTGACGCGCTTCCTGGCGGAGCACGGAATCATCGTGGAGAAGACCGGCCTGTACAGCTTCTTCATCATGTTCACCATCGGCATCACCAAGGGCCGCTGGAACACCATGCTGACGGCGCTGCAGCAGTTCAAGGACGACTACGCCCGCAACCAGCCGATGTGGCGCATCCTGCCCGAGTTCTGCCAGCAGTTTCCCCGCTACGAGCGCATGGGCCTTGCCGACCTTTGCCAGCATATTCACGAGCTCTACGCCAAGTACGACATCGCGCGCCTGACCACCGAGATGTATTTGAGCGACCTGAAGCCGGCGATGAAGCCGAGCGATGCCTTCGCCTACATCGCCCACCGCAAGACCGAGCGGGTTGGCATCGATGAACTCGAAGGCCGCATCACGACCTCATTGGTGACGCCGTATCCCCCCGGAATTCCGTTGCTGATTCCGGGCGAGGTCTTCAACAAGAAGATCGTGGACTACCTGAAGTTCTCGCGCGAGTTCAACTCGCAGTGCCCGGGGTTCGAAACCGATATCCACGGCCTGGTGGAAGCGGCGGGCCCGGACGGCAAGATCCAGTATTACGCCGACTGCGTCAAGGGTTGACGGTCTGTGGCCGGCGCTCCCGGCTTTCCGTTTCTTCCCGGATTCCGGCGGCCTGTCGCATCAACCTGCCGTTCGTTGCGTGCCGCGTGCAACCCGGGATTGCCTGTTTCGCGCCTCCTGAGCGCGAGCAGGGCGCTTATAACGTCACGCCGCCTCTGCCGCCACTGCGGTCTGGCTGAAGCCGCCGTCGACGTAGGTGATCTCCGCCGTGATTCCCGCAGCCAGGTCGCTGAAAAGGAACGCGGCCACGTTGCCGACATCATGGATGGTCACGTTGCGGCGCAGCGGCGATCCGTTGGCCACGATCGCCAGGAGCTTGCTGAAATCCTTGATGCCGCTGGCAGCCAATGTCTTGATCGGGCCGGCGCTGATGCCGTTGACGCGCATGCTGCGGCCGTCGGGCAGGCGTCCCACGGCCTCGGCGAGATAGCGGACCGACGCTTCCAGACTGGCCTTGGCCAGGCCCATGGTGTTGTAGTTGGGAATGGCCCGCATCGCTCCCAGGTAGGTGAGCGTGATCAACGCCGAGCGGTCGTTGAGCATCGGCAGGGCCGCCTTGGCCAGCGCCGGGAAGCTGTAGGCGCTGATGTCATGGGCGATGCGGAAGTTCTCGCGCGTGAGGCCGTCCAGGAAATTGCCGGCAATCGCTTCGCGCGGAGCGAAGCCGATGCTGTGCAGAAAGCCATCGAACTTCGGCCAGGTCGCTGCCAAGTCGGCGAACATCTTCCCGATCTGGGCATCGTCGCCCACGTCGCAGTCGAAAATGAGGCTCGAGCCGAAATCCCCGGCAAACTCGATGATTCGATCCCTGAAGCGCTCGCCCACGTAGCTGAAGGCCAGTTCCGCGCCCTGTTCGTGGCAAGCCTTGGCCACGCCATAGGCGATGGACCGGTTCGACAGGACGCCGGTGATCAACAATTTCTTGCCAGTGAGGAATCCCATAGGTCTCTTGGTATAAAAATCTGTGCAGAATTGTCGCATGCGGGTTGTTTTGTATTTCGCCCTGGCCTTGATGGCTGGGACCGGCTGGGCTGCCCCGGGGTACGCGGTATGGGGCGCCTTCAAGTACCCGCCAGGATTTACCCACTTTGAATATGTCAATCCCGCTGCTCCCAAAGGCGGCGAGTTGCGCATGGTCGCGGGCTCCCGAATCTCCACTTTCGACAAGTACAACCCCTATACGCTGAAGGGCAACGCACCGTCGTTCCTGGGCGACCTGCTGTTCGAAAGTCTGCTGACCGGTCCCATGGACGAGATCGGAGTGGGGTACGGCCTGCTGGCCGAAGATGTGGACGTGCCCGCGGACCTGCAGTCCGCGACCTTCCGCATCCGGCCCGAGGCCCGTTTTCATAATGGCGACCCGGTGCTGGCGTCAGACGTCAAGTACAGCTACGAGACGCTCATTTCCAAGTACGCGAGCCCAAGCTATGCCGGCTTGCTCGCCGAAGTCGCGGCTTGCGAGGTGGTGGATGAACGCACCGTGCGCTTCCGCTTCAAGAAACAGGACCGGCAGCTTCCGCTGGTGGTGGGCGGCATTCCAATCTTCTCGCCGAAGTGGGGCATGGTGAACGGCAAGCCCAAGCAGTTCGACCAGATCGTGACGGACACGCCCATCGCCACCGGCGCATACAAGATCGGCCCTGTTCGGTTTGGCAAGGACGTGACCTATGTGCGCGATCCCAGCTACTGGGGCCGCGATCTGCCCGTGCGCAGGGGCATGAATAATTTCGATCGCATCACCATCAAGATCTACCGCGACAGTACAGCGCAACTCGAAGCGCTCAAGGCCGGCGAGTTCGACCTGATGCAGTTCTTCTCCGCCGGCGACTGGAACCGCCGCCTGAACGGCAAGCGCATCGAGAGCGGCGAGCTGGTCAAAAAGGAGTTCCAGCACAAATTGCCGGATGGGTACTACAGCTACGTGCTCAACCTGCGGCTTCCGAAATTCCAGGACCGCCGGGTGCGGATGGCCCTCGAGCTGGCGATGGACTACGAGTGGATGAATCTCCACCTTTTCCGCGGCAGTTACGTGCGAGTGAAGGGCGTGTTTGGCAACACCGACTGCGAGGCCAACGGCAACCCGTCTCCTGCTGAAGCCGCACTCATGGAGCCGTTCCGCGCCAGCCTGCCGGCGGAAGTGTTCGGGCCGATGGCCGTGCCGCCGCGCACCGACGGCGCCGATTCGCTGCGCAATAACCTCACCCGGGCCCGCGCGCTGCTCACCGAAGCGGGCTGGACGTGGCGTGACGGCGCATTGCGCAACGCCAAAGGCGAGCCGTTCATCATCGAATTCCTGGATAGCACGGAAGCCCGGGGCGCGACCACCACCGCGGCGTGGAAGCGCGCCCTCGAGAAGCTGGGCATCGATTTCCAAGTGCGCTCGGTCGACTTCGCGCTTTGGCAGGAGCGGCTCGAGTCGAACAAGTTCGAGATGCTGAGCATCTCCTTTCCTGGCACGCATTTTCCCGGATCCGACTACGTTGACCTGTTCGGCAGCAAAGCGGCGGACGTTCCCGGTTCGGGCAAC
>JBKJHN010000076.1:0-45352 GCA_046599015.1 Ramlibacter sp.
GTGATCGTCGAGCCGGTCAAGAAGTGGATCTTCAAGACGCCGCACACCGACCGCATGGCCTGCGAGAAGATATTCGTCGACCTGCAGCAGCGCAAGCTCACCAAGGCGGCTCTGATCTCCGGCAGTGGCGGCTTCGACAAGTCGATGCGCGCCGAATGCCTGAAGGTGGCTTCCAAGTACGGCGTCGAATTCGTCGCGGACGAAACCTACGGCGCGACCGACACCGACATGACGGCCCAGCTCGCCAAGATCAAGGGCAGCGGTGCCCAGGCGGTGCTCAACGCCGGCTTCGGACAGGGCCCGGCCATCGTCACGCGAAACTATCGCCAGGTCGGTCTCGCGCTGCCGCTGTACCAGTCGCACGGCGTCGCCTCGCGTGAGTTCATCAAGCTCGCCGGTCCTGCAGCCGAGGGCGTGCGCCTTCCGGCCGCCGCGCTGCTGGTATCGGACCTGCTGCCCGGCAGCGATCCGCAGAAACCCGTCGTCACTTCCTACCGCAAGCTGTACGAGGACAAGTTCAAGGCCGACGTGTCGGCCTTCGGCGGCCATGCCTACGACGGTCTGATGCTGGCGGTGCAAGCGATCAGGAAGGCTGGCTCGACCGACAAGGTCAAGGTGCGCGACGCCCTGGAATCGACCAGGGCCTACATCGGCACTGGCGGTATCGTCAACATGACGGCAACCGACCACATGGGCCTGGACTTAAGCGCGTTCCGGATGCTGGAAGTCAAGGACGGCAACTGGTCCCTGGTCAAGTAGCGCCGCAGGCAGGCACCGGCCTTTTCCATGACCGCAGTCTGGCTCCAGTTCGTCGCGAGCGGTTTGACCGCCGGCGCCATCTATGCGCTCGTCGCCCTCGGCTTCGCGATCATTTACAACGCCAGCGGCGCGATCAACTTCGCGCAGGGTGAGTTCGTGATGATCGGCGGCATGAGCGCCGCCACGCTCTGGGCTGCGGGCCTGCCGCTGTCGGCCGCGCTGCCGCTCGCCGTGGGTGCGGCGGTGGTGGTCGCTCTGGTGGTCGAAAAGGTGGCGGTCGAACCTGCGCGGCATGCGGGCACGGTGACGCTGATCATCATCACGATCGGCGTCTCGCTGTTTCTGCGGGGGCTGGCGCAACTGATCTGGGGCAAGGGCGTGCACCGCCTGCCCGCGTTCTCCAGCGAGCAGCCGATCTCGTTCCTGGGCGCGACGGTGCTGCCGCAAAGCCTGTGGGTGCTCGGTGGCGCCGCGGTGGCGGTCGCCGCGCTGAGCGCCTTCTACGGCCGCACCCTGTGGGGCAAGGCGATGCTCGCAACCTCGTACAACAGGGTCGCGGCGCAACTCGTCGGAATCAATACGCGCGGGGTGCTGTTCGCCAGCTTCGGCCTGGCCGCCGCGCTCGGTTCCGTCGCCGGCGTCCTGATCGCGCCGATCGCCTTCACCTCGTACGACGCCGGCATCATGCTCGGCCTGAAAGGTTTCGCCGCGGCGATGCTTGGGGGCTTCGGCAACTTCGCCGGAGCCGTCGTCGGCGGACTGGTGCTGGGCCTGCTCGAAGGGCTGGGCGCCGGCTTTGTTTCATCGGCCTACAAGGACGCGATCGCCTTCGTCGTCATCCTGGCCGTGCTGTTCCTGATGCCTGGAGGTCTCCTTGGTGCCCGTCGCAGCGACCGGGTCTGACCCGAGCGGCAGCGCGCGCCGCTGGGCCGCCCGGCCTCGCAGCGGAGGCACGCTCATCCTGGCCGCGGTCATCGGCCTGGCGCCGCTGCTGCTGGCGAACAACTACGCCTACGACGTCGCGATCCAGGTTGCACTCAACGCGGTCGTCTGCGTCGGGCTGAACCTGCTGATCGGCTATGCCGGCCAGATCAGCCTGGGCCACGCCGGCTTCTTCGCACTGGGCGGCTATTGCAGCGCGATCCTCGCGGTGCGCTACGGCTGGCCGGTCTGGCTGTCGCTGCCCACAGCCTGCGCCGCCGTCGGCCTGATGGCCTTCGTCATCGGCCGCCCCACGCTGAAGCTGAAGGGCCACACGCTGGCAATGGCGACGCTGGGCCTTGGAATCATCGTGTCGATCGTGCTCTCGACGGAAGACCGCTGGACCGGCGGTCCCGACGGCATGGCCGTGCCGCCGCTCGTGCTGTTTGGCTGGGCGGTGCAGGGCGAGCGCATCTGGTACTGGCTCGCCGGCGGCGTGCTGCTGGCGACCGTCTGGCTGGCGCTGAACCTGATCGAGTCGCCAACCGGGCGCGCCTTGCGCGGGTTGCACGGCTCGGAGATAGCAGCTGAAACCGTGGGCATTTCCAGCGCCCGCTACAAGCTGCAGGTCTTCGTTCTGTCGGCCGTGCTCGCGGCGGTTGCTGGCGGCCTGACCGCGCATTACGCGGGCTTCATCACGCCAGCCAAGGCCACCTTCATGCATTCGGTCGAGCTCGTGATCATGGTCGTGTTCGGCGGGATGGCGTCGGTGTTCGGCGCTGTCGTCGGTGCGACGGTACTCACCGTGCTGCCGCAGTTTCTGACGGTGCTGAAGGACTACGAAATGATGGTCTTCGGCGGTGTGCTGGTGGCCACGATGGTGCTCTTCCCACAGGGCATCGTGCCGACGATCTCCCGCTGGTGGGCGCGCAGGCGGCCATGACAGGCAATACTTCCCTGCTGTCGGTCACCGGACTGTCGAAGGCCTTCGGCGGCGTGCGTGCGATCGACGGGGTGAGCCTGGAGATCCAGCGCGGCGCCGTGAACTCCATCATCGGCCCCAACGGCGCCGGCAAGACCAGCCTGATCAACATGCTGAGCGGTGTCTATCGCCCCGATGTGGGTAGCATTCGTTTTGCCGGCCATGAACTCTCGGGCCAACCTGTGCACTGCTTTGCCGCCGCCGGGATCGGGCGCACGTTCCAGAACCTGCAGGTGTTCTTCAACATGACGGCGCTGGAAAACGTGATGACGGGCCGCCACTTGCGCGAACGCTGCTCGTTGCTGTCGGCGCTGCTGCGAACCCCGGCTTTGGTGCGGGCGGAAGCGGCTTGCCGCGACGCGGCGCGCGCGCTGCTGCGGCAGGTGGGCCTGGCCGGCATTGAGGACACGCCAGCCGATGCGCTCTCGTATGGTGCGCTCAAACGGCTGGAAATCGCCCGCGCCCTGGGCGCCCAGCCGCAGTTGCTGCTGCTGGACGAACCGGCAGCCGGGTTAAACGCCACCGAGGCGCGAGAGATCGACGCACTGATCAAGCGCCTTGCTTCCGAGGGCACCACCGTGGTTCTGGTGGAGCACAACATGCGGCTGGTGATGGAGGTGTCGGACCATGTGTTCGTGCTCGACCACGGCCGCAAGCTCGCCGAAGGAACGCCGGCGGAGGTCGGCAGTGATCCCAAAGTGATAGAGGCTTACCTGGGGACGGCGGAGAGCCCCCACCCCAACCCTCCCCCAGCGGGGGAGGGAGCATCTTCTGAGGGCACTCTCCCAGCGGGGGAGGGGGCAATTTCCGAGGACGCGCATGCTCGAGGTTGATTGCCTGGACAGCCGCTACGGCCGCATCCCCGCGCTTTCGGGCGTCAGCCTGCGCGTGGGCGAGGGCGAGCTGGTTGCGATCGTCGGCGCCAACGGCGCGGGCAAGACCACTTTGCTGCGGGCGATATCCGGCGTGCAGCCATCGTCAGGCGGCATGATCCGTTTCGAGGGCAAGGACCTGGCGCGGGACCACGCCCGCAAGCGGGTGCAACTGGGCATCGTGCAGGTGCCCGAGGGCCGCCAGGTGTTCGCACCGATGACCGTCGAAGATAACCTCAAGCTGGGAGCGTTCGCCCGCGGTGCGCGCGACGGCCTGGCTCGGATCTTTTCGCTGTTTCCGGTGTTGGAATCCAAGCGGCGCGAGCTGGCCGGCAACCTGTCGGGCGGCCAGCAGCAGATGCTCGCGATCGGGCGCGGCCTGATGGCCAATCCCCGGCTTTTGTTGCTCGATGAGCCGAGCATGGGGCTGGCGCCTCGGCTGGTGGCCGAGATCTTCTCGCGTATCGCGGCGCTCAAGGCACTGGGCACCACAATCCTGCTGGTGGACCAGAACGCGCGTGCCGCGCTCGCGGTCGCCGACCGGGGCTATGTGATGGAGACCGGGCGCGTGGTGCTTACCGGCTCCGCTGACGAACTGCTGCGAGACCCTCAGGTGCAGCAGGCTTACCTTGGGGCCTGAAGGCCCCAGCCCACGAACAAAGGATCAACATGAAACCCACCCTGCAACCCGGACTGCGCAGCACCGCCAAATTCCAGGTCAGCCGCGACCGCACGATCGACTTCATGGGCGAGAAGGCGCGCGTCTACGCCACCCCGATGCTGGTGCGCGATATCGAGATCGCCTGCCGTGAACTGCTGCTGGCGCATCTGGACGCAGGCGAGGACTCGGTCGGCACCCGGGTCGAGGTCGATCACCTCGCGGCGACGCTGATGGACATGTCGGTCGAGATCGACGTCGAGCTGGTCGAACTGAAGGGCCGTGCCGCCAGCTTCAAGGTCGAGGGCCGCGACAGTGTCGAGCCGATCTGCCGCGGCATGCACAACCGCTTCATCGTCGATGTAGCCAGTACCGAAAAGCGGTTGGCGGCCAAGTCGGCCAAGGCGGGGTTGGCGTGAACTTGCCGGCCGCCACGCGGCGCGTGCCGACGTACTGCTACCAGTGCGTCGCCGGCCCCGACTTGCTGACCGTCAAGGTCCAGGACGGCGTGGCGACCGAGGTCGAGCCCAATTTCTGCGCCGCCAAGGTTCACCCGGGGGGCGGCAAGGTCTGCGTGAAGGCGTACGGGCTGATCCAGAAGACCTACAACCCGAATCGCGTGCTCACGCCCATGAAGCGCACCAATCCCAAGAAGGGGCGCCACCAGGATCCGGGCTTCGTGCCGATCTCCTGGGACGAGGCGATGTCGACCATCGCCGAGCGGCTGAACCAGCTGCGCGCCGAAGGCCTGACCGACGCATCCGGTTACCCGCGGCTGGCGGCGAGCTTCGGCGGCGGCGGCACGCCGCAGTTCTACATGGGCACTTTCCCAGCGTTCCTTGCGGCCTGGGGCCCGGTCGACATGGGATTCGGCTCGGGGCAGGGCGTCAAGTGCTACCACTCCGAGCACCTGTACGGCGAGCTTTGGCACCGCGCGTTCATCGTCGCCGCCGACACGCCATCGTGCAACTACCTGATCTCGTGCGGCAACAACATCGAGGCCGCGGGCGGCGTGGTCGGCGTCTGGCGCCACGCCGACGCGCGGGTGCGCGGCATGAAACGCGTGCAAGTCGAGCCGCACCTGTCGGTCACCGGCGCGTGCTCGGCGCAGTGGGTGCCGATCAAGCCCAAGACCGACGCGGCTTTCCTGTATGCGCTGATTCACGTGATGCTGCACGAGACGCCGCGTGAGCAGCTCGACCTGCCGCACCTGAAGCGGCTGACGAACTCGCCTTATCTCGTCGGGCCGCACGGCTACTGGCTGCGTGACCGCGCGACGCGCAAGCCGCTGCTCTGGGACGAGTCGCAGTCGCGTGCCGTCGCTCACGACACGCCGAACATCAGCGAGGCGCTGTCGGCGCGGGTCGAAGTCGACGCGATCGAGATCGGCGCGGACGGCGATGTGCTTGGCGAGGGGCTGCTGGTCGGCCAGACCTCGTTTGACCTGCTGGTTGCCCAGATGGCGACCTACACGCCCGAATGGGCGGCCGGCGTCTGCGACGTCCCGGCAGCGACGATCCGCAAGATCGGACAGGAGTTCGTCGCGCACGCTTGCGTCGGCCAGACGGTCGAGGTCAACGGCAAGGTGATGCCGTTCCGGCCGGTCGCTGTGACGCTCGGCAAGACGGTGAACAACGGCTGGGGCGGTTTCGAGTGCTGCTGGGCGCGCACCTTGCTCGCTACGCTGGTGGGTGCGCTCGAGGTGCCCGGCGGGACGATCGGCACCACGGTGCGCCTGGTGCGGCCGATGGCCGGCCGCCACGAGAGCGTCAAGCTCGGCGCCGACGGCTTCATGGACTACCCGTTCAACCCGACCTCGAAGGAGCACTGGTCGGCCAAGCCCAACATCCGCAACGCCTACAAGACCATGGTGCCGTTGACCGGCAACAACGCCTGGGCGCAGGCGCTCGGCCCGACGCACTTTTCGTGGATGTTTCTGGATGACACGCCCAAGGGCTTGCCCAAGGTCGATCCGCCCGACGTCTGGTTCGTCTATCGCACCAATCCCGCGATCTCGTTCTGGGACACCCCGGGCATCGGCGCGAAGCTTGCACGCTTTCCGTTCATCGTGGCCTTCGCCTACACGCACGACGAGAGCAATCACTTCGCCGACATCCTGCTGCCCGATGCGACCGATCTCGAGGGCCTGCAACTGCTGCGCCTGGCCGCGACCAAGTACCAGGAGCAGTTCTGGGACCATGAAGGCTTCGCGCTGCGCCAACCGATCGTCCCGGCGCGCGGCGAGGCCCGTGACTTCAGCGACATCTGCACCGAGCTGGCGCAACGCTGCGGCCTGCTCGAAAAATACAACGCGGCGATCAACCGCGGCACCTGCGGCATTCCGTTCAAGAGCGAGTATGGCGACTTCTCGCTGGATCCGACTCGGGCGCACACGCGCGACGAAATCTGGGACGCCGCGTGCAAGGCCGCGAGCACCGAACTGACCGAAGGGGCCGAGGTGCTCGGTCTTGACTGGTGGAAGGAAAACGGCTTCAAGACCCGGCCGTTTCCGCGCGACCAGTGGTACCTGTACCCGACCATCGTCGAGCGCGGCGTGCGCTTTGAGATGCCGTACCAGGAGCGCCTCAAGCGCATCGGCGAGGAGCTCGGCCGCAGGTTGCACGAGTCCGACATGAACTGGTGGGACGAGCAGCTCAAGGAGTACCAGGCGCTGCCGCCCTACAAGGACTTCCCCGGGCTGTGGGAGAAGAATGTGGCGACGATCGGCGGCAAGCCGTCCGACTACCCGTTCTGGCTCATCACCGCGCGCAGCATGCAGTACGCGTGGGGCGGCAACGTCGGCGTACAGATGATCAAGGAAGTCGCCGACAACATCGCCGGCCATGGTGGCGTGATCATCAATCCGCGCGCCGCCGAGAAGCTCGGCGTGCAGGACGGCGACTGGGTCGAGATCTCGACACCGCGCCGCGCGACGCGCGGCCGCGCCGTGCTGCGCCAGGGCATCCGGCCCGACACCTTGTTGCTGATCGGCCAGTTCGACCATTGGGTGACGCCATTGGCCAAGGACTTCGGCATGCCGAGCCTGAACTCGCTCGCCGAGATGTCGATCGAGCTGACCGACGCGACCGGCTCCGGCGCCGACCTCGTGCGGGTGAAGATCGGCAAAGCTGTGGGCAGCGTTCGTGCGGGGAGTAGCGCATGACCCGCTGGGCCATGGTCGCGGATTTGCGGCGCTGCGTCGGCTGCCAGACCTGCACGGCTTCGTGCAAGCACGCCAATGCCACGCCGCCGGGGGTGCAGTGGCGGCGTGTGCTCGACATCGAAATCGGCGAGTACCCGGACGTGCAGCGCGCCTTCGTTCCGGTCGGCTGCATGCATTGCGACGAGCCGCCATGCCTGCCGGTCTGCCCGACCACCGCCACCAAGAAGCGCGCCGATGGGATCGTGACGATCGACTACGACATATGCATCGGCTGCGCCTACTGCGCCGTCGCGTGTCCCTACCAGGCGCGCTACAAGACCGATCTGAAGGAGTTCGCCTACGGCGCGAAGCCGACGGAAAACGAGGTTCAGCGTCACGACGATGCCCGGCGCTCGGTCGCCACCAAGTGCACCTTCTGCGTCGACCGCATCGACGCCGGCCTGGAAAAAGGCCAGACGCCCGGCGTCGACCCCGAGGCCACGCCGGCCTGCGTCAATTCATGCATCGCGGCGGCGCTGCACTTCGGCGACATCGACGACCCGCAGAGCAATGTCTCGCAACTGGTGGCAAACAACCAAAGTTTTCGCATGCACGAGGAGCTCGGCACCGGCCCTAACTTCTTCTACCTTTGGGATCGGAATCCAGAGTGAGCTACGGACCCAACCCATGGCAGCAGGCGCACTGGGACTGGCGCGCTGCCGGTAATTTCATGTGCGGCGGGGCCGGGGCTGGGCTCTTGCTCTTCACGATGCTGTCGGGCCGGCAGGGCTCGCTGGCGCTCGTTGCGACGTTGGCCGGCCTCGGGTTGATCGGTCTGGGTCTGTTTTGCGTCTGGCTGGAGATCGGCCGACCATTGCGCGCGCTCAACGTATTCGTCAACCTTCGTCAGTCCTGGATGGCGCGCGAGGCACTGGTGGCCGTCTTCGTCTTCGGCTTCGGACTGGGGCTCGTGGCGGGTGTTCGCGCCTGGGCCATTCCGCTGGCGGCGGTGGCGTTGGCATTCGTTTATTGCCAGGGCCGCATACTGCAGGCGAGCACGGGCATTCCGGCCTGGCGTGAACCGCTGACGGTGCCGCTGCTGGTGCTCACGGGCCTTGCCGAGGGCGGCGGCCTCTTCTTGTTGTTGACGGCCTGGCAGGGTGGCCCGGGGGCGGCGATGGTCTCCGCCTTTGCATTGCTGGTGCTGGCGCGTTGGATCCTTTGGCGCGTCTGGCGCAACCGCGTGGCCGTCGTGATGGCGCCGCGTGCGCTGGCCAAGCTCGATCGCGTCGGCCCGCTGGTGCAGTGGGTGGGCGGCGCCCTGCCGCTGGTGCTGGCCGTCGCGGTCGCTGGCGGTCTGGCCCCGGGCGTGTGGGGCACGGCGCTGCTCGCCGTCGCCGGGTTGTGCGTTGCGGTGACGGGCGCCATTTTCAAGTTCATGCTGATCACACGCGCCGCCTTCAACCAGGGCTTCGCCCTCAAGCGGATGCCGGTGCGCGGCGTGCCGCGCTGAATCTTTCTTTCTTGAACCCGAACGCAGGAGATCCCATGGGTGCACTCTCGACAGCGGAAACCGGGCTTCACGCCGGACAGGCGGAACGCACTTACCTGCATGCCGCACAGGAAACAATGCCGCGCGAACGGCTCGCCAGGCTGCAATTGGAGCGGCTGCAGGCCACGGTGCGAAATGCCTATGACAACGTGCCGCTGGTGCGAAGCCGTTTCGAGGCGAAGGGTCTGCGGCCGTCCGACATCCGCAGCCTCGATGACGTCGCGCTGCTGCCGTTCACAGTCAAGACCGACCTGCGCGATCAATATCCTTTCGGCCTGTTCGCCCGGCCCTGCAACCAGCTTGCCCGGTTGCACGCTTCGTCAGGCACCACCGGAAAGCCGACTGTGGTGGGCTATACGCAGGGCGACCTGGACAACTGGGCCGACCTGATGGCGCGTTCGCTGTACGGGGGTGGAGCTCGTCCGGGCGACGTCGTTCACAACGCTTACGGCTATGGCCTGTTCACTGGCGGGCTGGGTGCGCACTATGGCGCCGAGCGCCTGGGTGCGGTGGTGGTGCCGATGTCCGGCGGCTCCACCGAGCGGCAGGTGAGCCTGATCATCGATTTCAACGCGCGGGTGCTGTGCTCGACGCCTTCCTACGCACTGGCCATCGCCGAGGTCGCGGAGCAGCAGGGCGTGGATCTGCGCAAGAGCGGGCTTCGCGTCGGCATGTTCGGCGCCGAGCCCTGGAGTGCCGGCATGCGCCGCGAGATCGAGGCGCGGATCGGCCTGAAGGCAGTGGATGTGTACGGCCTTTCCGAAATCATGGGCCCGGGCGTGGCCTGCGAATGCGAGTGCCACGACGGGCTGCACGGCTGGGAGGATCACTTCCTATTCGAGGTGATCGACCCGGAGACCGGCAAGCCCCTGCCTGAAGGAGAGGCCGGCGAACTGGTGATCACCACTTTGACCAAGCAGGCGCTGCCCATGTTGCGCTACCGCACGCGAGACATCACGCGGCTCACCACGGCGCCGTGCGACTGTGGCCGTACTCACGTACGCATCCTGCGCATCACCGGCCGCAACGACGACATGCTGATCATCCGCGGCGTCAATGTGTACCCATCTCAGATCGAAGCCGTCCTGATCGGACGGCCGCACCTCGCGCCGCACTATCAACTTGTCGTTGAGCGGCACGGCAACCTGGATCAGGTGGCCGTCGAGGTCGAGGCGGAGCCGGGCGCGGGCGCCGAGTTGTTCGGCGCCATCGCGCGCGACGTGTCGCACCACATCAAATCGCACATCGGGATTTCGACCCAGGTCACGGTGCACCCTGCCGGGACCATTCCCCGCTCACAAGGCAAGGCCGTTCGCGTGCGCGACCTTCGGCCCAAGGAGATCTGACATATGGCGAAGAAGTTACTGCGCCTCGACGTCAACGGCCGAGATCACGACGTTGCCGCGCCAGGCAGTGCCCTGCTGCTCGAAGTCCTGCGCGATCAGCTGGGCCTGACGGGCACCAAGCAGGGCTGCGACGGCGGCGAATGCGGCGCCTGCACGGTGCTGGTGGACGGCGAGCCGCGCCTGGCCTGCGTCACACTGGCCGCCAGCGTCGAAGGCAAGCGAATCGAAACCATCGAAGGGCTGGCCAAGGCCGGGCGCATGAGCCGGCTGCAACAGGCATTTCATGAAAAGCTCGGCGCGCAGTGCGGCTTCTGCACGCCCGGCATGGTAATGGCAGCCGAGGCGCTGCTGCGCCGCGAGCCCGACCCGAGCGAAGCCCAGATCCGCGAAGCGCTGGCCGGCAACCTGTGCCGCTGCACCGGCTACGTGAAGATCATCGAGTCGGTTCAGGCAGCCGCGGAGGCGCGCCCATGAAGCTCGACCAAGTCTCGCTGCGCCATGGTCCCGCGCCGGCCACGCACTCGGTGGGCGTGCGCAAGCCGCTGGTCGACGGCATCGAAAAGGTCACCGGCCGCGCGCGTTACACCACCGACCTGCCGCTCGGCCCGGCGCTGGTCGGCCGCATCCTGCGGTCGCCCGTGGCTCACGGCATCATCCGCTCGATCGACACCAGCAAGGCACTCGCCATCGCCGGCGTGCGGGCGGTCGTCACGGGCCAGGACTTCGCCGCGCCTTACGGCGTGATCCCGATCGCGCAAAACGAATACCCGATGGCGCGCGACAAGGTGCGCTACCGCGGCGAACCGCTGGTGGCGGTGGCGGCGATCGACGAGGCGACGGCCGAAGCCGCGCTGCGCGCCATCACTTTCGACATCGAGGAGCTGCCGGCGTATTTCACGACTGCGGACGCGCGGGCCGACGGCGCAGTGCCCCTGCACGATAGCAAGCCGGGCAATGTCGAACGCAAGGTCGAACAGGACTTTGGCAACGTCGACGCCCAATTCGCCGATTCCGACCTGGTCCTCGAGCGCAGCTACATCGGCAACGAGGTCTATCACGGCCAGATCGAACTGGACGCCACCGTCGCCGAGTGGGAGCCGGAGCGCGAGCGCCTCATCGTGCACTCGGTCACGCAGGTGCCGTATTACCTGCATCTGATGCTCGCGCAGACGCTGGGGCTCGACGAGTCGCAAGTCCGGGTCGTCAAGCCTTTCGTGGGCGGCGGCTTCGGCCACCGCGTAGAGCCCCTGAACTTCGAGATGATCACTGCGCTGCTGGCGCGTGCCTCCGGTGACCGGGTCAAGCTTGAACTGACGCGCGAGGAAACCTTCATCACCCACCGCGGCCGGCCCGCCAGCGAGATGCGACTGAAGATCGGCATGAAGTCCAACGGCCGGATCACCGCCGTCGAAGCCGAGGTGGTGCAGCGCGGCGGCGCCTATGCCGGTTACGGGCTGGTCACCATCTTGTACGCGGGCGCGTTGCTGCACGCGATCTACAAGCTCAATGCCTCGCGTTATCGCGGCTACCGCGTCTACACCAACCTGCCGCCTTGCGGCGCCATGCGCGGCCACGGCGCAGTGCAGGTGCGTTTCGCCTTCGAGGCCCTGCTCGACGAAATGGCGCAGCAGCTCGGCCTGGATCCTTTCGCGGTCCGCCGCGCGAATCTGTTGACTGAAATTCCGTACCGCACCCTGAACGATCTGCAGGTCAGCTCCTACGGCCTGCCGGCCTGCATCGATGCGGTCGAAAAGGCCTCGGGCTGGCATGAGCGGCGCGGCAATCTGCCGCACCGGCCGGGATTCCGGCGCGGGCTCGGCATGGCCTGCTCGCACTATGTGAGCGGCTCGGCCAAGCCGGTGCACTGGAGCGGCGAGCCGCACGCGGTGATCAATCTCAAGCTCGATTTCGACGGCGGCATCACGGTGCTGACCGGTGCGTCGGACATCGGCCAGGGCTCGACGACGCTGATTACCCAGATCGTCGCCGAGGTGCTGCTGGTGCCGATGGCTCGTATTCGCCTGGTCTCGACCGACAGCGCGTTGACGCCCAAGGACAACGGCTCGTACTCGTCGCGGGTTTCGTTCATGGTCGGCAACGCCGCCTTGCGCGCCGCGGAAAACATGAAAGAGCTGCTGACCGAGGCAGCGGCGCGCCGGCTGAAGGTCACGCCGGAGGAGGTCGAGTGGGCTGGCGAAAGCTGCGGCGTTGCGGGCACCGACCTGATGATCGACTGGGCCCAGGTGGTCCAGGAGGCGCTTGTCGACTCCGGCACGCTGACCGTGAAGGGAACCTGGTCGACGCCGCCGCAAACCCAGGGCGGCAAGTTCCGCGGCGCCGCTGTGGGCTCCTCGGCGGGCTTCAGCTACGGCGCGCAGGTCGTCGAAGTGGAAATCGACGAGGAGACCGGCCAGGTCAGGGTCGAGAAGGTCTGGATTGCGCACGATTGCGGGCGCGCCATCAACCCGCTGGCTGTCGAGGGGCAGGTGCAGGGTGCCATCTGGATGGGCATGGGGCAGGCCCTGTGCGAAGAGACGCAGTACGACAAAGGCTTGCCGCTGCGCGCCAACATGATCGACTACCGGATTCCGACGATCGTCGAGTCGCCGCCGATCGAGGTCTTCCTGATCGAGAGCATGGACCCGCTGGGCCCGTTCGGCGCCAAGGAGGCGAGCGAAGGCGGCTTGCACGGTTTTCCGCCGGCCCTGACCAGCGCCATCGCTGACGCGCTCGGCTTGCGACTCAATGAACTCCCAGTCACGCCCGATCGGGTGTTCGACGCCATGCAGCAGAGCCGCCGCGAACGGCGCCTGAAAAAAGCGCGGAGCGCCAGGAGCCAGTAATGCAGCCACTTCCCGAATTCACATTGCAGCGTCCCGGCAGCTTGGCCGAGGCGGTCGGATTGCTGGCGGCACAACCCGCGGCGCGGCTCATTGCTGGCGGCACGGACCTGATTCCTAATCTGCGGCGCGGCCTCGAGCGTCCGACGGTGCTGATCGATCTTTCGGGTCTCGGGGGTTTCGACCTGGTGCAGGAAGCGCCGGACGGCAGCATCCTGCTCGGCGCCGGGCTGACGTTGGCGGCGATCACCACCCATCCCACTATCGCGTCACGCCTGCCGGCGCTCGCCGAGGCGGCGCGCAACGCGGCCGGGCCGGGCCACCGCACGGCGGCCACTCTGGGCGGCAACTTGTGCCAGGACACTCGCTGCGTGTTCTACAACCAGAGCGAGTGGTGGCGCGCCAGCAATCATTACTGCCTCAAGCGCGGCGGCGAAACATGTCATGTCGCGCCGCAAGGCGAGCGCTGCCATGCCGCTTTCAGCGGTGACCTTGCGCCAGTGCTGCTGGCGCTGGGCGCCCACATCGAATTGCACTCGGTGCGAGCCCAGCGCGAACTACCGCTCAACGAGCTGTACCGCGACGACGGCGCCGCGCACCTGAGCCTGCAACCCGGTGAGCTTTTGGTGCGCGTGCGTGTTCCGGCGAGGTCGTCCGGAATGGTGTGTGGTTACCGCAAGGCACGGGTGCGGGGCTCGATGGACTTTCCCCTGGCCGCGGTTTCAGTTGCGCTCGCATTGGAGCAGGGCCGCATCGCCTCGTTAGCCGTGGGTTTGTCGGGGACCAACTCGCATCCACTGCTGCTGGCGGGCACCGGCGACATGGTCGGCCAACCGGTGGACGATGCCCTCGTCGCCCGGATCGGCAAGCTGGTTCAAAAGCAGGTGAGTCCGATGCGAAGCACCGTCACGCCTTCGAACTACCGCCGCCAGGTAGCGTCCGTGCTGACGCAGCGGCTGTTGCGCGAGTTGGCTGTCGCCTGAGCGGCCCTCTTGCAAGGACGCATATGCCCCGCATCGTCCGTCGCGAACAGTTCTCGAACCAGACCTTCCTCTGGGAAGTCGACGCTCCTGACATAGCGCAAGCGGCGCAGCCGGGCCACTTCGTGATGCTGCGCCTGGACGAAGAGGGCGAGCGCATTCCGCTCACGGTGGCCGATTACGACCGCGACTGCGGCACGATCACCGTGGTGGTTCAAGCCCTTGGCAAGACCACCCGGCAAATGCGCGACAACTTTGCCGAGGGCGGGCAGTTCGCCGATTTCGCGGGACCGCTGGGGCTGCCTCAGCACATCGACCAGGTCGGGCATGTGGTCCTGGTCGGCGGCGGCCTGGGCGTGGCGCCGCTGTTTCCGCAGCTGCGCGCTTTCAAGCAGGCCGGCAACCGCGTCACCTGCATCGTCGGCTTTCGCAGCGCAGACCTGATCTTCTGGACCGACAAGCTGGCGCAGTTCAGTGACGAACTGATCGTGTGCACCGATGACGGCAGCGCGGGGCGCCCAGGTTACGTGGACGCCGCACTGCGCGACGTGCTGGCGCACGACCCCGCGCAGTTGGTGGTTGCCATCGGCCCGATGCCGATGATGCACGCCTGCGCCGATGCGTCGCGGCCATTCGGCGTTCGTACCATGGTGTCGCTGAACACCAACATGGTCGATGGCACCGGCATGTGCGGCTCGTGCCGCGTGACGGTCGGCGGCGAGGTCAAGTTTGCTTGCGTGGATGGGCCGGACTTCGACGCCCACCTGGTCGACTTCAAGGAACTGCACGCCCGCCAGAAGCGCTTCAAACGCCAGGAGCAGGAGGCCAATGACGACCTCGACCACGTCTGCAACCTGGAGCAGCTGCTGGTCGTGCAAGGCAAGCGCACCTACAAGAAGTATTCCGCGCTGGAGCGGGTGCAGGTCAAGATGCCCGAGCGCGGCGCGGTCGAACGCGCCGCCAACTTCGAGGAAGTGAACCTCGGCTACGGTCATGCCGAGGCGCTGCGCGAAGCCGAACGCTGCATCCAGTGCCTCAAGCCGACTTGCATCGAAGGCTGTCCGGTCCGCATCGACATCCCCACCTTCATTCGACACTTGCTGCTGCGCGACAACGAAGCCGCCGTCGACACGATTCACGAGTCCAGTCCTTTCCCATCGGTGTGCGGCCGCGTCTGCCCGCAGGAAAGCCAGTGCGAAGCGCAATGTGTGCTGGTCAAGGCCAAGATGGAACCGGTCGCGATCGGCCGCCTCGAGCGCTTTGTTGGCGATCATGCCAAGCGGCGTCCCGTGGAGCGGCCCGTGTTCGAGCGGCTGCTCGGCAAGGTGGCGATTGTCGGATCGGGCCCGGGCGGCCTCGCCTGCGCGGCCGACCTGCTCAAGTTCGGCGTCGACGTCACGGTGTACGAGGCGCTGCATGTCGTGGGTGGCGTACTGCGCTATGGCATCCCGTCATTTCGCCTGCCCCGTGACATCATCGACCGCGAGGTGGAGCGACTTCGCGACGCCGGCCTCAAGTTCGAGACCAACAAGATCGTCGGCAAGACCTTCAGCATCGCACAGCTCACAGGTGCGATGGGCTTCGATGCGGTGTTCGTCGCCGCCGGCGCCGGAGCACCGTCGTTTCTCGGCATCCCGGGTGAATTCGCGGGACAGGTCTATTCGGCCAATGAATTCCTGACCCGCGTGAACCTGATGGGCGGCGACCGCTTCCCGTACCGGGGCACGCCGATCCACGTCGGAGAGCGGGTTGTTGTGATCGGCGCGGGCAACACGGCCATGGATTGCCTGCGCGTCGCCAAGCGGCTGGGCGCTGCCGAGGTGCGCTGCGTCTATCGGCGCTCCGAAGCCGAGGCGCCGGCGCGGATCGAGGAACTGCGGCATGCACGGGAAGAAGGGATCGAGTTCAGCTTCCTGCATGGTCCGGTGGAAATCCTGCTCAACGAAGAAGGTGACGTGCGCGGGTTGCGGGCGCAAAAGATGGTGCTCGGCGACCCGGACGCGCGCGGACGCCGCACGCCGACGCCGCTGGACGAATTCGTCGAGTGGCCTAGCGAGACGGTGATTTACGCGCTCGGCACCAAGGCCAACCCGATCGTCGGCCAGGCCACCAAAGGGCTCGCGCTCGACAAGCGCGGCTACATCGTCGCCGACGACGACACGCAGTCCACCAACCTGCCGGGCGTGTTCGCCGGCGGTGACATCGTCACCGGCGGCGCAACCGTGATCCTCGCCATGGCGGCCGGCCGCCGCGCCGCACGCGCGATAGGCGCATGGCTGGAACAGGGCAAAACGAGCTGGCCGATCGATGCGGCTGCGGCGCAAGCTTTCGCCGCGCCAGCCGCTATGGCCCAACAGCCAACCTAAGGAGACTCCCGATGCTTTGTCCTAAGTGCCATGCGCCGCTCGCGGACGAGAGTGACGGCCCGTATATCTGCTGCGCCGATGCGCCCATGCAGTGGCAGTGCGCACAGTGCGGCAAGGTCAGCGAAGGGTTTGCTTTCCCATACGGATACTGCCCGGAGTGCGGCGGCACGCTGGCCCTGCGTGATGACGACCTCTCGATATGCGGCGACGATGCGGCCCTGCAGGCGGTGCGGATGGCGTTCGAGATCGAGCTGGGCGGCCGCGCTTTCTATCAGCGCGCCGCGGCGGAGTGCCCTGACGAAGAGTTGCGCGCGCTGTTCGGACGCTTTGCGGTGATGGAGGGCGAGCACATGGAGACGCTTTCCCGGCGCTACCACGTGGAGCCGCCCGCTCCTTCGCCAGACTTTCGTGTCGCGCTGGCGGCGATCTTCGCCGCAGTGGAGCACCGGCCGCAGGATCCGGAGAATTTGTTCCGCATCGCGATTGCCCTGGAAAGGAAAGCCGCGAATTTTTTCATCAACCGGGCGGCGTACGCTCCGACGGGCTCCGCGGAGCGACAGCTCTATCTCGAACTGGGGGCCGAAGAACGCGCTCATGCCAACATGCTGACAACCGAGCACCAGCGCTGGCGCGCGCGCAAGCCGGGCCTGTTCACCGGCGATCCGCTGGTGGATGCGGCCCGTGCCGCCCATCCCGCCGGAACGAAGGCCGAACCGATCAATGCGGCGGCGCTGCTGCTCGACGCAGCGGATGCGTCTCGCATCGCCCTGGTCTGTGGCGATCAGCAGCTCAATTACGCCCAGCTGCGCGAACGCGTCGCTTGCGCGGCCTCGGTCTGGCGGGCCCGGGGCCTCAGGCCGGGTGACCGCGTGGCCATCAAGCTGCCCGACGGCATCGACTGGGTAGTGGCGTTCCTCGGCACGATATGGGCCGGCGGTGTTGCGGTCGCCGTCAACCCCCAGGTCCCCGCGCCGGAGTGGAGCTATATCCTGGATGAGGCCGGCTTCAACGTCATCGTGGCATCGAGCGCCGACGACACGCCGCAGCCTTGGCGCGACCGGATCATCCTGGTCGAGGACGGGCGGCGGGCGGTGGCTGCGGCCTCGCCGGTCCAGCCCCATTGGGTGGACGAGGACACACCGGCGTTCTGGTGCCACTCTTCCGGTACCTCCGGCAAACCCAAGGCGGTGGTGCATAAGCATCGGTTCGCGCGCGAGATCGAGCGGGTCTCGCGCGAGAGGGTGGGCATCACGGCCGATGACCGGTTGTTCGCCACCTCGCGGTTGTTCTTCTCTTATCCCCAGACCAACAGCCTGTTTGCCGGGCTGAAGATCGGCGCCACCGTCATCCTGGATCCGCAATGGCCGACAGCGGCGTCAGTCGCGGCGACTGTGGAGCAAATGCGCCCTACGGTCTTTTTCAGCGTGCCGTCCTTGTACCGCAACATGCTGCACGCGGGCCTCGCACCGGGTCTGGCCGCGGCTGGGGTGCGGTGTTGCGTCTCGGCCGGCGAGGTCTTGCCGGCCAGTCTGCGCGAAGCATGGCAAGCGGCGACGGACATCGGCATGATCGATGGTTACGGGGCCTCCGAAACCTTGATCCTGGTGCTCACGGCGTTGAGCAGCGACGATGGCCTGCAGCCTTCGCCGGGCGTGGACGTGCAACCGCTCGACGCCGCTGCTGCCGCGGCCGGAATCCCGACGCGGCTGTGCTTCCGGGTGTCGACGCTGGCCCTGGGCTACCTGGATCGCCCGGCGGCACAGGCCGAGAGCTTCAGGGACGGCGCATTCTGCCCCGCCGATCTGTTCCTGCGCACCGAAAGCGGCGGATGGCGTTTTGCGGGCCGCGAGGACTCGCTGGTAAAGATCAAGGGCCGCTGGGTCAACCTGGTGGAACTGGAAGAAAAGCTGGCAGCCGGCAACCCTGGGCTGCTCGAGGCGGCATCGGTGTGCGTGCCGGATCAGGACGGTGTCGATTCGGTGGCCATGTTCTATGTCGCACGGCCCGGCCAACGTGCCGCAGTTGAACTGTTGCTTCGGGAACGCGCTTCGGCGCTGCCGCCCCACCAACGCCCTGGCGGCTGGCACGCGCTCGAGGCACTGCCGCGCACGCCGACCGGCAAGCTGCTGCGGCGCCGGCTGGTTGACATGCTGAGTTCGATGGCGGGCCACTGAGATGAGCGCCGCGCTGGCTGAACGGCTGGTCCACACGAATCAAAGCGGCGGCGTGCTCACGGTGAGCATGGCGCGGCCGCCGGTCAACGCGCTCGACGATGCGCTGGTGGACGCTCTCGAGGCGGCGATCGAAGCCGCCTGCGCGGACACCGGCACCACGGTGTTGCACTTGCGCAGCGATTGCCGGGTTTTTTGCGCCGGGGCCGATCTGGCGCTGATGGCGCAAAGCATTGCCACGCCGCAAGGTCTGGAGCGGATGCTGGCGCTGGTCGGACGGTTGCAGCGCCTGGCGGCAAGGTTGGAGAGCGCTCCGGTCGTCACGCTGGCGGAGATCGGCGGTGCTGCACTGGGCGGCGGCTTCGAGCTGGCGCTGGCCTGCGACCTGCGCATTGCCGCGAACGAGGCCAGGCTGGGTTTGCCCGAGGCGGGCCTCGGCCTGCTCGCTGCCGCCGGCGGCACCCAGCGTCTCACCCGGCTGGTCGGCCCGGGCCTTGCCAAACGGCTGATCCTCGGCGCCGAAACACTCAATGGCGAGGCTGCCGAGCGGCTCGGGCTGGTGCAGTGGGCGGTGCCGCGTACTGGCCTGCCCGCTGCCGCACTCGCCCTGGCGGAACGCATTGCCGCGCTGCCGCGGCAGGCGCTCGGCGCGGGCAAGCAATGTATTGCCGCCGCACTCGATGGCAGCCGCGACGGCTTCGCCGAAGAGATTGCCCACACGCGCTATCTGTATCAGCAAAGCACGACACGCGATCTGGTCGCCGCATTTCTAGCGCCCCGCGCCTCTTGAAGCACTTCATTCTTCTCCATTCATCCAGGAGGATACTTTCATGAAACTCGAAAATCGCACCGCCGTGATCACCGGGGCCGCGTCCGGCATCGGCCGCGCCACGGCCCAGACCTTTGCCGAGGCCGGCGCCCGGGTGATACTGGCCGACATCGACGAAGCCAACGGCGCCAAGGCCGCGGCAGAGTTGCGCGCCGCTGGTCACACCGCGGATTACCTGCAGGTGGATCTCACGGCGCCGGGGTCGATCGAGAGCTTCGCCGCGCGGGTGCTGCAGCGTTTCGGTGCACCGGACGTGCTCGTCAACGGCGCCGGCTGGGGCAAGACACTTCCGTTCGTCGAAGGCACGCCCGAACTGTGGACCAGGGTCATCGCGCTCAATTTCGTCGGCCCGATGCAGCTCACCAAGGCGCTGTTGCCCGCCATGATCGAACGCGGCAGCGGCCGGATCATCAACATCTCGAGTGATGCCGGCCGTGTCGGCAGCCTCGGCGAAACCGTGTACTCGGGCGCCAAGGGCGGGCTGATCGCCTTTACCAAGTCGCTGGCCCGCGAGGTCGCGCGCTACCAGATCAACGTCAACTGCGTCTGCCCGGGGCCGACCGATACGCCTTTGATGGCGGCCGTGCCCGACAAGGTCAAGGACGCGCTGACCAAGGCCGTACCGTTCAAGCGCCTGGGCAAGCCCGAAGAGGTTGCCGACGCCATCCTGTTTTTCGCCAGCGACCGATCCGCTTACGTGACGGGCCAGGTACTGAGCGTCAGCGGCGGGCTGACAATGGCGGGCTGACCCGTACTCAACCCAGTTACCCAGGAGTCCCAACATGAAGCGTGTTCAGCTTGCCAACTACAAGGCAACCCATTTCGGCTATTCCACCAGCGGCAAGGTCGCCACGATCACGCTCAACCGGCCCGAGCGCAAGAACCCGCTCACGTTCGATTCCTATGGCGAACTGCGCGACCTGTTCCGGGAGATGGTCTATGCGACCGACATCAAGGCCGTGGTGTTCACCGGCTCGGGCGGCAACTTCTGCTCAGGCGGAGACGTGCACGAGATCATCGGACCGCTGGTCAAGATGGAGATGCCCGAACTGCTCGAGTTCACCCGAATGACCGGCGACATGGTCAAGGCCATGCGCGCCTGCCCGCAGCCGATCATCTCCGCCATCGACGGCGTCTGCACGGGCGCCGGCGCGATGATCGCCTGCGCTTCCGACATGCGCGTGGCCACCGCCCGCACCAAGCTGGCCTTCCTGTTCGTGCGGGTCGGCCTGGCCGGCGCCGACATGGGCGCCTGCACGCTGCTGCCGCGCCTGATCGGCTTGTCGCGCGCCGCCGACCTGCTGTACACCGGCCGCGTCGTCGGTGGTGAAGAGGCCGAGCGTTTTGGCTTCTGGAACCGGCTGGTCGAACCCGACGCCGTGCTGGCCACCGCCGACGCACTGGCGCGAGAGCTCGCCGATGGTCCGACTTTCGGCCACGCCATGACCAAGACCATGTTGTGGCAGGAATGGAGTTCCGGCCTGGGCGAATGCATCGAGGCCGAGGCGCAGGCCCAGGCCATCTGCATGCAGACCAACGACTTCGAACGCGCCTATCACGCGTTCGCTGCCAAGCAGAAGCCGGTGTTCGAGGGAAACTAATATGTTTGCGGGACAGACCAAGAATTGCTTTAGCAATTTTGCTCTGTCCTCAACTGATTAAGAAGTGCGGCACAGATCAATAATTGCGCAGCAATCTGCTTTGTCCCCAACTGACAGGTAATCCCATGGCCGACACCACCTTCCTCGCCTGGCCCTTCTTCGACGACGGGCACCGCGCCCTGGCGCGCGATCTCGACTCGTGGACGCGTGACAGTCTGCCGCCCCTGCTGGCGCACGACGAGGGCAATCTCGACAGCGTGTACGCCTGCGTCGGAGGGTTGGTTCGGGAGTTGGGTCGCGCCGGCTTGCTGCGCGCCTGCGTGCCGCGGGCCTATGGCGGCTTGCACGAGAACGTCGACGTGCGCTCGCTGGCATTGGCCCGCGAAACGCTGGCGCGTGCTTCCGGGCTCGCCGACTTCGCGTTGGCAATGCAGGGCCTGGGCAGCGCGCCGGTGAGCCTGTTCGGCAACGCGGACCACAAGCAGTCGCTGCTTCCAGGCGTGTGCAGCGGCGATCTGATCGCAGCTTTCGCGCTGTCGGAGCCGGACGCGGGATCTGACGTGGCTGCCATGTCTACCACGGCGAGACGCGATGGAGACAGTTGGATGCTCGACGGCGTCAAGACCTGGATCTCCAACGGCGATCTGGCGCATCGCTACGTGATCTTCGCGCGCACGGGCGAGGCGCCCGGCGCGAAGGGCATTTCCGCATTCCTGGTGGATGCCGGCACACCCGGCCTCGACGCAAGTGAGCGCATCCCTGTCATCGCCCCGCATCCCCTTGGCACGTTACGCCTTTCCAATTGCCGCATCGGCGCGGACCGGCTGATCGGCAAGCCGGGTCAGGGCTTTGCGATCGCAATGGGCACGCTGGACCTGTTTCGCACCACCGTCGGGGCCGCGGCGCTCGGGCTGGCACGCCGCGCGCTGGACGAAGCCACCTCGCGTGCACTCAACCGCCGGATGTTCGGCAAGACGCTGGCCGACTTTCAGTTGACGCAAGCCAAGCTCGGTGAGATGGCGACCGAGATCGACGCTTCGGCATTGCTGGTGTACCGCAGCGCCTGGACCCGCGACGTGCTGGGAACGCGCGTCACGCGCGAAGCCTCGATGGCCAAGTCCTATGCCACAGAGGCGGCGCAGCATGTGATCGATGCGGCAGTGCAATTGCATGGCGGCCTGGGCGTGGTCACCGGCGTAACGGTGGAGCGGCTGTATCGGGAGATTCGCGCGCTGCGCATCTACGAGGGCGCGACCGAGGTGCTCCAACTGATCATCGGCGGCAAGCACCTCGAAGCCGCTCGTGCAGATCGGACCTTGAGCTAGCTCAAGGTCGCGGGCGATTTATTCCGGTAACGTCATACCGGAATTCGCCCCCTTCACTATTTAACCGGAGTTAGCAGCATGAGTGTGAACAAGCAATGGGTCGCAATGACTCTGGCTGCCGTCTTTACGGGCAGCGCCTTGGCAGCCGACCCCGTCAAGATCGGTCTCGTGCTGCCCATGTCGGGACCGTTCGCGGCCTATGGCAAGCAGATCGAGCATGGGGTGAAGCTCTATCTGGCTACCAAGGGCGACACCTTTGGCGGCCGCAAGGTGGAACTCATCGTGAAGGACGACAGCCCGGGCACCTCCGGCGACGTGAGCAAGCGCCTCGCGCAGGAACTGGTTGTGAAGGACAAGGTCGACATCCTCGCCGGGTTCGGGCTGACGCCTTCCGCCTTCGCCGTGGCGCCCCTGGCCACCGAAGCGAAGAAACCGATGGTCGTCATGAACGCCGCGACCTCCTCGGTGACCACCAAGTCGCCTTACATCATTCGCACGTCGATGACCTTGCCGCAGAACTCGGCGCCCATCGCGACGTGGGCGGCGAAGAACAAGATCAAGAATGTCTTCACCCTGGTGGCCGACTACGGCCCCGGCCACGACGCCGAAGCGCAGTTCAAGAAGACCTTCACCGCGGCCGGCGGGCAGATCGTCGGCGAAGTGCGCTCGCCGGTGAGAAACCCCGACTTCGCGCCCTTCCTGCAGAAGATCAAGGACACCAAGCCCGACGCCGTCTTCATCTTCATGCCGCCCGGGGCCGAGACGATTTCATTCATGAAGGGCTTCACCGAGCGCGGGCTGGCCCAGGCCGGCATCAGGCTGATCTCCACCGGCGACTTGCCCGACGAGGACATTCTGGAAGCCATCGGCGAATCGGCAGTGGGGCTGGTGACGGCGTTCCACTACTCGGAGGCGCACAAGTCGCCCGAGAACAAGGCCTACACCGAGGCCTACTACAAGGCTTACCCGAATGACCGTCCCAATTTCATGTCGGTCGGCGGTTACGACGGCATGCACCTGATCGCCGAGGTGCTGAAGAAGACCAACGGCAACACCGATGCCGAAAAGTTCATCGAAGCCGCCAAAGGCATGAAATGGACCAGCCCGC
Organism: Ramlibacter sp.; assembly: GCA_046599015.1. Taxonomy (GTDB): domain Bacteria; phylum Pseudomonadota; class Gammaproteobacteria; order Burkholderiales; family Burkholderiaceae_C; genus Ramlibacter. The sequence continues at coordinate 23,453 of JBKJHN010000076.1, forward strand.
GCGGGCCGATCAGCATCGATCCCGCCACGCGGGACATCGTGCAGACCATCTACATCCGCAAGGTCGAGCGCGTCGCCGGCAAGCTGCAGAACGTGGAGTTCGACAGCATTCCGGATTTCAAGGACCCCGGTAAGCAGTAAGCCGCGCCAGCGGGGCGGCTGACTCCACGCGACCAGCTGTCGTCAACAAAGCGTATCCATGACGGTCTTGTTCGACGGCATTGCCTCTGGCGTCCTGCTGTTCCTGATCAGCGTCGGCCTTTCCGTCACGCTGGGACTGATGAATTTCGTGAACCTCGCGCATGGGGCGTTCGCCATGCTCGGGGGCTATGTCTGTGTCGTCCTGTTGAACCGCTACGGGGTCCCCTTTCTGGCGGCTCTGCCGGTGGCCGCGCTGGCATCGGCGTTGGCCGGCGTCGTGCTGGAACGAACGCTTTACCGGCGCTTGTATCGCTCCTCGCATCTGGACCAGGTGCTGTTTTCCATCGGCCTGGTCTTCGTGTCGATCTCGACCGCCCACTTTTTCTTCGGCGCTCAGCAGCAGCCGCTACAGCTGCCGCCCCTGCTGTCAGGCCAGTTCCACCTGCCCGGTGTAGACGTAGGCGTGTATCGCCTGTTCCTCATCGTCGTCGGCCTGGTGCTGGCCGTGGCTTTGCAGTGGCTGGTCGTCGGGACGAAATTCGGCGCCAAGCTGCGTGCCGCGGTGGACAACCCGCGTGCAGCGCGTGGCGTGGGTATCGACGTGGACCGGGTGTTCGTCATCACCTTCGCGCTCGGCTCGGCGCTGGCTGGCCTGGGCGGCGCGCTCGGCATCGAGATGCTGGGCATGGACCCCGAGTTCCCCGTCAAGTACATTGCCTATTTTCTGATCGTGGTCGCGGTCGGCGGCATCGGCAACATCTCGGGCTCGCTCTATGCGTCGCTCCTGCTGGGCATCTGCGATGTCGCGGGCAAGTACTACGTCCCGCAGATCGGCGGCTTCGTGATCTACACGGTGATGGTGATCACGTTGGTGTTCCGGCCGCAGGGCCTGTTCGGGCGTGCCCTGGTGAGATGAGGTTTCGATGACGCCCCTGACCATTGACCGAGTCGAACCTGCGCCGCCGTACTCAACGTGGCGCCGGAATGCGCCGGAGCTTGCGTTCTGGCTCATTCCCATCGCCGCTTATTTCATTTTTCCGTCCGATCTGGCGCTGCTCTCGCAGATCGCGATCACCGCGCTGTTCGTGCTGTCGCTGGATCTGATCCTGGGCTACGCTGGCATCGTTTCGCTGGGCCATGCCGCGTTCTTCGGCGTCGGCGCCTATGCCGCCGGACTGCTGGCGAAGTACGGCTGGGGCGATCCGACGCTGGGCCTGGCCGTAGCCGGCCTGGTGGCGGCGGGGCTCGGCTTCATTTCGAGCTTCCTGGTATTGCGCGGCGCTGATTTGACGCGCCTCATGGTCACGCTGGGGGTGGCGTTCATGCTGTATGAACTCGCCAACAAGCTCACCAGCATCACCGGCGGACTGGACGGGCTGCAGGGCATCACGGTGACGCCATTGTTCGGCGTGTTCCCGTTCGACATGTACGGCAAGACCGCCTATATCTACAGCGTCGGCGTGCTGTTCCTGTTGTTCTGGGTGGCGCGGCATCTGGTGCGTTCCCCGTTCGGCTTGTCGCTCAAAGGCATCCGGCAGAACGTCTACCGCATGCCCGCATTGGGGACGCCCGTCCATGCGCGCCTGGTGGCGGTGTACACGGTGGGCGCCGCCTATGCGGGTATTGCCGGCGCCCTGCTCACCCAGACTACCCAGTTCGTGTCGATCGACGTGTTGAGCTTTTCGCGCTCCGCCGGCCTGCTGTTGATCCTGGTACTCGGCGGCGCGGGCTACCTGTATGGCGCGATGATCGGGGCGATCGTCTTCATGACGGTGCAGCATCTGCTGTCGGGACTGAATCCCACCTACTGGCAGTTCTGGCTTGGGCTGTTGCTGATCTTCGTCGTGCTGTTCGCGCGCGACGGCATCATGGGGGCGTTGCGGGCCCTTTCCGCCCGCCTCACAAGGGCTCGAAGTTGAGCTACGTCCTGCAGACCCGCGATCTGGTCAAGAAGTTCGCGGGGTTCGTCGTTACCGACCACGTCAGCCTCAACGTCGTTGCGGGCGCTCGCCATGCCTTGATCGGCCCCAACGGCGCCGGCAAGACCACACTGATCAATCTGTTGACGGGTTTTCTCGAGCCCACTGCAGGCGCCGTGCTGCTGAACGGCGAGGATGTCACCCGCCGGGCGCAGCATCAACGGGTCAAGCTTGGCATGGCGCGCACGTTTCAGATCAACCGGCTGTTCGCGGACATGACGGTTCTCGAGTCGGTCACATTGGCGGTGTGCGAACAGCGGGGCATCGGCGCGCGCTTCTGGCGGCCGGTCGCGGCCCATGCCGAAGCCGTCGACGATGCCGCCGCGTTGCTGACGCGGCTGCGGTTGCTGGACGCAGCCCACATCCAGACCAGAGACCTGGCCTACGGCAAGCAGCGCCTGGTGGAGATCGCGCTCGCGCTGGCGGCCAAGCCGAGCGTGCTGCTGCTCGATGAGCCCGCGGCGGGCGTGCCCACGGCGGAGAGCCGCGAACTGCTCGAAACGATCGCGCAATTGCCAAGTGATGTGTCCATCGTGCTCATCGAGCACGATATGGATCTGGTCTTTCGCTTTGCCGACCGGATTTCGGTGCTGGTTGGCGGCGCGATCCTGACCGAGGGCGAACCGGCGGCGATTGCCGCGGATCCGCGGGTGCGGGAAGTCTATCTTGGGGAAGCTGCGCATGGCTAAGCTGCTCGAAGTCGACGGCGTGTGGGCCGGCTACGGCAATGCCACCGTTTTGGAGGACATCTCTTTCAGCCTCGAAGCCGGTGGCAGCCTCGCGCTGCTGGGGCGCAACGGCATGGGCAAGACCACCTTGCTGGCCACGCTGATGGGAGCGACCCGCCAGTCGCGCGGCATGATCCGGTTCGAGGGACAGAACCTGAGCGTGATTCCAAGCCATCAGCGCGCCCATGCCGGGCTGGGCTGGGTGCCGCAGGAGCGCGACATCTTTGCATCGCTCACCGTGGAAGAAAATCTGACGGTGGTCGAGCGGCCCGGTCCATGGAACCTGAAGACGGTGTATGCGACCTTTCCGCGCCTCCAGGAAAAGCGCGCGAACATGGGCAATCAGCTGTCGGGAGGCGAGCTGCAGATGCTCGCGATCGGCCGCGCACTGATGCTCAACCCGAAGATGCTGCTGCTCGACGAGCCGCTCGAAGGATTGGCCCCCTTGATCGTCAAGGAACTGCTGGCAATCATTGGCCGCATGATGCGTGAAGGCAGCGTCGCGGTGATCCTGGTCGAACAACATGCCCAGCAGATTCTGCCGATCACGAAACACGCTCTCGTGCTCGAGCGCGGCCGTGTCGTGCATCAGGGGCCGAGCGAAGCGCTGGTAGCCGGGCCCGATTTGCTGAATCGTTGGCTGGGTGTTGCCGCGCACGTATGACTTTTAGGGAGCTGACGATGACGAACGGGCCCGACTCCAGTGACGACGGCGTTGCGCACATCGATGTGCGCGGCCTGGCGCCGCCTCAGCCGCTGGTGGCGATCATGCGGTTGCTGACGTCGGTGGACGAGGGCACGGAGGTCATTGCCCGTCTCGACCGCGATCCGGTGATGCTGTATCCGGAGCTGGAGCGGATCGGCTGGCAGGCCGAATCCCTGCTGGCCGATGAAGGCGAAGTCAGGTTACGACTGCGGCGGGCGGCGTGAGTGCGCCCGGCGCTTTTCTCGGGGGCGCCAAGAGCCGCCTGCTTCCGACATCGATTCCGTTGCGTTTCTTCGGCGCGGGGGTCATCTTCCACCTGCTTGGCTGGCTTGCGCTCGGGGCCGGGGCGACCGTCTGGCCGACCGCACCGGCGGGCATGGGCTGGCCCCTGGCCGCACTGCACCTGATCACCCTCGGCGTGCTGGCCATGACGGCGATGGGTGCGGGCGCACAGCTGCTGCCGGTGGCGACACGCCAGCCGGCGCCCGGACATCGCCTGCTGGCTGCGCTCTGGTGGGTCTACACACCGGGCGTTGCGGTGCTCGCGCTCGGCATGGGCCTGGTCATGCCCGCGCTGCTGGCGCTCGGCGCCGTCGCCGTGACAGGATCTCTTGCGGTCTGGGCCGTGCTGATGGTGCATCACCTGCGCGGCGCGCGCGGCATGCCTGGCGTCGTGGCGCATGGCTGGACGGCGCTGGCCGCGCTGGTGGTGGTGTTGGCAAGCGCACTGTCATTGGCCGCAGGATGGCTTGGACTGCCTGCCCCGGCTCGGCAAACTGTGCTGGCCATGCACCTGGTGTTCGCCCCCTATGGCTTCATGGGCATGCTGGCGCTGGGCCTGTCCTCGATCCTGGTGCCCATGTTCGCAATGGCCGATGCGCCTTCGGATCGCACCCAGTTGACGTCCTGTGCGCTGGCGGTCGCTGGGCTGGTGCTGGCTGCGGCCGCTGCATTCGGCGTCGCGGTCACTGCCTTGCAACTTGGAGCGCTCGCCGCGGGCGCCGCAGCCGTGGCCCTCCATCTGCGCGCGATGTTCAGAGTTTTGCAAACTGGCATGCGGCGCGAGCTGGGCCGATCCTTCGTGCTGGTGAAGATCGGCTGGGCCGGCCTGGTGAGCAGTCTCGTGCTTGCACTGGTACTGGTGCTCCAGGGTCCCCAACCCGCTCTGTCAGCAGCCTTCGGCCTGTGCCTGGTCGGTGTCTGGCTGCTCAGCTTCGTGCTGGGCCTGCTGCAACGGATCGTTCCCTTCCTGGCTGCCATGCACGGCGGCGGCAGCGGCCGGCGCGCGCGTACGCCGTCGGCGATGACGAACGAGCCGGCGCTGCGAGTCCACTTCTTCTGCCATGTCGCCGCCCTCGGCCTGCTTGGGCTCGCCGTCGCGGTGGACAGCTGGATTGCCGCGGCCGCGGCCGCCACGATTGGCGCTGGCGGCGCGCTGGCGTTCTGCTTCTTCTACTTCACCGTACTGGTCCGCCTGCAACGGACGCCGAGTTGAGCTAGCTCAAAGTCTCGCGAAGCCGATCGGCGATGATTATGGTAATTTGATACCAGAATACACTGGAAGGCACCATGAACTCCACGCAGGTCAGCCGGGTCCTCGATGACGAGCACCGAAACAACATCGCCTTGCTCGGCAAGGTCGAGCAGGCGTTCGCCCGGGCTACCAGGATCGACCCCCAACTCGCAGCGCTCACCGGGCAGCTGGTGCGCAGCCTGGAACACGACATCGACCGCCATTTCCGGTTCGAGGAGGAGCAGCTGTTTCCCCGGATGGCGGAGGCCGGCGACAGCGAGATGGCCGCTCTGCTGGTCGAAGAACACGAGTCCATCCGCGAGGTCGCGGCCGAACTGTTGCCTTTAGCGCGTCTTGCGGTTGCGGGCACGATCGACGAGGCCGGCTGGAGCCGTTTGCGGCTGACCGCACTCGAGCTGGTGGAACGTCAGGTGGCGCACATCCAGAAAGAAACGATGGCCCTGCTGCCCCTGCTCGACGACGTGCTGGATGATGAGACCGACCGTGAGCTGGCTTTCGCCTACGCCTCCGAATAACCCTAGCAAAGACACATCATGACTGGAACCCTTGCCACGCCCGCCGTCACCATTCGCGCGCTGACCCGCGACGATCTTCCCGCTGTCGTGGCCATCGACGCCGCCATCGAGGGACGTCCGCGCAGCAGCTATGTCCAGCGGCGTCTGGCCGCGGCGGTGCGAGAACCGGGCCTGCACGCCCAGTTCGCCGCTGTCGATGCGGACGGCGTGGTCGGCCACATCCTGGCCCGCGTTCTGGAAGGCGAGTTCGGCCGCAGGCTGCCTGGGCTTCGGCTTGAAATGATCGGCGTGCGCAAGGACGCGCGCGGCCATGGCGCCGGCGCGCAGCTGTTTGGCGTATTGACCGACTGGGCTCGCCGTCACGGCATCCGCGACTTGCACACGGCCGCCGGCTGGGGCGATGCGGAGATGTTGCACTGGCTGGGCGCAATGGGCTTCACGCTGGCGCCCAATTACATCCTGCAAGCTACGCTCGACGAGAACACACGATGGCCGGTGCGTGACGAAGCCGTGAGCTTGCCCGTCGGCCACGGCGTGGGCAGTGAAATCGACTTCGGCACGCCGCAGTCCAATGACTACGAACGGCTGGCCGTCGAGCGCGCCCAGGTCGGCCCGATGCGAAGCGAAGACTTGCGCGAGATCGTGCGTATCGACCGCGCCGTCAACGGCTACGACCGCAGCGGCTACATCGCTTCGCGGCTGGCGGAGGCCATGGAGGAGTCCGGCATTCGAGTCTCGCTGTGCGCGCGGGTGGATGGCGCGATTGCAGGGTTCGTCATGGCCCGCGCGGACCTGGGGGATTTCGGACGCACCGCGCCGGTCGCCGTGCTCGACACCATCGGCGTTGACCCGGAACACTGGAAGATCGGCATCGGCCGGTCCTTACTGGCCGAACTGTTCGCCAATCTCGGCGAGCTGCAGATCGAACGGGTGGAGACCGTCGTTGCTTCCAACGACCTCGGCTTGCTCGGATTTTTCCAGCGCATCGGTTTCACGCCTTCGCAGCGCCTGTCATTCGTGCGCCGGCTCGATCCGCAGGGCTGAGGCGCGGCGCCTGGTCAGAGCGATCAGTCCGCGAGGATCTTTCGTTCCTTGATGATGGCGCTGAAACGGCGGGAGTCTTCCGTGGCCTTGGCGCCGAACTGCGTTGGTGTCAGCGGCAAGGCTTCACCGCCCATCGCGAGGATCCGGTCCGCGACTGCCTGCATGCCCAGGATGCGATTGATCTCGCGGTTGAGTCGCGTCACGACGTCCGCCGGAGTTCCCGCTGGCGCGTAAAAACCGAACACGGTGTCGGCATCGAAGCCCTTGAGGCCCGCTTCGTCGAGCGTGGGAACGTCGGGAAACAGCGGCGAACGTTTCGGGCTGCCGACAGCAAGCAGTCTGAGCCTGCCTGCCTTCACCTGCTGCAGACCAATGCCCGGGTCGAAGTAGAAGTCCAGTTGCCCCGCCAGCAAATCCTGCAGCGCCGGAGCCGCGCCACGGTACGGCACGTGCACCGCAAACAAGCCGGCCTGGCTCTTGAACATCTCGGCGGCGAGGTGGGGGGAGCTGCCGGTACCGGGTGATCCGTACGAGAGCTTGCCTGGATTGACCTTGACGTAGCTGATGAACTCCTTGATGTTGTTGGCGGGAATCGAAGGCTTGACCACCAGGAACACCAGGACCCGCGCGACCGATGCCACCGGCACCAGGTCCTTGGCCGGGTCGAAGGACATGCGAGGATAGATATGCGGATTGACTGACACCATGCCGCCCGAGCTCATGAGGAGCGTGTAGCCGTCGGGCGGCGCCTTGGCCACCACTTCACCGCCGATGTTGCCGTTGGCGCCGGCCCGGTTCTCCACGACGACCGGCTGGCCCAGTGTTTCCTGAAGCGGCACACCGATGGCGCGCGCCAACTGGTCGGCCGCGCCGCCGGGCGGGAAGTTGACGACGATCTTCACGGGTTTGGCGGGCCAGGCCTGGGCGAAGACGGCCGGTGCGGCGAGGCCGAGCGCGATAAGGGCGCAGGCCAACAGAATCCAGGGCCGGGATGGATGGAGCTTCATTGTTGTTTCCTTTTTCGCAGTGTCGTCATCATGCGGGAGTTCTCGAACTCAGTGTCTTGGGCTTGCGCACAAAGCGGATCGGCTGTTCCTTGACTGGCCGCGGCGGGGCACCATGCTGCACAAGAGCCGCGTCGAGCGCCTTGCCGGCGTCGTCGGCCAGAGCGGCTTGCCGTGCCGCTGCGATGGCCTGCGAGCACTGGTGCGGCGAGGGGCCCAGGGACAGATGGTCCAACACATGCAGCAGATTTTCCTTGCCGCGTTCGTTGGTCGCCCCATAGCCTTTGATCAGGCGTCCACATAATGCGACCTCGTGGCCGAGGTCCCAATCGCGGCGCGTGCCTGTCACCACGCCCGCCAGCCACTTTTCAATCATCGATTGCTCGCTGGCGTAGCGGCTGCCGCGCACGCGCAGCCATCGCATGCCGGCCAGCGCACGCAAGGCCAGCATCCCGAAGATGCTGTGGGTGCCGATCTTCAGCGGCAGGGCCCACGGCTGCTTGCCACGGGCGATGCGCTTGCGGTCCCAGCCGATGAGGCGCGACGCCATGGAGCGCGGCAGCAACGCGGCGATTTCAGGAACACCGGGCTTGAAGAGGTCGTAGACGCGCAGCAGGTCGTCGTCGGTCGCCTTGACTTCGTTTCTCACGCGCTGCCAGCGCGCTTCGCGGCTCTTCAGGTCGGCAACCCGCACGATGTCGTCGAACGCCATCCACAGCGCCAGCCAGCGCGCCATTTCGCGGGTGATCGAAAATCCATGCGCCCCGCCCGGGTCGGCTGCGCGTTCGGCGTCGAGGACAGACTGCAGGCGCCGCAGGTACAGATCCGCGTAGCTGCGGCCCTGGTATTCCAGCATGCGCGCATGGCCCAGAACGAGCATGTCGCGGACTTGGGGAGGAAAGCCCGCCAGTATTGTCGTTGCGGGCACGCCAGTGTCTGTCGTTGCGAACTTGACCGGTCCGGGATGACAGTCAGACGCGAGAGCCCCGCCGGCCACCCACTCGAACCCTTTCGCAAACCCACGCAGGCTCGCTTCCGCCGACTTTCCGCCGCTGGCACGAACCACAGCTTCATAATCTTCCCGCCCGAACGGGAACAGCTTGCTGCCCGCGATCGCGCCCATCATCACCGCGCTGACGACAGTGCCCACCTCTTTCGCCACTGCACCCATGTCAAAGACAAGATGCTCGCGGCTGAACTGCGCGACGACCTTCAACAGCTCGGCGTTGTCGGCGCGGCCATCGCCCAACTGCATTCTTTCCTGCGTCGTCAAGGTGCGGCTCGTCGAGCTGATCACCAGCGTGCGCTCGGGGGAGCTCATGCCATTGCCGATCTGCCGCGTCGTCTCCAGCAGCTCGGATGACACCATCGCATCCAGCGCGCCCGGAACCGGATTGAGGCTGAAAACCGGCTGTTTGCCGCCCAATTGCGACAGCGGCACCGGGAATACCTCCAGGTAGTAGGTGGTCGCGCCGGTGCGCTGCGCCACGCCCGGAATCGACGTGCTCTGGGCCGCGTAACCGGCATGCCGTGCGGTGTCGACCAGCCATTCGGTCAGCACACCGCCGCCCTCGCCGCCGAGCGCGCAAATGAGCAGTGAAGTCGGAGCCTGGTTCATGTCATGCACGCCGCAATGCATTCACGGCGCCACCGCGCAGGGCGGCCACCAGCCGCTCGTGCCACTTGGGATTCTGGATGACCTCCGCGCGGTAAAACGAGGGACACAGCGTGGCCGCGTGCGCGTTCTCGCCGCACAGGCCGCAGCCGACGCAGCCGTCAATCACCACCGCCACCGGATCCACCTTGAGCGGATCGGGGTTGTCCTTGATCGTGAGCGTGCTGCAGCCGGACAGGCGGATGCAGGCGTGGTCGCCGTTGCAGACATCTTCGTCGACACCGTATTTCACGCGCACCACGCGCTTGCCGGTCTTGAGCAGATTGGCGATCCACGGCTTGATCCGGCGCTGTCGTTCAAGCTGGCATTCGCCTTCGGCGACGATCACTTTCAGCCCGTTGAAGTCGCTGGTAAACGCGTCCTTCAATGTCTCGCGCATCTTTTCCACGCGGTAGGTGTGCACGGTGCGCAGCCATTGCACGCCGAGGCCGCGCAACGTGGATTCGATCGTGGTGTTGGTGTGGGTCAGGCTCTCCATCTTGTCGGTGGCCATCTGCTTGGCCGCATCACCCGGCGTGGAGATCAGGTTCTGGGTTCCGGTGGCCGACGAGTAGCCGTTCTTGAAGATCAGCAGAACGGCATCGTCGTGGTTGAAGAGCGCGCTCTGCACGCCGGTGAGCAAGCCGTTGTGCCAGAAGCCGCCGTCGCCCATGATCGACAGCGTGCGCCGTTGCATCATGGGTGAGACGCCGGCGCGGCTGGCCAGGCTCATTCCGTAGCCGAGGATGGAATGGCCCATGGAGAACGGCTCGAAGGTTCCGAATGAGTGGCACCCAATGTCGGCCGCGATGTGCACCGGCCCGATGTCCTGCTGCGCCAGCTTCAACGCAGAGAACACCGGCCGCTCGGGGCAGCCGATGCAAAAGCTGGGTGGGCGAGCCGGCAGCGGCTTGTCAAGCGCCGCCGCAACGGCGGAACGGCGGTCGCGATTGGCGGTGAGCCACTGGCGCGCGGTATTGGCATTACTCCCTCCCCCTCTGGGTGAGGGCGGGGGTGGGGGTGCTGATGAATGGACGGCGCTGCCCCCACCCCAACCCTCCCCCAAAGGGGGAGGGGGAAGACAACCCAGAGGGGGAGGGAGAGGAGCAAGATACCGTTCGACAAAATCGAGCAGCCCCTGGGTCACAACCTCCACCCCGTATTCGCCCGCCGCCGGCAGCAGGTCCTTGCCGTGCAGCCGCGTCTGGATATCGCGCCGCCGCAGCAGCGTGGCGATCTCCTGCTCGATGTATTCCGGTTGCCCCTCCTCGACCACGATCACACCGCGCTTGCCGGCGCAGAAGTGGGCGACTTGTTCCGGCACGAGCGGATAAGTGACGTTCAACACCAGCAGCGGAATGTCGCTGGCGCCGAACGCGTCGGCCAAACCCAGCTGCTGCAGACTGCGGATCAGCGTGTTGTACAGACCACCCTGCACGATGATGCCCAGGTCTTCGCTTTTGCCGGGCATCAGTTCATTCAGGGCGTGCTCCGCGATGTAGCGGCGGGCGGCCGGGATGCGCTCCTCGCCCTTCAGCTTTTCATGGCGGAAGGTCACCGGCGGATGCGCCAGCCGCATGTAATCGAAGGCGGCCGGGTTCTCCATCAGCGCGCGGGTGGACACGAGGGGCGACACGTTGTCCTTGGCCTCGAAGCTGCCGCGCACGTGGCAGGCCCGGATGCGCAGTTCCAGGATGCATGGCATGTTGGACGTCTCGGAGAGGCGGAAACCTTCCTCGACCATCCGCACCATCACGCCCAGGTCGGGCCGCGGATCCAGCAAACACATCGACGATTTCAGTGCGTAGGCGTGCGTGCGCTCCTGGATCACCGACGCACCCTCGCCGTAGTCCTCCCCGACCACGATCAGTGCGCCGCCTTTTACGCCTGGCGATGACAGGTTGGACAACGCGTCCGAGGCCACGTTGGTGCCGACGATCGACTTCCACGTCACGGCACCGCGCAGCGGATAGTGGATGGACGCGCCCAGCATCGCCGCGGCCGATGCTTCGTTGGCGCAAGCCTCGACATGCACGCCAAGTTCGTCCATGTAGGGCCGGGCCTGCACCATCACGTCGAGCAGGTGGGAAACCGGCGCACCTTGGTAGCCACCGACATACGACACCCCTGACTGCAAGAGTGCCTTGGTGATGGCGAGGATGCCTTCACCATGAAAGGTCTCGCCGGCGCCCAGGCGCAGCGATTCGATTTCCTTGCTGAATGAAACTTCCAAGTACTGCGCTCCAGGTGAACCGCGCAGTGTCGCCCGGCGCTCGATATCAATCAATACAATAAGCCGACTAAGCGATATCAGATCAATGCATATCAACGACATCGACCTGAACCTGCTGAGGCTGTTTGACGCCGTGTACCGAGCGCGCAACGTCAGCCGCGCCGCCGAGATGCTCGACCTGACTCAGCCGGCGGCCAGCCAGGGGCTGACGCGGCTGCGCACGCTGGTAAACGACCCGCTGTTCATGCGGACCGGGGGCGGCGTGCAGCCCACGCCAAAAGCCAAACGGCTGGCCGAACCGGTGCGCCAGGCGCTTGCCATTCTCGAGCAGGCGCTCGGCGAGTCCGCCGGGTTCGATCCGGCCACGACAAACCGGAAATTTCACCTGCACATGAGCGACATCGGCGAGGGCCGCTTCCTGCCCGAACTGATGGTCGCGCTGCGAGAACGCGCACCGGGGGTGCGCGTCGAGACGCTGCCGCTTGCCCGCGATCGGATCGCCGAGTCCCTGGACAGCGGCCGGGTCGACTTCGCCTTCGGCTTTCTGCCGATGGTCAAGGACACCGAGCGGGTGAAACTGCTGAACGACCGCTACGTTGTGCTGCTGCGCCAAGGGCATCCCTTCACGCGCAAGCGGCGTACCGGGAAAGCGCTGCTTGCCGCGCTTCGTGAGCTGGACTTCGTCGCTGTGCGCACGCACTCCGATACGCTGCGCATCGTGCAGCTGCTGCAGCTGGAGAACCGGCTGCGGTTGGTCACGGAGCATTTCATGGTGCTGCCGTCCATCGTCAAAGCCACCGACCTTGCGGCCGTGATGCCGCGCAATATCGCCCGGGGCTTCGAGGGGGGCTACACCATTGTCGAGCCCGATTTTCCGCACCGCGACTTCACTGTCTCGCTGCACTGGAGCCGGCGCTACGAGGCCGATGGCGGCAACCGCTGGTTCAAGGCTCTGGTCGAGGAACTTTTTGCCGCCGGGCTTGAGTGAAGCTGCAGAGCCGGCAGACAAAGAACAAGGTTTTGGTGGGGTGATGACGGTACGATTATTGCTAAATGTTAACCGTGTAACCCGGTTAACTACAGCAAAGGAATCACACATTGTCTTTTCAAACCACTACCAAACAAGGGCTTGTGAGGGCCTTCATTCTTGCCTTTTTGGCTGCGCTGCCTTTTGCTGTTGGCGCCGCGGATCACGCCGCGCGCAAGGCGCAATTCGAAAGTCGCCTCGCTTCGGTCAAGGCGCTGAGTTCAGCACTGGCGCGTGACGCAGGTGCCGACCGCGCCGAGGTGAAGGCGGCGATCACCAAGGTGGCGGCGCGTCAGAAGGAAGCCGAGGAACTCGCTGCGGTGGGCGAGTACGACGCCGCGCGGTTGATTCTCGACGAAGGTTACGCGCTGCTGTCGCGGACCCTGGTCACCATGAAAGCGGGCAAGGGATACTCCGGACCTTCTGGTGCCGCGGCGGCGGCTGCTGCGGCAAGTGGCGAACAGGACACGGTGCGCCGCTTGGCTGCGTTTGATAACCGGATGATGAGTGCCAAGGCGATGGCGGCGGCGCTGAAACGGCAGAATCAGGAAAAGTCCGCCGGCAAAGACGCCGCGATCGACGACATCGAGTCGCGCCTGCGTCAGGCCGAAACCCTGCGGGGCGGGAATATCACCGCTGCTCAGGGCTTGCTCGACCAAGCCTTTGAGGCCACCAAACTCGCACTGCAATCGATGCAGACTCCGACGCAGATGTCGTCCAGTGCGCCCGCCGAAGCGGGGGTGTGGCCGGCGGTGCCGCGGCGGAGCGGGCAGAAGTCGATCGCATTCTGAAATCATCTTCGCTGCTGCGCGATGCCGTAGTGCGGCTCAGCAAGGAGAAGAACGCCGACAGTTCCGCTACCGTGGCGCGCATCGATACCTTGGCGGCAGAAGCCCGAAATCGTCAGGCGTCCGATACTCCGCGCGCCCTGCAGGCGGCGAACGAAGCCAATCAGACTGCCAAGGACGCGTTGGCCAAGCTCAGGTAACGGCTATATCGCGGCGTATTGGGCCGCATAGCCGGGAATTCCTTCCCGATTATGGGAAGCGGGAAGCCGTTCTCGGTGTTGCGACCGGCTGTTCCCCGGGCGACAAGCAGTTCGACAAACGTGCATCATGAGGGTCGAGCAACCATGAAACTCGACCCTTCGCGATCCATGATGAAGCCCGCGCGGAAATCCCGCAGCCCAGTCCGGCCTGCCGACCCACGCCTGACCGAGCAACGCAATCCGCGCAGCACGCGGATCGATCAGCTCTCCACCAGCGAAATCGTGGAACTCATCAACGCCGAGGACCGGATGGTCGCTGCGGCAGTGGGCGAGGAGCGTCAGCAGATTGCCAGGGCGATCGACTTGGTGGTGGACTGCCTGCAAAATGGCGGGCGCCTGATCTACGTTGGCGCCGGGACTTCTGGCCGGCTCGGAGTTCTTGACGCCTCGGAAATGCCGCCCACCTACGGGACCGACCCGGAGATGGTGCAGGGCATCATCGCCGGCGGCCTGGAGGCGCTGGTGCGATCACAGGAAGGCGCGGAAGATCACGCCGGGCAAGGCGCGAGCGCGATCGACGACAAGAACATCGGCAAGAGCGACTTCGTCCTGGGTATTAGCAGTTCCGGAACCACACCGTTCGTGCACGGCGCTCTCGAACGCGCCCGCGAACGCGGCGCGCGCACCGGCTTTCTTTTGTGCACTTATCCATCGGAGCAACTGATCCGATCGCACGACGTCGTGATCGCGCCGCTGGTCGGTCCGGAAGTCATCACAGGCTCTACCCGCATGAAGGCCGGCACCGCGACCAAGATCGTGCTCAACACCATCAGCACCGCTGCGATGGTGAAAACCGGCAAGGTCTATGGCAACCTGATGGTGGATCTCCAGGTCACCTGCCAGAAACTGCAGGATCGCGGAGAGCGGATTTTGATGGACACGCTCGGCGTGACGCGCAAGGAAGCGTCACGGCTGTTGAATGAATCGGGCGGGCATGTGAAGACGGCGATGGTGATGTCGAAGCTGTCGCTCGATGCCGGTCAGGCGCGTCGCCGGCTCGACGAAGCCGGCGGCTCGATCGCCGACGTGGCCGGCGACCTGGGCGCGCATGACTCCTGACGCTGTTCTTCGGCGCGCTTGACCTGGCGCAAGGCAGGACGCGCCATGTCTTTCAACCCCCAACACGGCAGCATGACTCCACCATGGCCCGCAACACCCAGGTCCCAGCCGACCTAAACGCTCCACCGGTCACGCAGATCCTGGCGGTCTTCGTCTGCTCTCACCCGTCACGTGGCTGGAGCGACGCGGTGGACCATGAGGCGCACCGCACTTTCTTGAACTGGCTGGGTTGCGGCGACGCGAGGATGGGTTCGGTTGCCACCGTCTGCGGCAGAGTGTCTTCGAATTGTGCCTTCAGGCGAAGATCCGCCGCGCCTTGTCGTCAAGCTCTTGTTTGCGCAGCATGATGCGAGGCACGTCCGGGTGCATGGGATTGATCTCGCGCATCGCCCAGCTGTAAAACGCTTGCGCGACCATGACGTAAATGAGGTTGAGAATCTTCATGCAACGAATGTTGCTGAAACTGGAATTTAGCGATGTAGTCTGCTGGCTCTTCAATTGACGCCGTATTCCTGACACTGCCTGTCAGACAGAATGGATGAGCGGCGTAGTGCACTTTCAATGCCGAGCGAGATTGCGCGCTTCGTGGACCGCGCTGCTCAATTGCATCGGTTAAAGTCATTGAGCATCATGAAGAGCAGCAGTCAGTCATGGCAATAGCCGCACCCGCAATCGCCGGAACCATCTCCGCGATGCTGTCATCGCTGCAGATGAGCTTGCCGGAGCATCTGTTGCGCGAGCTCGCTCGATTGCCCGTCTATGAACGAAGCGCCGGCGAGACGGTGTTCGATGACAGTGCCCGCTGTGCCGGCTTCCCGCTGCTGTTGGCTGGGTCGGTGCGCGTCTTCCGGCCTCTCGCGAATGGCCGCAGCATCGAGCTCTATCGCGTGGGTCCGAGTGAGCCGTGCATTCTCTCCCTGGGGTGCCTGCTGGGCGGCGGCGTATACCCGGCTTGCGGTGTCGCCGCGCAAGCGTCCCGCATGCTGGTGATGCCGCCCGCCATGTTCGATGAATGGACGGCCACCGTGCCACCTTTCAGGACAGCCGTGTTCCGGCTGTTGGGCGAGCGTCTGGTGAGCGTCATGCAACTGGTGGAAGAGGTGACGTCGTTGCAGCTGGATGTGCGGCTTGCCGCGGCGTTGCTGGGGCACGCGGGGGCTGACGGAGGCCGGATATCCATCACCCACCAGCAACTCGCCGACGAGCTTGGGACAGTGCGGGAAATGATCAGCCGTGTCCTGGATGAATTGGCGCGTCAGGGCATCCTGGCTCTTGCACGTGGGCGAATCGACGTACTTGTGCCCGAACAGCTGCGCAAGCTTGCTGCTGCGCGCTAAGCGCAATTCTTTCGCGGCTGTGTGTAACCTGGGTCACCGACCTGGGGCGGTGGCATGCGTACTCTTGGCCTTGCCTCATCAAACCAGAAAGCAAATCATGAATGCAAACGTCGGAACCGCGGACCGCCTGATTCGTCTCGCCTTGTCAGCCGGCCTGTTCAGCCTGTTTTTCGTGCTGCCCGGCGACCAGAAATGGTTCGGCCTGATCGGTCTCGTGCCTCTGGCCACCGGGCTGGCAGGCTGGTGCCCGCTCTACACGATGTTCGGCATCCGCACCTGCAGCCGTTGAACCGGCCAGCTACGGCCGACGCCCCGGCGTCAGTTCCAGTACCGCATCGGAGAACACCCGTGGCACTTCCTGCGGCATGTTGTGGCCGACGCCCGGCACGACGCGGTGCGAACGCAAGCCGGTGAACAGGCGGCCATGGGCCGCAGCATCGGCGGGCGGCCGCACACCGTCATCCGCGCCATCGAAAGTGATCGCGGGCACCGGGATCGCCGGCTGCGCTGCCAGCTTCTGCTCGATCTGCGTATAAGCAGGGTCGCCCGCCACCAGGCCGAATCGATGCCGGTACGACTGGATCACCACGTCGACGAAGTCCGGATTGTCGAAGGCGGGTGCGCTGCGCGCGAAGGTTGCTTCGTCGAAGGCCCAGGTCGGTGACCAGAGTTTCCAGAGCAGCCGGGTGACGGCCCGCCGGTCCTTGGCCAAACCGGCGCGACCGCGCTCACTGTGGAAGTAGTACTGGTACCAAAGGCGCTGCTCGTTGTCCGGCGTGTCCGGCTCCATGGCGCGAGCGATGTTCTGGATGTTGTAGCTGTTGAAAGAAACCAGTCCGGCGCAGCGTTCGGGCCACAGTGCCGCCACCACGCAGGCCGCGCGCCCGCCCCAGTCGTAACCGGCCAGCACCGCACGTGGTACGTCCAGCGCATCCATGAGCGCCAGCAGGTCGGCGCCCAGTGCCGCCTGCTCACCCGAGCGCTGCGTGGCGTCGCTTAGAAATCGGGTCGGGCCGAAGCCGCGCAGGTACGGAACGATGACGCGGCAGCCCGCTGTGCCGAGGATCGGGGCGACCTCGGCATAGGAGTGGACGTCGTAAGGGAAGCCGTGCATCAAGAACACGGGCGGGCCGGCGGCGGGCCCGAACTCGCAGTAGGCGATTTCGAGGGCGCCGGCCTGGATCTGCCTCCACGGGGTCATGGAACTCATGTCGATTGATTGTGCCAGTGGCTCGGCCGCTGCAAACGCCGTGCTTGCGGCTGGCGTTTGTCCGCGCCGTATGGATCGCTCTTACTTCGGCAGCACCACGCTGTCGATGACGTGGATCACGCCGTTGTCGGCGACGATGTCGGTCTTGATGACGTTGGCATTGTCGACCTTGACGCCGCCCTGGGTGGACAAGGTCAAGTTGCTGCCTTGCACGGTTTTGATCTGGCCGGCCTTGACGTCCTTGGCCATCACATTGCCGGGCACCACGTGATAGGTCAGCACTGCGACGAGTTTGGCCTTGTCGGCGAGCAGCGCGTCCAGGTCCGCCTTGGGCACTTTGGCGAACGCGGCGTCCGTGGGCGCGAAAACGGTGAACGGGCCCTTGCCTTTGAACGTGTCGATCAGTCCGGCCTTTTCCAGGGCGACGGCCAGGGTTTTGAAGTCACCGGCAGACACGGCGGTGTCGACGATGTCCTTGGCCTGAACGGCCGTGGCAGCGAAGGCGAGGGCGGCGATGGCAAATACTTTTTTCATGGAAAGCTCCTTGGGGTGTGGGTTTGAAACTTGGGGTTTGGCAACTCAATTTGTCTTGGACAATTCAGTTGTTGGCGGTAGCATAAGCGTTGAAAACGTTGCTGTCAACACTTTGTCTAGGACAAATGAAACAAACTCTATTTAGCATCGCTACTGTCGAGCGCGATGTCGGGGTCTCCAAGGATGTTCTGCGGGTGTGGGAGCGCCGCTATGGCTTTCCGACTCCTGAGCGCGACCTTAACGGCGAAAGGCTCTACGCTGCAGATCAGGTCCAGCGGCTTCGGCTGATCAAACGCCTGATGGACCAGGGCCACCGCCCCGGACGGCTGCTGTCCGCTACACCCGAGGAACTGGAGGCACTATCGCCCCTTCGACTCCGCGCCAGTGCCGCGAGCCCTCCCGAGGCGTCCGATGGGCTGGACAACCTGATGAAGCTGGTCTGCGAGCACGAGGCCGCAAGCTATGTGCAGGCCCTGCAGCAACGTCTGGCCCGGCAAGGGTTACGCTTTTTTGTCCAGGACACCGTGGCGCCATTGACGATGAAGATCGGTCTTGAGTGGCAGGAAGGCCGGCTGCACATCTTCGAGGAACACCTGTTCACGGAACTCACCGCGCGCGTGCTGCGGCAAGCCGTCGCCGCGGTGCCGGGTGGCCACGAACCCAGAGTTCTTCTCACCACGGTGCCCAACGAGCCGCACGCGATGGGGCTGCTGATGGTGGAGGCCGTGCTCTCGCTCGAAGGGGCGCAGTGCATCTCCCTTGGCACCCAGGTGCCGCTGCTGGAGATTGCGCAGGCAGCCATCGCGCACCGGGCCGATGTGGTGGCACTGTCGTTCTCCATCGCATTCCCCGCGCGTCAGATCTCCCCCTTGCTTGAGCAACTTCGTGCTGCCTTGCGGCCGGCTACGCAGCTGTGGGCGGGCGGCGCGGGGGTGCGCAAGGCCACGCCTGGCAAGGGGGTCGAAGTCATTGCGTCGCTGGACGAGGCCATCGCCGCGGTCGCCCGCTGGCGCGACGGGAAGGGGTGAGTCGGGCCTTGCCATCGCGGGCCTCACCACCAGGGCTTTTGACCCGGCTGAGGAACACTGTGGCAACGCTCGCACGTGTACATCGCCGCGAAAGCCACCTTGGTGTGGCACACCCCGCACGACTCGCCGCGCAAGATCCTCGCCATGTCGATCGGGTTGGCGCCGGTCTTGGCAACGAAGATCGCGTCATGGCAGTTGCTGCAGTCCAGCCACTGCGAATGGGCTTCGTGCGAAAACTTCACGTACGGCATCTGCGCCGTGTTCTTCATGAGGATGTCCAGTTCGAGCGGCTGTAAGCTCTGGCCCTCCAGGATGCTGGAGCGCGGCTGAATCAGCTTCTCGCGCAACGCACGCATCCAGTCCGGTTTGCCACGCTGGTCCGCGGGCAATGTTGAAAAAGCTTCCTGCGGCTGCTGCAGCCGCGAGTAGTCCGGATTTTCGGGGTCGAGCACCGGCGCTGCGGGAACATTCTCCGTTGGCGGCTCGGGCAAGCTGCCGAACAGGTCCGTGGGCGGTTGCGGGGCCTGCGCTTCTACTGCACTGGCCGGCTGAGCCATAGCCGTTGCGGCCGCCCAGATCAGGCCTGCGCTCAGCGCGACGAGCGCGAGCCAGGCCCGTGTTCGCCAAGGCGTGCGCGTTTGATCATGCATGTACAGCCACATGCTAGCGCAACTCATGCGGACGCCTCTCCAGTCCTTCGAGCTGAATGGCGCAGCGTACATTGGCGGTTGGCGCATGACGCGTCCGACATTGCACGTGGTGACCTCATTGACTGAAAAACGCATCGGCAACTGGTATTTCGGCTGGAACATCGTGGCGGCGGCGAGCTTGCTCACCTTGCTCACGGTGGGTCTGCGCCTGGGCATAGGCCCGTTCTTCCTGCCGATGGCCGCGGATCTGGGGTTCAGCCGCAGCCTGCTGGCCGGCATCGTGGCAATAGGCATGTTGTGCTACGGCCTGGGCATGCCATTGGCTGCGCATCTGGTCAGCCGCCATGGCACCCGCTTCGTGCTGCTGACCGGCACCGCCCTCGTCGTGGTGTCCTGCGTCTGGACAGTCAACGCGCGGGACCCCTTCGCTTTCGGGCTGGCCTTCGGCGTGCTGATGTCGATCGGGCTGGCGTTCACCGGGCCGGTCGCACTCACGCCTGTCATCAGCCACTGGTTTTCGCGGCGCCGCGGCATGGCCCTGTTCTTTCTGTCCACCGGCTCCATGGCGGGTATTGCGGTGATGACGCCGGTGCTGACCCTTGCCATCGAATCGGTCGGCTGGAAGGCTACCCTGCTTGGCTTCGCCGCGGCCTTTACGGTCATCGCGATTCCCCTGGCCTGGTTCGTGATCCGCGACAAAGCGCCGCTGCACACGGACTTGCTGCCTGAGCAGATCGCGGCCGCTGAAGCCAAACCCTCATCCGGGTCCGTGACGCTCGATCTGGGCGCCGCGGTACGCACGGCGCCTTTCCAAAAAATCGTCCTGGGCCTGTTCGCCTGCGGGTTCAGCATGAACCTGCTGGGAACCCATGGCATGCCGATGTTGATGGACCACGGTTTCAACGCCACGACCAGTTCCTTCGGCATCGGGCTGATCGGCCTGGTCGCCATCTTCGGCACCCTGGTGCTCGGGCGTTGGTCGGACATTCTGCCGCGCCGGAACATCCTGGCCGCAATCTACTTCGTACGAGGGCTTGGCTTCTTTGCACTGGTGCTGGTGGGCACGCATTGGGAGCTGTATGTCGCGGCTGCCATCGGCGGCCTGGTCTGGGCCGGCAGTATCGCGCTGTCGTCCGCCATCCTGGCTGACGTTTACGGCGTGCGCCTGGTGGGCATCTTGTATGGTTGGGCCTATCTGGGGCATCAAATCGGCGGAACGATCAGTTCATGGCTCGGCGGCTGGGGCTACGAAACCTTCGGCACTCACTGGGTTTCGTTCGGCGCGGCGGGAGCCTTGTTGCTCGGCGCCGCAGTACTCTCGCTGCGCCTGCCCTTGAAGGGCGCTGCCCTGATGGGGCCCACCATGGTGGCGAGACGCTGATTTTTCGGGTGATCGGGCGAGCATGATGCAATGGCGCATCGCCGGTGTCACACTGAGCCGGCCAACCAAGGAGTGTTCTTCAATGCGTATCGTGTTTTGCGCCGCGGCGCTGTCCCTCGTTTCCTGCCTCGCGTCCGCGCAACAGGCGCCCGCCCCGACGACCACCAAGAGCGGCTTGATCTACCTGTCGCTCAAGGAAGGTTCCGGCGCGTCGCCTGCCGCCTCGGACACCGTGCGCGTTCACTATCGCGGCACCTTGGCCGATGGGCGCGAGTTCGACAGCTCGTACAAGCGCAACGAGCCGACCGAGTTTCCGCTCAATCGCGTCATTCCCTGCTGGACCGAGGGCGTTCAGTTGATGAAGCCGGGCGGCGAGGCACGGCTCACCTGCCCGCCGGCCATTGCCTATGGCGATCGCGGCGCAGGCGGAGTGATACCGCCCAACGCCACGCTGCAGTTCGAGATCGAACTGCTCTCGGTGCGCCGCTGAGGATCCTGCGCGGAAGAACGGCTCTTCGGCCAAACCGCCGTCAGGCTCCTGGTCTCGCGCGAGCCGGGCGACAACCACCTTGCTGCGGATGGTTCAGGCCGGGCTGGGGGTCGGTTGCCGCTTGGCACCGGTCCAGCGATCGAGCTTTTTACGCGCGCCATTTCGAGTGGGATCCATGGCTTCGGCATGGTCCGCCAATTTGGCCGTCAGCTCGATCACATAGCCATTGGGATCGCGGAAATAGATGGAGTGAATGAACTTGTGGTCCGAGATGCCCCGCGTCTCCAGGCCAGCCGCCTTGCCCTTGGCAAACATCTCGTGCAGGGTGGGCATGTCGACTTCCAGCGCGATGTGCAGATCGAAATCATGCTGCACCTTGAATTCGAAGGGCATGTCGGGGGCCTCGAAGAACGCCAGGAAGGAGCCGTCGCCGAGCTGGTAGAAGGTGTGCAGCGTGCTGGTCTGGCGGCCGCTTTTGGTTTCGCCGATCTCCAGCGTTTCGGCCAGCGGCAGCCCCAGGAAATCTTCGTAGAAACGCCGTGTCTCTTCCGAGTCGCGGCAGCGATAGGCGTTGTGGTGCAGCCCGCGGATCTTGATGG
>JBKJHN010000078.1:0-8448 GCA_046599015.1 Ramlibacter sp.
CCTGAGTTTTGGTTTAGCGTTCGTAGCCGATGAAACGTTGGCGCATACGGCGGGGGTCATTCCCGCGGCGCCAAGTGCGCATGAGGAACCGCGCGGCGCGGGCCAATGCGTTGTCCAGCGCGGTGCGCCAGTCGTTTGCCACGGAGGCGACAACCACCGACCCCGCGCCATCGGTCCTCAGTTCCACCTGGCAGCGCTTGTCGACGCCGCCACGGGGGCCGTTCACGTCCGACATTTGCACCTCGGCGCGCGGCACCAGCCAGGCCAGGCGCCGCAACACGAAGCGCACGCGGCGCTCTGTCAGATCGCGCAATTCAGTGGCTTGCGGATGACGGGACTTGAACAGAACTTGCATCAGGGATCTCCATCGGTTGAGGAACAGATGGAATCTGAGGCTTCTGCCGTTTTTGAAAAAGCAGATTTTTAAGAACGCCAACATCGGATAAACCTGAGCCGCAAGACGAGGCTTCGGTCGCAGACTTCGGCGTTTGGCGCCTGCGGCCGCAACGATTGGCGGCGCGCCAGGCTTCCTGGCAGGTGGCCGCCGGCCGCGACCCCGTAGCGCTCAGGCGCGCGCCGCAGCGATGATCTGCAGCACCAGCGGGTGATGCTGCCCGCGGCGTGAACGGATGGCGTGGATCTCTTCCTTCACGTCGCAGTGCCCCAGCAAGCGCAGTCCCTGCATCAGGCCCACGTCACTCGCGCCAAGGCGGCTCACCGGGAACACCCCCAGCCCCCGCGCAGCAAACACCGCGAGCAGCGCGCTGTCTTCGAACTCGCCGACGATGTTCGGCCGCAAGCCCTGAGCCTCGAACCAGCGCTCCAGAGTGGGTCGCAGCGCCGAATGGCCGGTCGGCAGCAGCACGGGCAAACGGTTGAGCGATTGCGGGAACTGATCCACATCGGCCTTGTGCACATGGGCGGCGGGCCCGTACCACTCCACTGGCGACTCGACCAGCCGTTCGCTCGTCAGGCGAAGTGTCGAGTTGCGCGGTGGTGGCTGCCCGGCCAGTACCAGGTCCAGGTGATGCAGCGCGAGTTCACCGAGGAGTTGCTCGAATTCGCCTTCGTGGCATACCAGCCGCAACGATGGGGTGGCCAGCACGGACTCCAGCAGCGCATGCGCGGCCAGCTTGGAGATGCCGTCCGACAGGCCCACGGCCAGACGGGCGACCTTGCCGCTGGCAGCCTCTCGCACTTCGCCGGGGATCAGCTGGCCCAGATGGAAGATTTCCTCGGCGCGGGCGAAGGCGGCCTGTCCTGCCTCGGTCATCGCGACGCCTCGGCCGGCGGGCTTGAGCAACTGGTGGCCCAGCGCCTTCTCGAGTTCCCGCACCTGCGCGCTGATGGTCTGCACCGCCATGTCCAGCCGTTCGGCGGCACGGGCGAAGCCGCCTTCCTTGGTGACAACCCAGAAGTAGTACAGATGGCGGTAGTTGAGCATGCCGGCCTCACATCGGAAAAACAGAAGTTTACTTCTTGCCGATGCTGGTTTATTCGAAGCCCGAACTGCGCAAGACTGGCGCTCGTTGTCGTTCATCGAAGTGGAGTCGATCATGTTCTACGCACTCAGCTGGTTTGTGGTGTTCCTTCTGTTGGCGCTTTGGTCGCTGGCAGCCTGGGCGTTTCATGGCATCGCCGTGTGGGCGGTCTCGAATGCAGGCGCGTTGACAGGCGCCGCATCGGGCGTCGAGGGCCTTGGCCTGCCAGCGTGGCTGGTTCCCTGGGTGCCGCCGGAAATCGTGCAGGCGATGACCTGGCTGCTTTCGGGCCTGGCCCCTGCTCTGGAGAGTCTGCTGCAGGCCGCGCCGGCGCTGGCTGGCGGCCTGACCGTGGCCACCTGGGTGATCTGGGGCCTCGGCAGCGCGCTGCTTGTCCTGTTGGGCGCGGGCCTGCACCTGCTGATTGCGATGTTGCGCCGCCGCGGTGGCGGTTCCGGCCCCGGGCCGCGCCCGCAGGTGGCGCATGATTCGGCACTGCGGGCCTGATGCCGACGGCATGGGTCTGGGGCTCGAGTGAATGCTGGGTTTTAATGTGAACGGAGCCTTTCGATGATCTACGCGACCCTCAAGACCATTCATGTGCTGTCCATCATTGTGTGGATCGGTGGCATGGTGTTTGCGCACTTCTTCCTTCGCCCGGCCGTGGCCCAGCTCGAACCGCCAGTGCGTTTGCGGCTGATGCACGATGCGCTCGGCCGCTTTTTCCAAGCCGTTCTTGTGGCCTCGCTGCTGACGCTGGCCAGCGGTGTCTGGATGCTGGGCCGCGTGGCCAAGCAGGTGGTGCAGTCGGGTGGCAGCTTCGAGATGCCGCTGGCCTGGACCATCATGGCGGTACTGGGCGTCGCGATGGTGGCAATCTTCATGCACATCCGTTTCGTGCTCTACAAGAGGCTCGGCCTGGCCGTTGCGGCGTCGGAGTGGGCCACTGGTGGAGCCGTGCTGGCGCAGATTCGCAGCTGGGTCTCGATCAACCTCGGCCTGGGCGTCCTGGTACTGCTCGTGACGCTGATGCGCTGGACGGCCTGAGTCGGGAGCGCGTCGCTCTCGCTGAGCGTGCCCGACGCGGTCTGGTGTATTTTTGACAACACGGGCGGCAGTGCCGCGACCGATAATGCTTTGGTCCTGCAACAAGCGCTGTAAAAGGAGCTGGCATGAACCATCACCGCCGTCCGGCCCGCGCCAGCGGCGAAGGCGAAACGGCTTACCGTCAGGCCCAGACCGGAGAGGACGTCACGCGCCAGAACGTTCAGGCGATGCGTCAGCTCGAAGACGCGGCGATGGCCCGACGCACGGGTGCCGACCGGGTGGCAGCCGCGATCGCCCGGTTCTGCGGGCACATGACCTTTGTCTGGATCCATGTCGTGCTGTTCGCGCTCTGGATCGCCTACAACAGCTTGCCCTGGTTCAAGATCTTCGATCCCTATCCATTCACCTTCCTGACCCTGGTGGTCTCGCTGGAGGCGATCTTCCTGTCCACCTTCATCCTGATCAGCCAGAACTACGACATGCGCATCAGTGAGCGGCGCAACCAGCTGGACCTGCAGATCAACCTGCTGTCCGAACAGGAGAACACCAAGATGCTGCAGATGCTGGAGCGCATCGCCAAAAAGGTGGGAGTCCATGTCGATGACGACCCGCAGGTGCGAGCGCTTGAAGAGGCGACCCGTCCCGAGGCACTGGTGGAGCAGATCGAAGAGGCCTACCGCGAGGAAAGCGGGCAATCGTCCAGGCGCGATGACCAACGCTAAACGTAAGGCGGCGTCAGCCCTTCATTGGCCAGCACCCGTTGCACGGCGGGGCGCGTCAGCATGCGTTGCAGGTACGGGCCGAGGTGGCTGTGATTGCGTGCGGGAGCCTGATTGGCGAAATTGCGAGTCCAGCGGCACAGGGTGAAGACGTAAGCGTCAAGCACCGTGTACGCAGCGCCGGCGAACCGCGGCCCGCCGTGACGGGCGAGCTCGGCGTCCAGCTGCTCCAGCAGGCCGGCGACCTTGCGTTCCGCCTGGGACTTCACTTGCACCGCACCGGCCGAGGCGGTGCCCGGTTGAAGTGAAGCTGGATCATTTGATGTCGAACAGGCTCGCGCCATTGTCCCAGGCGATCTGGCGCGCCACGTCCGCCGGCAGTTGGCCGAGCCAGCCGCGATACCCCTTCATCAGTTCATCGTAGGACTGCCAGCGCTGGTTGACCCAGGTGTCGGAGCCGATCATGAAACGCCCGGGGTACTTCAGCAGCAGCGTGCGCCACTCCGGACACAGCTTGCCGCTTTCGCACGTCAGCCCCGGCCGATAAGAGAGTTCCCCCATGAGCAGCGGGTACTTGCCGAACAGTTGATCGACCCGTGCCGCCGGCGGGCCGCCGATTCCGGTGTGGGCCCAGATCAATCGCAATTTCTGGCCCCTGGAAGGTGTGTTGGCCATCAGCAAGTCGATCGCGACATCGTCGACGTGCGCCAGGACAGCCAGACCCTTTTCTTCGGCCAGCGCCATCAGTTTGCGGGCTACCGGGCCATTGGCATTGGCGCTGTCGTACAAGTGGAATTCGCCCAGCCCTCGAAAGGGGCCGGCGGCGGTGCCGCGGGCCAATTCCGCCTGCACCATGTCGAAGATGGAATCATCGCGAAACCAGTTGTCGTAGTCGGCGCGTTTGCGATACAACCGCACGAACGGCACCACGGTGACCCCCGCTGCCCGGGTCTGGGGTGAAGCGGCGAGTGCCTTGGTACCGTCATTCGGGCGCGAATTGGCGATGATGGCCTTGACCCCATTGCGCTGCATGCGCGCCAGCACGTCGGCGAGCGGATGCGGCGCCTGCGCTTCTTCGTTGTAGTGCAGGTGCGCATCGAATAGCGGCCCGCTGTAGTCGGCCGCCGCGGCTGCGCCCGCGAAGGCCGCCGCCCCCATCAGCAGGAGCCGGCGCAAGGCGCGTTGGGCCCTCATGTCAACCCACGTGTTTGGCAAGGAAAGCCAAGGTGCGCTCGCGCGCCTGCCTGGCGGCGTTGGCGTTGTACGAGGCGCGCTGGTCGCAGTTGAAACCGTGGTCCGCTTGGTAGATATGAACTTCCACTTCGGGGTGGGCTTTCTTGAAGGCTTCCACGCTGTCCAGAGAGATCCAATGGTCCTGGTCGCCAAAATGCGCGAGCGCCGGAACCTTCGGCCGGCGGGCAATCTCATCGGGCGTCGTCATGCCCCCGCCGTAATACGGCACGGCGGCGCTGAGGCCGTCGAGCGTGCAGGCCGAGCGCCAGGTGAGCAGGCCGCCCCAGCAAAAGCCGAGGATGCCGACCTTGCCCGCCTGGGACGCGTGCTCGATGGCCGCCTGGATGTCCTGCATGACGCCAGGAGCCGGCAGCACTTCGACGGCGGCCTTGAGCGCCATGCCCGCGCTCATGTCATCGGGGGTGTAGCCTATGTCGACGCCTGGCTTGACGCGGTGGAAGGTGGCCGGCGCCACTGCCAGATAGCCTTGCGCCGCATAACCATCCGTCACCGAGCGGATATGTGAATTCACGCCGAAAATTTCCTGGATCACGACGATCCCGGCTTTGGGCCGGCCGGCCGGTGCTGCGACATAGGCCGGGAAGACGAAACCGTCAGCGGCCTTGAGGTCAATGAAGTTGCCCATCTGGATCTCCTGGTTAGGGATTTGCTTTAATTGCGGTGAGAACAAGCTTGTAGCCGAACCACGGCATTCTTGCAGGAGACGCATTTTGCAGCAGGTACTACTGGTCACCGGAGGCAGCCGCGGCATCGGCGCGGCCACCGCACTACTGGCGGCGCGCAAAGGCTATGCGGTCGCCGTGAATTACGCGTCCAACGCCGAGGCGGCGGAAGACGTCGTGAGCGAAATCCGCTCCGCCGGGGGCCAGGCCATCGCGCTGGCTGCCGATGTGGCGCATGAAGACCAGGTGCTGGCCATGTTCGCGGCCATCGACGCGCAGTTGGGCCGCCTCACCGCGTTGGTCAACAACGCCGGCGTGATAGACGTTACTGCCCGGGTCGATGAGATGAGCCTGGCACGCCTGAAGCGGATGTTCGACATCAATGTGATCGGCTCCATCCTCTGCGCTCGTGAGGCCGTGCGGCGCATGAGCACGCGCCATGGCGGCAGCGGCGGCGCCATCGTCAATGTGTCCAGTGCCGCCGCCCGGCTGGGCGCGCCCAGCCAGTACGTGGACTATGCCGCCGCCAAGGGTGCGATCGACACCTTCACCCTCGGGCTGGCCAAGGAGGTGGCGAACGAGGGCATCCGGGTCAACGCCGTGAGGCCGGGGTTGATCGATACCGAAATCCACGCATCCGGCGGCATACCGGACCGGGTTCGCCAGCTCGAGCACCTGGTGCCGATGCAGCGCGGCGGAAGTGCCGACGAAGTGGCGCAAGTCATCGTCTGGCTGCTCTCACCCGAGGCCAGCTATACCACGATGTCCCTGGTCGACGTTTCGGGAGGCCGCTGATGGACACGATGGAGGGCTACGGCATGTTCCGCCGCCGAGTTTCGGCGACGCCCCAGGAAATAGCTGAACTCGAAGCCTCCCTGAAAGAGCAGGGGTAACTGGTGTGAACAGGCCCTGATCATGGACTTCAAGCCGCTCGTGACTTTGCTGGCCGTGGTCAATCCACTGGCCATCGTGCCTTTCTTCATTCACTACACTCACGGCTTCAGTCGCGCGCAGCGGCGCCGCACGATCGTCACCGCCTCGATCAGCGCCTTCCTGGTCATTGCGGCCAGTGCGTTGCTGGGCCTGCAGATCCTGGAGTTCTTCGGCATTTCGCTGGCCAGTTTCCAGGTGGGCGGCGGCATGCTGCTTCTGATCAGCTCGATGAACATGCTCAATGCGCAGCCGGCCGAGGCCAAGCCGCAGACGCGCGAGCTGGAAGAGGGCGCGGAGAAAGCCGCCATGGGCGACAGCATCGCCGTGGTGCCGCTGACCATTCCGCTTTTGACCGGCCCGGCGACGATGTCCACGGTGGTGATCTACGCCGACCAGGCGCAGACGTTCCTGCAGATGTCGGCGTTGGTGGGCTACGGCGTCGTCATCGGGTTGGCGACGGCGCTGAGCTTCGCGCTGGCCGATCCGATCGCCCGCGTGCTGGGCAAGACCGGCATCAACGTGATGACCCGCCTGATGGGCCTGATCCTGGCTGCGTTGGCCGTCGAGGTCATGGCGGTGGGACTGCTCAAGCTGTTCCCGGGCCTGGGCCTGGGGCACTGACGCTCTGGGTGTTGGCTTTTTGCAGGGCCTTGACCAGCTGGCTGCTGGTGTTGCGCAAGCGCTGCGCCAGCAGCTGGGTCAGCTTGACCAGCAGCTTTGCGCCGACGGCCGGGTGCTGGTTGATCAGGCGGGCAACGGCGGAGCGCGTCAGTACCGCGGCCTCCACCTCGCTCAGGGCCCAGCAGCTGGCATAGCGCGGCTCGCCGTCGAGCATCGACATCTCGCCGATCACGGCGCCCTCCCGGAGCACGGCCAGCCGCGTGACGTATCCCGGCTCTTCGCTGTCGGCAGCGGCGCCGATCTTGCGCTTTCCGATATCGACGGTCCCGCGCAGCAGCAGCATCATCCAGTCACTGGATTCGCCTTCCTCGATCAGCACCTGTCCAGGGCGCGCTCCCACGCGCAACATGCTCGCGCCCAGCAGGTCGGCTTCGGCCGGGGTAAAGTCACTGAGCAGCGCCGACATCGTCAACAGCTCTGGATTCTGGGAGAGCCGTTCACAGCGCCCGAGCAATTCGAGACCCCGGGCCGTCAGGTATTGTTCGATAGCTGGGTTCGAAATCATGGCTACAGGCGATGGTCAGCGCGGCTGGTCCAGCCACTGCGCGATTTCGTCGGCGGCGGCATCGGTGGCGGCCGCCAGCGCGCGCACGCCGCCTGGCGCGTCGGGCGTCGCCGCCGGCCGGCTCACCAGCACCGCCCGCTGCGCGATCAACTTTTCACCGGCAGGCGTGTTTTCCATCAGGGTCACCCGCAGCCGCAGCAGCCCTGAACTTTGCGACTGCGATTCGAAGTAGTGCGAGAATTCCTCAAGCTCGATGCGCAGCACTCGCGGCATCCCACCGGCGCTACGCGATAACGCCGCGCTTTCGCCCAGGTCGAGCACCGGCCGCCCACGCGCCAGCTGCTCGCGCAGCCGCTGCCGGATCAGCTGCGGCGGTGGCGCGCTCCAGCGGGCCTGGGCGTAGGGCCGCAACTGGTGGGTGTCGGCATAGCCCAGACGGTAGTGCACGGCCGATCCATCCAGCGCGCCTGAAGACTCGACGGCCGCCAGGACCACAGGAGCCAGCAGCGCCGGGCCGGGGACCTGGGCGGCGGTGATCACACCCGGCCCCAGGTCGTACAAGGTGGCGCGCACCGGCTTGTCCGGGGTGGCGCAGCCCGCGACGCCCGCGGCCAGGAGCAATGTGAACCAGAGTGTGGCAAAGGGCCGTTTCATTGGCCCACTCCCGGGGCGACAAATCCTGGCTCGCCTGGCCCGGGCGCCACCGGCCCCGACCCGTAGACGAGAGACTGTGGGTTGTCGCCGATGTTGTTGGCCGCGCGTCCCAGTTGACGCACCGCCCGCGAGGTCTCCTCGCTGACGCGATTGATGCGCGGCAAGGTTGCCGAATTGAACGAGTCGGCCGCATGCGACAGGGCGTCGGTGCCCTGCGCCAGCCGATCGATCGGACCGTCCTTTTCGTTCAGCCGGCGCGCGGTGGCGCTGAAGTCCGCCGCCGTCTTGCTGATCTGATCGGCGCTCTCCCGCACTGAACGCAGCGTGGTGGATGCCGCGGCCAGCGCGGGGTCGACTCGCGTGCTGACGGTCGCATCCAGCCGCTTTGCCAGCTGGCTGGCATCGGCAGCGGCGGTGCCGATGTTGTCCAGCGCGGTGACGACCCGGCGCTGGTTGTCCTCGCCCACCATCTGTTCGACCCGCTTGGTCACATTTTCCACCTGGTCGAGAAT
>JBKJHN010000090.1:0-17964 GCA_046599015.1 Ramlibacter sp.
CCGCCTGGGAGTCCCGAAATTCTCCTGACCTCAACTTCTCGAACCGCCCGGTGCGGACCCGCACGCCGGGTGGTGTGGGAGGGGCCCGATCAGCGATGATCGGCCCCTATCCCGATCGACGAATTTACTTTCTTTTGAACCGAGAGGAGCACACGAATGAGCAAGACCCCCGCCGGCGGCGACACCTGGTATCCGCATCCCGTCGACAAGACCAGCCAGACCGACGACGAACGCATCAAGGACATCACCGTGCTGCCCCCTCCTGAACACCTGATCCGATTCTTCCCGATCCGGGGCACTCCCGTGGAGGGGCTGGTCTCCACCACCCGCAAGAACATCCACAACATCATGAGCGGCAAGGACGACCGCGTGCTGGTGGTGATCGGCCCGTGCTCCATCCATGACCCTGCCGCCGCGCTGGACTACGCCCGTCGCCTGAAGGAGGCGCGCCTGAAGCACCAGGGCACGCTGGAGGTCGTGATGCGCGTCTATTTTGAAAAGCCGCGCACGACAGTCGGCTGGAAGGGCCTGATCAACGATCCGTACCTGGACCAGAGCTTCCGAATCGACGAGGGCCTGCGGATCGCCCGGCAGTTGCTGATCGAGATCAACCGGCTCGGTTTACCCGCAGGCAGCGAATTCCTCGATGTGATCTCCCCCCAGTACATCGGCGACTTGATCTCCTGGGGAGCGATCGGCGCGCGCACGACCGAAAGCCAGGTGCACCGTGAATTGGCCTCCGGCCTGTCGGCGCCGATCGGCTTCAAGAACGGCACTGACGGGAACATCCGCATCGCAACCGACGCAATCCAGGCCGCCGCGCGCGGCCACCACTTTCTGTCGGTGCATAAGAACGGGCAAGTCGCCGTCGTCCAGACCAACGGCAACCGCGACTGCCACGTGATTCTGCGCGGTGGCAAGGCGCCCAACTACGATGCGGTCAGCGTCGCTGCCGCCTGCAAGGAACTGGAAGCGGCCAGGCTGCCGGCGACGCTGATGGTGGACTGCAGCCACGCCAACAGCAGCAAGCAGCATGAAAAGCAGATCGACGTGGCGCGTGAGATCGCCTCCCAGATTGCCAAGGGATCGCGCTGCGTATTCGGGCTGATGGTGGAAAGCCATCTCAACGCCGGGGCGCAGAAATTCACTCCGGGCAAGGATGACGCGAGTTCCCTCGAATACGGCAAGAGCATCACTGACGCGTGCCTGGGCTGGGGTGACTCGCTGCACGTGCTGGATGTGCTGTCCGAAGCCGTCAAGCTGCGCCGGTCGCGGTGAGCCGAGGCGCTGCAAAATGACGGGGAGTCCATGACAAAAAGTGACAAAATCCCGTTGGCGCGACAGAACACATGAACGGCGGGCGCGCGAACGAATGGACGGCATCGGGTGACAGCACACAAGGTAGACGGTCATAGTCGGGTCGAGCATCCCGTCCTGTGGCTTGGGATCTCGGGTTTCGCGCCGGCGCAGCGCGGCGCCCTTGAAGCCTGGCTTACGCGACCGGGCGCATTGCCGCTTTGGCGGGTCTGTGCTTTCGGCGATGCCGATGCCTGGTGGGTGAATGGCGCCAAGGTGCGGGTTCTGCCGAATGGAAACCTGATGGTGGCGCCGGGCCTGCCCACCGAGCACACCTTGACTCTGAACCTCGGGGACGTCGACAGGCCCATTGCTTTTGCCATGCCCATGGCCACAGATTTTGAACCGCGTTGTGCTTTCGACCCGGATTCCAGCGCGAGCGTGCACGCGGCGCTGCTGCAATTCGATACCTGGCTGCGACCACTGCGCTCCCAGTTCGTGCTGGGCAAACAGCTGATCGAGCGAAAAATGGAGTTGGGGCGGAACGTGTATCACGTGATCCACCGAGGTTCGCTATTGGCCGTGCTGGATCTGCACGACCGGAAGGTGGCGCTGGCGCCCGGCATGCATCCCTTGGACCTGTGGGATGCCCGCTGGTACAAGCGGCCCGTCGGGGCCCGCGACACGCCGCCGAATTTTGTGTCGTGCACGCCCGGTGAGCTGGCGTGGGCGTACGTGCGGCGCACCGAGCGCGACATGCTCCCGCCCCACTACCGCGCCAGCACGATTTTCTATCGCCGCGTGCCGCAGGTTCCGGTGCGTTGGCTGCACGACTCGCATCTCATGCTGTTGCGGGAACTGGCTGCGGAGCCGGCAGGAATCCAGTCCTTGGTCCGGCGCACGGGCTTGCCGCTGGCGGTCCTCGAGCTGGATCTCGCCTGCCTCTACTACGCAGGTGCCGTGACCACCACGCCCGCCAAAGCGGCACTGCTGCGGCGGCGGCGGGACGCGGGACTCCATGTCGGCGAGCCGGCGTCCAACTCTCCAACGCGCCAGGACTGCGCTCACCACGACCTCACGGCGCCTGCCTCGCTCGAACACAAGCACCTGGCGCACGCAGACCCACGCGCCACGAGATGAGCCGTTGCCGCTACAGGCGCGCGAGGGCCTGCAAGAGCTTCCGGTGGACACCACCGAAACCCCCATTGCTCATGCACACGATGTGGTCACCGGGCACTGCGGTTTGCACCACGCCCCGCACCAGTTCATCGACATTCGGCATGACCTGGGCTTTTTTGCCCATAGCCGCCAACGCTTCGGCCGCATCCCATTCAAGGCCGCCGGCATGGCAAAACGCCAGATCGGCTGCCTCCAGGCTCCAGGGCAACTGCGCCTTCATCGCACCTAATTTCATCGTGTTGCTGCGTGGCTCGAACACCGCCAATATCCTTTGAGCGCCCACCTTACGGCGCAAGCCATCCAGCGTGGTGCGGATGGCGGTTGGGTGATGGGCGAAATCGTCGTACACCGTGATGCCGCGGACCGTGCCAAGTACTTCCATGCGGCGCTTCACGTTGCGAAACTCGAGTAATGCGTCGGCGGCGACTGCGGGCGTCACGCCCACGTGCTGCGCCGCCGCTATGGCGGCCAAGGCATTGAGCTGGTTGTGCACGCCGGTCAAATCCCATTCCACATGCCCTAGTCGCTGACCACGTTCCAGTACGTCGAAGCTGTGCGGCTCGCCCCGCGCTGAAAAGTCGCTCACGGCGGCGCCGAAGCTGCGGACCTCGCTCCAGCAGCCCTGGTGCAGCACCCGCGCGAGACTTTCTTCCAGGCCATTCACCACGATGCGGCCAGTGGAAGGCACGGTGCGCACGAGGTGGTGAAACTGGCGCTCGATCGCAGCCAGGTCAGCGAAAATGTCCGCGTGGTCGAATTCGAGGTTGTTCAGCACGGCGGTGCGAGGCCGGTAGTGGACGAACTTGCTGCGCTTGTCGAAGAAAGCGGTGTCGTACTCGTCGGCCTCGATCACAAAGTATTTTCCCTGCCCCAGTCGCGCCGAAATGCCGAAGTTCTCGGGCACGCCACCCACCAGGAAGCCGGGCGAAAGGCCGGCCTGTTCCAGCACCCAGGCCAGCATCGCGGTCGTCGTCGTCTTGCCGTGCGTGCCTGCGACAGCCAGCACGTGGCGGCCTTGCAGGACCTGCTCCGACAGCCATTGCGGGCCGCTGGTGTAAGGCAAGCCGGCGTCGAGGATCGCCTCCATCAGCGGATACCGCGGTGTGCCATCGGGTTGCCGCGCGCGCGAGACCACGTTGCCCACCACCCAGACGTCGGGGTTCACGGCGAGCTGGTCGGCGCCGAACCCTTCGACGAGTTCGATGCCGAGCGCGCGCAATTGATCGCTCATCGGCGGATAGACGCCCGAGTCGCAGCCGGTGACTTTGTGGCCGGCCTCGCGGGCCAAAGCGGCCAGGCCCCCCATGAAAGTGCCGCAGATACCTAGGACATGGATGTGCATCGCCGGATTATCGGCGGGCGCTATTTCGCAAAGCGCTCGCGCAGTTTCACTTTCCAGAATTTGCCGGTGGAAGTGCGGGGAACCGCTTCCTTTTCGCCTTCCGCCGCTACCTGGCAGCAAGGCCATCGTCACTCAATGCAGAATGTTCCGATGGACAGCATGAAGTCGGAGATTGCGGCCACCGCGGCCCGAATGGTGGTCGAAGAGGGGCTGGAATACGGACCGGCCAAGCGGCGTGCAATGAAACAGCTCGGCCTGAGCGGCCGCAGTGCGCTACCTGACAACAATGCGGTCGAGGAATCGGTGCGTGAATACATCGCGCTGTTCTGCGCCGACACCCAGCCGCCGGAGCTCGCGGCACTGCGTCGACTGGCCCTGACCTGGATGGAGCGGCTGGCACAGTTTCGTCCGTACCTGGGCGGTGCGGTCTGGCACGGGACTGCAACCAGGCTATCCGATGTCTACATCCAGCTGTTTTGCGACGATCCCAAATCGGCCGAGATGGCGTTGATCGACAAGGGGGTCGACTACGAAGCCCGCACCGTCGCCGGCTTCAACGGCGAGGCCGTGGACGCGCTGAGCCTGTCCAGCGTCAGCGGTGACCTGGGCGAGGCCATCGGAATTCACCTGATGATCTATGACCACGACGATGTTCGCGGTGCGCTCAAACCCGATTCGAAAGGGCGGGCGCCGCGCGGAGACCTGGCGGCTGTGCGCGCCTTGCTGGAGAATGGCAGTCTATGAATCCAGCGCAGAACGACTCCAATCCGCCCAACGCACAGCGTCGGGCGCTCTTGTACGCCGGGGTCGGATCCGCGGCTGCGCTTGCCGGAGCGGGTGTGGCCTGGTGGAAGTGGCGCCCCGCGCCAGCGCCGGATGCCCTGTCCGAAGATATCTGGCGCCAGAGTTTCGATACCCCGGTCGGTTCGAAACTGGCGCTTCAAACCCTGCGAGGCCGGCCATTGCTGTTGAATTTCTGGGCCACCTGGTGCGCGCCTTGCGTCGACGAAATGCCGTTGCTTGATGCCTTCTTTCGGCAAAACGCGGCTAACGGATGGCAAGTGGTCGGATTGGCGATTGATCAACCGAGCGCGGTGCGCAGATTCCTGGAGCGTGTGCCGGTCAGCTTTCCGATCGGCTTGGCCGGCTTGGGCGGCACCGAAATGAGCAAGGCACTCGGCAACCAGGTGGGTGGCTTGCCGTTCAGCGTGGTGGTTGGCGCGAGCGGCAACGTCTTGCGCCGTAAAATGGGCCGCATCAGCGCGGGGGAACTCGCTCAGTGGAAATTGCTTGGCTAGCGGCCAACTCTTGCAAAGGCGTCCGGTCACGATGCCGATATTTAAACTAAAAATCAGCGAAGAACCGGTGTGTAAGCGAATTTTACTGTAAATTCGCCTCTTCGTTCGTACGCGTTGGAGAGCACATGGATTTACGGAAACTCAAGACGTTGATCGACCTGGTTTCGGAATCCAATGTCTCCGAACTGGAGATCACTGAGGCAGAGGGCAAGGTCAGGATCGTCAAGGCCAGCGGCGCCATTGTGCCGCAACCTGCGTCGGCCGCCGTAGTTGGCGTTGCCCAGCCGGGACAAGGTTCGCCGTCGGTAGCCGCTTCGCACCCAGCGGCAGAGGTAGCGGCCGGCCATATCGTCAAGTCACCCATGGTGGGAACGTTCTATCGCTCCGCCAGCCCCGGCGCCAAGGCATTTGTCGAGCCGGGCACTCAGGTCAAGGAAGGCGAGACGATCTGCATCATCGAGGCGATGAAAATCCTCAACGAGATCGAGGCGGACAAGAGCGGTACCGTCGTCAAGATCCTTTGCGAGAACGGCCAGGCCGTGGAATACGGGCAGCCTCTGTTCGTCATCGAATAGGCGCGCACCCAGTTCATGTTCAAAAAGATCCTTGTTGCCAATCGCGGTGAGATCGCCCTTCGTATTCAGCGGGCGTGCCGCGAACTTGGGGTGCGGGCCGTGATGGTCTATTCGGAAGCCGACCGCGAAGCCAAGTACGTCAAGCTTGCGGAGGAGGCTGTCTGTATCGGTCCGGCGGCGTCGGCCCAGAGCTACCTCAACATGCCGGCCATCATCTCGGCAGCCGAAGTCACTGACGCCGAGGCCATCCACCCCGGCTATGGGTTCCTTTCTGAAAACGCCGACTTCGCCGAGCGCGTGGAAAAAAGCGGGTTCCAGTTCATCGGCCCCACACCCGAATCGATCCGGATCATGGGGGACAAGGTTTCCGCCAAGCAGGCGATGATCAAGGCGGGCGTTCCCTGCGTGCCCGGCTCGGAAGGCGAATTGCCGGACGATCCCGTTTTGATTCGGCGTACGGCCAAGCTGGTGGGTTATCCGATCATCATCAAGGCCGCGGGCGGCGGTGGCGGCCGCGGGATGCGCGTAGTGCACACCGAGGCGGCGCTGATCGCAGCCGTGCAGATGACCAAAGCCGAAGCGGGCGCGGCGTTCGGCAACCCGGCGGTCTACCTGGAGAAGTTCCTGCAGAACCCGCGGCACATCGAGATCCAGGTCCTGTGCGACAAGCACAAGAACGCCGTTTACCTGGGCGAGCGCGACTGCTCGATGCAGCGCAGGCATCAGAAGGTGATCGAGGAGGCGCCGGCGCCGGGCATTGCGCGCAAGCTGATCGAAAAAATCGGCGAGCGATGCGTTGCCGCCTGCAAGAGGATCGGCTATCGCGGGGCCGGCACTTTCGAGTTCCTGTACGAAAACGGCGAGTTCTATTTCATCGAGATGAACACGCGCGTTCAGGTGGAGCACCCGGTCACCGAGCTCATCAGCGGTGTCGATATCGTCAAGACCCAGATCATGGTGGCCGCTGGAGACAAGCTGCCTTTCACGCAGCGCGACATCGTGCTGCGGGGTCATGCGATCGAGTGCCGGCTGAACGCGGAGGACCCGTACAAGTTTGTCCCCTCGCCGGGCCGCATCACGATGTGGCACGCACCGGGTGGTCCGGGCGTACGCGTCGACTCGCATATCTACACCAACTACTTCGTTCCCCCTTACTACGACTCGATGATCGGAAAGATCGTCGTGCACGCGGATACCCGCGCCCAGGCTTTGGCTCGCATGCAGACAGCCTTGCTGGAAACCGTCGTGGAAGGCATCAACACCAACATCGCGCTGCACCGCGAACTGATGGTGGACGCCAAGTTCATGGACGGCGGCACCAACATCCACTACCTTGAACAGTGGTTGTCCCAACACAAGCGTTGAGCCCGGTCTCATGTTCGAGTTGCGCCTGCGGTGCCCTGAAGGGCAGGTCGAGCCGGTCAGCGCTGCGCTGGATGCGCTGGATGCGCTAAGCATTTCGGTGGAGGACGCGGATGCGCAGACCGATGCCGAGCAGGCGCTGTTCGGCGAACCCGGGATGCCGCCGCCCAGGGAGGGCTGGCAGCGTTCCCGCGTGCAGGCGTTGTTCGCAACCGGGGCCGCCGCGCAGGATGCCGCGAGCCTGTTGCAGGCGCAGGACTTCTTCGCGGGCTGTGAACTCGAGGGCATCCAGGAGCTGCCCGACCAGGACTGGGTGCGGCTGACGCAATCGCAATTCACGCCGGTTCAAATCACGCCCGATTTCTGGATCGTGCCAACCTGGCACGACCCACCAGCGCAGGCGCGGCGGATCATCCGGCTCGACCCCGGCCTGGCGTTCGGCACCGGCACGCATCCGACCACACGCATGTGCCTGCAGTGGATCGCCAGCCAGCCGCAGCAGGGCGAGCGGGTGCTGGACTATGGTTGCGGCTCGGGCATTCTCGCCATTGCTACCGCGCTTTTCGGCGCCGGACCGGTCGATGCGGTCGACATCGACCCCGCAGCGGTGCAGGCCACCATTGCCAATGCGCAAGCCAACGGCGTGCAGCTCGACGCGGGGCTGCCGCCTCTGGCCAACGGCCGGTATCAACGGGTTCTGGCCAACATCCTGGCTACCCCGCTGAAGATGCTGGCGCCGTTGCTGTGTTCCTTCGTGGCGCCCGGTGGCACGCTGGTGTTGGCGGGCATCCTCGAACGCCAGGCTGCTGAACTCAGCGCCGCGTACGCGCCGTATGCGCGCCTCGAGGTGGCCGATACGCAGGAGGGCTGGGTGCTCATGACGGCGTCTCTGGACTGAAGGGCGCGCGGGGCCGCTGGCTACAATCGCTGGCTCATGAGCCTGATCACGCGCTGCCCTGCCTGCGGGACGATGTTCAAAGTCGTGCCCGATCAACTCAAGATCTCGGAAGGCTGGGTGCGGTGCGGCCACTGCACGGAAATCTTCGACGCCAGCGCCAACCTGCAAGCCGACGACGTCAGCAGCCTGGGTTCGAGCGCGATCAAGGTCGATTCGCAACCACAGGCAGCGGGCGATGTCTTCTCGGAGACGGAGTCATTCGCTTCCTCTCTGATTACCGAATTCGGCGAGGCTGTGCCCTCGCAGGCGCCGGACTCGGCAGACCTGGACGCGCAAGCCAAGGCGCTGGCAGAGGATCCGCTGGATCAGCCGTTCGCCCTGCGGCGCGAGGACATTGCCCAACCCGAAGATTTGCACGTGGTGGCCCCACCCCTCACCCCAGCGGCCTCAACATCGAAGTCGAAGCTGGATGCGCAGCGGGAACCCCAGCCCGAGCTCGAGCCGGAACCCGAGGTGCACGACCTCAACTTTGTCCGGCAGGCGCGCCGCAAGGCCTTCTGGAGCCAACCCATGGTCCGCGCGATCATGCTGCTGGCGCTCGTCGCGCTGGGCCTGCTGCTGCTGGCGCAGTTCGCCGTCCAGGAGCGCGACCGGCTGGCCGCCGCCGACCCCGCGCTACGGCCGCTGCTGTCGAAGTTGTGCGAGCCCTTGAATTGCAGTGTTCGCGCGCCGCGCCAGATCGACGCGATTTCGATCGACAGTTCTTCCTTCAGCAAATTGCGTGGCGACGCTTATCGTCTCAACCTGACGTTGAAGAATCAGGCCGCGATGGAAGTGGCCATGCCGGCGCTCGAACTGACCCTGACCGACGGCCAGGACCAGGCCCTGATGCGCCGGGTACTCATGCCGGCCGAGCTGGGCTCGAACGCCGGCGTCATCGCCGCCACGTCGGAATGGTCGGGCTCCTTGGCCCTGGGCGTTGCGAATGGCAATGGGGGCCGGATCGCCGGATACCGGCTGCTGGCTTTTTATCCTTAACCCCGAGAACTCCAATGGCTTGCGTGATTTGCGGCTCTCTGGCCTTCGACACCATCATGACTTTTGAAGGCCGGTTCGCGGAGCAGATTCTGCCGGACCAACTGCACATCCTGAATGTGTCTTTCCTGGTGCCGGAGCTGCGGCGGGATTTCGGCGGCTGCGCCGGCAACATCGCTTACGCGCTGAAGATGCTTGGG
This sequence comes from Ramlibacter sp., assembly GCA_046599015.1. Classification (GTDB taxonomy): domain Bacteria; phylum Pseudomonadota; class Gammaproteobacteria; order Burkholderiales; family Burkholderiaceae_C; genus Ramlibacter. The sequence goes on from JBKJHN010000090.1 coordinate 9,186, forward strand.
GGAGAGCCACTCCCCATGGCCACTGTGGGCAATGACGGCGCCGAGTACGTGGCAAGGTTGCAGGGTCTGGGCATCGGCACCCAGTTTGTGCGGGAGGTGGGCGACACCTACACGGCCCAGGCGATGATCATGACGGACCGCGACAACAACCAGATCACCGCCTTTCATCCGGGGGCGATGATGCAGGCGCACGAGACGCGGATCGAGCCGCGCGCCGATATCCGCCTGGGCATCATCTCGCCCGATGGCCGGGAGGCAATGTTGCAGCATGCACAGCAACTCCACGCGGCCGGCATCCCCTTCGTGTTCGACCCAGGGCAGGGCTTGCCGATGTTCGACGGCAAGGAGCTGGCGGCCTTCATCGACCAGGCGACCTGGGTCACGGTGAACGACTACGAGGGCAAGATGCTGAGCGAGCGCACCGGCTGGAGCAGCGCCGAGATCTCGCGGCGGGTTCAGGGACTGGTGGTCACCCTCGGCTCGGCTGGCTGTGAAGTCTGGCTGGCGGGGACCAAGACCATCGTACCGCCGGTGAAGGCAGCCGCCATCGTCGACCCGACAGGATGCGGCGACGCCTGGCGTGGCGCGCTGCTGTATGGCCTGGAGCAGGGCTGGCCGCTGGCGCGATGCGCGGAACTGGGCAACCGGGTCGGCGCGATCAAGATCGCGAGCCGCGGACCGCAGAACTGGTCTCTCGAAGAGACTTCATCCCGGGTCTGAGCCGGGACCCTGGATTGCGGGTCAGGCTTGCAATGACAAGTCCGCCTTAGCCGCGAGCCAGCGTTACGCCCCCATCTACCACGATGGTCTGGCCCACGACGTAGTCGCCGGCTCGAGACGCAAGGTAGATCGCCACGCCAGCCATGTCTTCGTCGGTGCCTATCCGCCCGGCCGGCACGCGGCGCGCCACTTCATCGCCACGGTCCCGCGCGTCTCGGTTCATCTGCGATGCGAAAGCCCCCGGAGCGATGCCGCTGACCACGATGTTGTCCTTCACCAGGCGCAGTGACATGCGCCTGGTCAGGTGGATCAGTCCGCCCTTGCTGGCGGCGTAAGAGTAGGTTTCCTGCGGGTTCACCGATACGCCGTCGATCGAAGCCACGTTGATGACTTTGGCAGGGCGGGCCTTGGCCGCGTTGCGCAGTTGCTGGTGCAGCGCCTGAGTCAGGAAAAACGGGGACTTGAGGTTAAGGTCCACGACCTTGTCCCACCCCGATTCGGGAAAGGTGTCGAACGACTCGCCCCACGCGGCGCCGGCGTTGTTGACCAGGATGTCCAGCGCAGGCTCCTGAGCCGCATAAGCCGCCGCAAGGCCGCGCGCACCCTCGACAGTGGATACATCCGCCGGCAACGAAAAGCAGGGTCCCAGCGCCGACAACTCTCGCGCGGTTTGGTCGCAGACGGCCGCCTTGCGCGACGAAATGTAGACCCTGGCGCCTTGCGCCAAGAAGCCCGCCGCGATCATCCGGCCGATACCGCGCGAGCCGCCGGTGACCAGGGCGGTGCGGCCCTGGAGGGAAAAGAGATCGTTCATGCTGGGCGTCCTTCGTTGGGAAGGCACACAGGTTAACGGCCGGCGGGCGTTCGGCCGATCACCTGGATGACAGCCTGGCTCAGGCTCGCGCCCGGCGGCTCTCCAGGTATGCCTGCAATTCGCCGACCACGCCCTTGCGGAAGGCCAGCACGCAGACCACGAAGATGGCGCCGATGATCACGGTGACCCAGGCCCCGACCTTGTCGGCCAGCATGTTCTGCAGAGCGATCACGATGCCGGCCCCGAACACCGGGCCGAAGAAGGTGCCGACGCCGCCCAACAGACTCATCAGGATCACTTCGCCCGACATCGACCAGTGCACGTCGGTCAGGGTCGCGAAACCCATCACCACGGTCTTCATGCCGCCGGCCAGTCCCGCCAGTGCGGCCGACAGCACGAAGGCCATCAGCTTGTACTTGTCGACCTCATAGCCCAGCGAGATCGCGCGCGGCTCGTTTTCGCGGATCATCTTGAGCACCTGCCCGAACGGCGAGGTGACGATGCGCGAGATGGCCAGGAAGCAGGCGACGAACACCGACACCACGACGTAGTACATGGTGGTGTCGGACATCAGCGGCAGCAGCCCGAACAGCTTGCCACGGGGCACGCCTTGCAGTCCGTCCTCGCCGCCGGTGAAGGGCGCCTGCAGGCAGATGAAGAACACCATCTGCGCCATGGCCAGCGTGATCATCGCGAAATAGATGCCCTGGCGACGGATGGCCACCAGCCCCACCAGCAGTCCCAGGAAGGCAGCGACGATGCCCCCGGCCAGGATGCCCAGCTCCGGGCTCCAGCCCAGGGCCTTGATCGACCAGCCGGTGACGTAGGCGGCAAAGCCGAAGAAAGCCGCGTGCCCGAAGGACAGGAGCCCGGTGAAGCCCAGCAGCAGGTTGAACGCGCAGGCAAACAGGGCGAAGCACAGCAGCTTCATCAGGAACACCGGGTACAGCCCGAGCATGGGCGCCGCCAGAATCAGGACCAGCAGCACGACATAGGTGATGCGCGTGGTTTTGTCCATGGAGTTCATGTTTCAGGCTTCCTTGCCGAACAGGCCGGCCGGACGCAGCATCAGCACGATCACCATGATGACGAACACCACGACGTTCGACGCTTCCGGATAGAACACCCGTGTCAGGCCCTCGATGACACCGAGCAGCAGGCCGGTGATGATGGATCCCAGGATCGAGCCCATGCCGCCGATCACCACCACGGCAAACACGACGATGATCAGGTTGGAGCCCATCAGCGGCGTGACCTGGATGATGGGTGCGGCCAGCACGCCGGCCAGGGCCGCGAGGGCAGCGCCGGCGCCATAGGTCAGCATCACCATCAGCGGGACGTTGACGCCGAAGGCCTGCACCAGCTTCGCGTTTTCGGTGCCGGCGCGAAGGTAGGCGCCCAGCCGTGTGCGTTCGATCAGGAACCAGGTGGCCAGGCACACGGTGACCGAGGCCACCACCACCCAGGCGCGGTAGTTGGGCAGCACCATGAAGCCCAGGTTGGTGGCGCCGGAGAGCAGTTCGGGGACCGGGTACGACTGCCCGGAGACGCCGAACTGCTCGCGGAAAAGGCCTTCGAAGATCAGCGCCAGGCCGAAGGTCAGGAGCAGCCCATACAGCGGATCGAGGCCATACAGGTGCTTCAGGAAAAGCCGTTCGATGACCACGCCGAGCACGCCCACGACCAGCGGGGCAAGGATGAGCGCGAACCAGTAATTGATGCCCCATTGTTCGAGCATGATGTAGGCGGCGAAGGCGCCGATCATGTAGAGGGCGCCATGCGCGAAATTGACGATGTCCAGCAGGCCGAAGATCACGGCGAGCCCGAGACTGAGCATGGCGTAGAAGGCGCCGTTGACCAGCCCCAGCATCAGCTGGCCGGCGAAGGCCTGCAGCGGGATACCGAATATTTCGTTCATGGCGGATCGTCGTGTTCAGGCGCTGCGCGCAGGCCGGCCGTGCAAGGGCCGGCCTGCCGTCACTACTTCCAGAGCGAGCACTTGCTGTCGGCCTTGGTGGTCCAGGCTTCCTCGCCCTTCATCACCTGAACGACGTTGTAGTAGTCCCACGGCTCGGTGGACTTGTCCGGCGACTTGACCTGCATCAGGTACATGTCGTGGATAACGCGGTTGTCGCCGCGCACGTAGCCGTCCTTCATGAACATGTCATTGAACTTGGTCTTCTTCATATGCGCCAGCACCTTCTCGGGATCGTCGCTGTTCACGGCCTTGACGGCCTGCAGGTACTGCAGCGCGGCCGAGTAATCACCGGCCTGGACAGACGAGGGCATCTTCTTGAACTTGTCGAAGAAGCGGCGTGCCCACGTGCGCGCCTCGGGCGACTGGTTCCAGTACCAGCTGTCGGTGAGGTACAAGCCCTGGGTCGTCTTCAGGCCCAACGCATGGATCTCGTTGATGAAGATCAGCAGACCGGCGAGCTTCATCGTCTTGGTGACGCCGAACTCGTTGGCCGCCTTGATGGTGTTGATGGTGTCGCCTCCGGCATTCGCCATGCCCAGGATCTGGGCCTTGCTGGCCTGCGCCTGCAGCAGGAACGACGAGAAGTCGCTCGCGTTGAGCGGATGCTTCACCGAGCCCACCACCTCGCCGCCCGCAGCCAGCACGACCTTCGATGTGTCGGCCTGCAACTGCGCGCCGAAGGCGTAATCGGCCTGCAGGAAGAACCACGACTTGCCGCCTGCCTTCACCACGGCGTTGCCGGTGCCCTTGGCCAGCGCCGTGGTGTCGTAGGCCCAATGGAGCGTATAGGGGTTGCACTGGTCGTTGGTCAGCGCCGAGGTCGCGGCGCCCACCACCAGGAAGGGCTTCTTCTTCTCCGCGGCCACCTTGGCCATGGCCAGCGCCGTGCCGGAATTGGTGCCGCCGATCAGCATGTCCAGGCCCTGGGTGTCGAACCACTCGCGCGCCTTGGATGCCGCCAGGTCGGCCTTGTTCTGATGCTCGGCAAAGAGCACCTCGATCTTCTTGCCGGCAATGGCGCCGCCCATGTCGGCGACGGCCATGCGGACGGCTTCCACGCCGCCCATGCCGTCGATGTCGCCGTACACCCCGGCCATGTCGGTGATGATGCCGATCTTGATGGTGTCGCCGGAGATCTGCGCGTGCGCCGGCACGGACGCGCCGAACAGGGCGGTGAGCGCGACCGCACAGGCCGTCGTCAGTTTGTTGAGTTTCATGGTTGCTCCTTTGGGTTGATCGGAAAGACTGGCTGAACGGGGTTGGTCTGGGCTCAGACCCCGAGGAATTCCTGCAGCATGGACGTGTTGGCCTGCAGTTCGTGCTGGACGAATTCCTTGACCACCTTGCCATGCTCCATCACGTAAAAACGGTCGGCCAGCTGTGCGGCGAACCGGAAGTTCTGTTCCACCAGTACGATGGTGTAGCCCTTGGCCTTGAGTGTGCGGATCATCTCGGCGAGCTTTTGCACGATCACGGGCGCCAGCCCTTCCGAGATCTCGTCCAGCAGAAGCAGACGGGCGCCCGTGCGCAGGATGCGCCCCACCGCCAGCATCTGCTGTTCGCCGCCCGACAGCCGCGTGCCGGGGCTGCCGGCGCGTTCCTTCAGGTTGGGGAACATCTCGTAGATCTCGGCCACGCTCATGCCCCCGGCGCCCAGCGTGGGGGGCAGCATCAGGTTTTCCTCGGCCGAGAGGCTGGCGAAAATGCCGCGCTCTTCGGGGCAGTAGCCCACGCCCAGCCGCGCCACCTTGTGCGGCGGCAGCTTGATGGCTTCCTCGCCGTTGATGCGGATCGATCCCTTGCGCGAACCGGTCAGGCCGAGGATGGCACGCAAGGTGGTGGTGCGGCCGGCGCCGTTGCGGCCCAGCAGGCAGACCACCTCGCCCTCGCTCACCGACAGGTCCACTCCGTGCAGGATATGCGACTCGCCGTACCAGGCGTGAAGGTCTTTCAGGAGCAGGAGCTCTTTCGACACGATCAATGTGCTCCCTGCAGGGCTGTATCCGCCGTGCCCATGTAGGCTTCGATCACCATCGGGTTGGCCGAGACCTCGGCGTAGGGGCCATCGGCGATGATGGCGCCGCGCTGCAGCACGGTGATACGGTCGGCGATGGAAGCCACCACGTTCATGTTGTGCTCCACCATGAGGATGGTGCGGCCGGCCGACACCTTTTTGATCAGCTCGGTCACGCGGTGCACGTCCTCGTGGCCCATGCCCTGGGTCGGCTCGTCCAGCAGCATGAGGTCCGGCTCCAAGGCCATGGTCGTTGCCAGCTCGAGCGCGCGCTTGCGGCCGTACGGAAGATTCACTGTCATCTCGCCCGAGAAGTCCTTCAGGTCCACCGATTCGAGGAGCTCGAGGGCGCGCTGGTGCAGGTGGTGGAGCGATTTTTCCGGCTTCCAGAAATGAAACGAGGTGCCCAGGTTGCGCTGCAGTGCGGCACGCACGTTTTCCAGCACCGTCATGTGCGGGAAAACCGCGGAAATCTGGAAGGAGCGGACGATTCCGCGCCGGGCCGTCTGCGCGGGCTTTTCGTGCGTGATGTCCTCGCCGTTGTAGGTAATGGTCCCGCGCGTTGGCGCATGGAACTTGGTGAGCAGGTTGAAAAAGGTGGTCTTGCCGGCCCCGTTCGGGCCGATGAGCGCGTGGATGTGGCCGCGCCGGACTTTCAGGTCGACGTTGTTGACTGCGACGAAGCCCTTGAACTCCTTGGTCAAACCTCGCGTCTCGAGAATGAACTCACCTGGCAAAAAGGCGCTCCCCGGGGTACCTGCCTGGCAAGCGCGCCCGGCATTCAGATGGCAGATGCTATTGGACCTGTGCTGCAGCGCGGTAGGGGGTTAAACCTTAGATATTTCAGTCAACCGCCAGCAATGCCTGATTTACAGCTGCTTCGCCAGTGACTGTCTCCTCACCCACCGCCTCACATATTGCGCCGGTACTGTCCCCCGACTTCGAACAACGCATTGGTGATCTGGCCCAGTGAGCACACTCGCACCGCGTCCATCAGCACCTCGAAAACATTGCGGTTGTCGATCACCGCCTGCTGCAGCCGCTTGAGCAGCGCCGGCGCCGCCTTGGCATTGCGGGCGTGGAACTCCTGCAACCGGTTGAGCTGACTCTGCTTCTCCTCTTCCGTGGAGCGCGCCAACTCGAGTTTGTCGTGCACTGCATCGCCATGCGGGTTGCGGAAGGTGTTCACGCCGACGATGGGCAGTTCGCCGGTGTGCTTGAGCATCTCGTAATGCATGCTCTCGTCCTGGATCCGGCCCCTTTGATAGCCAGTCTCCATCGCGCCGAGCACGCCGCCGCGTTCGGCGATCCGCTCGAACTCGGTCAACACCGCTTCCTCCACCAGTTCCGTGAGTTCTTCAATGATGAAGGCGCCCTGGTTCGGGTTCTCGTTCTTCGCCAAGCCCCATTCCCGGTTGATGATCAGCTGGATGGCCATCGCGCGGCGCACGCTGTCCTCGGTGGGGGTGGTGATCGCTTCGTCGAAGGCGTTGGTGTGCAGCGAGTTGCAGTTGTCGTAGACCGCGATCAGCGCCTGCAGTGTGGTACGGATGTCGTTGAACTGGATTTCCTGAGCGTGCAGGCTGCGCCCGGAGGTCTGGATGTGGTACTTGAGCTTCTGGCTGCGTTCGTTGGCGCCGTACTTTTCCTTCATCGCCACCGCCCAGATGCGCCGGGCGACCCGGCCCATCACCGTGTATTCCGGGTCCATGCCGTTGGAGAAGAAGAACGACAGGTTCGGCGCAAAGTCGTCGATGTGCATGCCGCGGGCCAGGTACGCCTCGACCAAGGTGAAGCCGTTGGACAGCGTGAAGGCGAGTTGGCTGATCGGGTTGGCGCCGGCTTCGGCAATGTGATAGCCCGATATCGACACCGAATAGAAATTGCGCACGTTGTGGTGCACGAAATATTCGGCGATGTCGCCCATCACCTTCAGGCTGAACTCGGTGGAGAAGATGCAGGTGTTCTGGCCCTGGTCTTCCTTCAGGATGTCGGCCTGCACCGTGCCGCGCACATTGGCCAGCACCCACTCGCGGATCTTGGCTGCTTCCGTGGGGGTCGGATCGCGGCCGTTGTCGGCGGCGAACTTCTCCAGGTTCTGATCGATGGCGGTGTTCATGAACATCGCCAGGATGGTGGGCGCCGGGCCGTTGATCGTCATCGACACCGAGGTGGTGGGGCTGCACAGGTCGAAGCCGCCGTACAGCACCTTCATGTCGTCGAGCGTGGCGATCGACACGCCGGAGTTGCCGACCTTGCCGTAGATGTCCGGCCGTGGGTCCGGGTCGTTGCCATACAGCGTGACCGAATCGAAGGCGGTGGACAGCCGCTTGGCCGCCATGCCGGAACTCAGCAGCTTGAAGCGCGTGTTGGTGCGGAAGGCGTCGCCTTCACCGGCGAACATCCGGGTCGGGTCTTCGTTCTCGCGCTTGAAGGCGAAGGTGCCGGCGGTGTAGGGGTAGCTGCCCGGCACGTTGTCCAGCATCAGCCACTTGAGGATCTCGCCGTGGTCCTCGTAGGTCGGCAGGCAGACCTTGCGGATGGTGGTGCCGGACAGCGATTTCGTCGTTAGCGCGGTGCGGATTTCCTTGTCGCGGATCTTCACCACGTACTCGTCGCCGGCATAGGCTTTCTGCATGTCGGGCCACTGCTGCAGCAGGTGCAGCGCATCCTTGTCCATGCGGGCCTTGCGCTGGCCGGCCAGGTCCAGCGCCGCCTCGGCGGCCGGTGCCCGGTCCGGCTTGTCGACCTTGAGCATGCGCGCCGCTTCCTTGAGCTGCTGCACTTCCCGCGCCAGCGTGGCCTGCTCGCGGGCCCGCTTCTTGTAGCCGCGCACTGTGTCGCTGATCTCGGCCAGGTAGCGCGTGCGCGCCGCCGGCACCACCGGGGTCTGGTTGGTGCTGTGGCGGACGTCCACCAGCGGCAGCCGGCCGTCCTTGAGCGGCACGCCGAGCTCCGCCAGCCGGGGCTTGAGCGCCTGGTAGAGCGCGGTGACGCCGTCGTCGTTGAAGCGGGCGGCCATGGTGCCGAACACTGGCATCTGGTCCGGCGCCTTGCCCCAGGCTTCCTTGTTGCGCTGGACCTGCTTGGCGACGTCGCGCAGCGCGTCCAGCGAGCCCTTGCGGTCGAACTTGTTGATCGCCACGAATTCGGCGAAGTCCAGCATGTCGATCTTTTCCAGCTGGCTGGCGGCGCCGAACTCCGGCGTCATCACGTACATCGGGATGTCGACGTGCGGCACGATGGCCGCGTC
>JBKJHN010000184.1:0-7432 GCA_046599015.1 Ramlibacter sp.
CAGGCAAAGCCGAGCACGATGGCCCAGAGGCATGCCGCGATGGCGCCTTCGGTGGGAGTGAAGATGCCTGTTGTCATGCCGCCGATCAGCAGTACGGGCGTCATGATTGGCAGCACGTCCTGAAATATGAAAATCTTGTCCGCGGTGAACAGCAGGACCAGTCCGGCGACCACGGTGATTTGCGCGGGCAAGCCGGCCTTCACGATCAGCAGCCAGAGCGCCACCGGCCACACGATGACGATGAGTGTTTCGGCAATGGCCTTGTTCAGACGCGACCATTCGAACTTGACGTCGCCGCCCCAGTTGTTCTTGTGAGCGAAATAGGCCACGGTGAGCATCATCAGAAAGGCCATCAGCAAGCCCGGCAGGATGCCCGCCAGGAACAGGGCGCCCACACTGACGTTGGCCATCATTCCGTAGATCACGAACGGCAGGCTCGGCGGGATGATGGGCCCGAGGGTGGCCGAGGCGGCCGTGACGCCCACGGCGAATTCCTTGTCGTACCCATGATCGGTCATGGCCTTGATCTCGATCGTGCCGAGACCCGCTGCATCGCCGATCGCGGTGCCGCTCATCCCCGCGAAAATCACCGATCCCACCACGTTGACGTGGCCCAGGCCCCCCTTGAGCCACCCGACCAGCGCCAGGGCATAGTTGTAGATGCGGTTGGTGATCCCGGCGTTGTTCATCAGGTTGCCGGCCAGGATGAAGAAGGGCACCGCCAGCAGGGGAAAGCTGTCGATACCGCTGACCATGCGGTGGATGACGACGAAAGGCGGCAGGCCGCCGCTCCACAGGATGTAGATCAGCGCGGATCCGGCCATCGCGAGTGCTACAGGCAGGCCGCCGCTCATCAGCACCAGGAATATGATTTTCAGCATGGGTTCGCTTCTTCTTGCCGTCGTTGTTCAGGTGTCGTGGATGTCCGTCATCGGGCGTTCCAGCACGGTCCAGCCGCGCCGGCGGTGGATCATCCCGACCTGCACCGCGCGCACAGTCATGGCCGCGAAGGCCAGCAGGCAGATGCCGTAAACCCAGTTCATGGGCAGGTCGACCATGGTCATGCGGGAGTTGCTGCCCAGCTTGAGCATCATCAGCCCGGTGAGCACCGTCGCGGCGCCAAAAAACAACACGCGCAGCACGTCCACGGCGGTGGCAAGGGCGTGCGCCGGCCCATGGGGCATGAAGCGGTAGAAGAAATCGACCTGGATGTGGTTGTTCTTGATCACACCGATCACCGCGCCGGTGAACACGGTCGCGATCAACAGGTAGCGTGCGATCTCCTCGGTCCAGGCCGCCGAGTCGTTCATCACGTAGCGCGTCACGAACTGATAGAACACCGTGGCGCCCAGCACCCAGAAAAAGCCCAGGGCGACCCAGGCCTCCACAGGGGTGCCGGACAGGTCCACCGCCTCGTCCTGGGCGTGGAACTGTCCGTCCTCCCCCATCACGTGGGGAAGATCGTCGATGTCACGAAGCCCCTTCGCAGCGTGCGCTCCGCCGGCCCCTGAGGGGGCCAGCGCGGGACCGGCGCCGTTCGCGTCGCTCTTCACGTTCAATTGATCGCGATGATGCGGTCCCAATCCTTCTTGTCCAGCTTCATGGATTCGAAAGTGATCGCCTTGAGCACGCGTTGCTGGAAGTCGTTGCGGTCGACGGTGACTACGTTGTTGCCCTTCTTCTTGAACTCCTCGACCAGCTCACCCTCGCGCTTGCGAATGTCGGCCGTGGCTTTCTCGGCCGCTTCCATGGAGATGTCGGCAAACAGCTTCTGTTCGGCGGGCGTCATCTTGCTCATGGCACTCGGCGATACCACTGTGAGCAGCGCGTCGGCAATGTGGCCGGTGAGGATGATGTTCTTCTGCACTTCATAGAACTTCTTGGCTTCGATCGTTGGCAGTGGGTTTTCTTGCGCGTCGACGGTGCCGTTCTGCAGCGCCAAATAGACTTCGGCGAAAGCGATCGGCGTCGGGTTGGCGCCGCAGGCGCGCGGCAGCGCCGTGTAGGCCGGCGAGTCGGGCACCCGCATCTTGATGCCTTTCATCTCGTCGCAGTTCTTGAACAGCTTGTTGCTGGTGGCGTGGCGCGCGCCGTAGTAGGTGAGTGCGGTGACGGTATTGCCGGTCGCCTTCTTGTAGCCTTCGGTCAGCTCCTTGAAGACGTCGCTCTTGCCGTACTTGATCACGTGGTCGGCATCGCGGAAGGTGAACGGGTAGTAACTGACCGCCAGGCGCGGGTAAGAGTTAGATGCGAATGACGCGCCGGTCAGGATCATGTCCACCGTGCCGAGTTGCAGCCCCTGGTTGATGTCGCTTTCCTTGCCGAGGCTGGACGCGGGAAACACCTGGATTTCGAACTTGCCGTTGGTGCGCTTCTTGAACTCCTCGCCGGCCCAGACCGACCACTTGTGGTATGGCTCGGAAGTTTCGTAGACGTGGGCCCATTTCATTTTGGTCTGGGCCTGCGCGGCGCCGAACGGGACGGCTGCCGCAGCGAGCACGGCACAAGCCGCGACGAGTTTGAGGGTGAAGCGTTTGCTCATTCAGGTGTCTCCTAGGGTGAGTTGCGAGGATTTGCTGGCGGTCAGGAATGATTCGCGCGGCGCCAGCTCGCGCTGAATCGGGAATGGGACTTGTCCAGGTGCTGCTGCATCGCCGATCGCGCCGCCTTGGGGTCGTGCGCGCGGATCGCGTCCAGCACGGCTTCGTGCTCGGTGATCGCCATGCGCCAGGACGGCACGCTTTCGAAGTAGTCGCCGAGCCGCTCGAACAGCGGACCGCTCCGCGCGTTCCAGAAGGTCTGCACCGTTTCGAGCAGGACGACGTTGTCGCAGGCCTGGGCGATCGCTGTGTGGAAAGCGCGGTCGCCGGCCAGCGGGGCCACGCCGCGGTCGGTGTCTTCCTGCATTGTGTCGATGGCCTCCCGGATGGCCTGGATATGCTTGCGCTTGGCCTGGGTCGCAGCCAGCGATGCTATCTCTCCCTCGATCACCCGGCGCGCGCGGATGAGCTCAAGCGGACCCCACTCGCTGGCTGGCACCTTGGTGCGAGATCGGCCGGAGCGGGCCGCGCGCTTCAGCACGTACACGCCCGAGCCGGTTCGCACTTCGACCCAGCCCTCGACCTCGAGGGCGATCAACGCTTCGCGGACCGAGGGCCTGCTGACGCCAAACTGCTTGGCCAGGTCGCGTTCGGCCGGCAAGCGGGAGCCGGCCGTGAACTCGCCGGACGTCATGAGCGCGCGCAGCTGCTCGGCGATCTGCCGGTACAGGCGTTGCGGTTCGACGGTTTGCAGCGGCATTGGGCGGGGGGTTAAGGGTTAGCCAGAAGTGGCCAAGTGGTCAGGCCAATTAATATGTCGCCATCCTGCCGTGGCGGCATCGGGCAAAACCCTGAAGGCTGGAGGCAACCTGGTCAACCGTGGAGAAACGATGAGACTCGAAGGAAAGAACGTCCTGGTGACGGCGGCCGGCCAGGGCATCGGCCGAGCCAGCGCTTTGGCGCTGGCGGCTGAAGGCGCCCACGTCTGGGCAACCGACATCAGTCCGCAACTCTTGACCACTTACGAGGGCGTCGAGAGGGTGCGGGCCGCACCACTGGACGTGCTGGACAAAGGGGCCATACTGGAGCTGGTGGAAGGGATGCCGTCGGTGGATGTGCTGTTCAACTGCGCGGGCTTTGTGCACAACGGCAGCGTGTTGCAGGCCACCGACGAGGAGTGGAATTTCGCGTTGAACCTCAACGTTCGCTCGCAGTTCTGGGCGATACAGGCAGTGTTGCCACGCATGCTGGCTGGAGGGCGCGGCAGCATCATCAACATGGCCAGCGTCTGCAGCAGCATCAAGGGCTTGCCGAACCGCTTCATCTACGGCACCACCAAGGCGGCGGTGATCGGGCTGACCAAGAGCGTTGCCGCCGACTATGTTGCCGCCGGCATCCGCTGCAATGCGATCTGCCCCGGCACGGTGGACACCCCCTCGCTGCAGCAACGCATCGATGCCTATGCCGACCCGCAGGCGGCGCGGCAAAGCTTTATCGACCGCCAGCCGATGCGCCGGCTCGCGCAGGCCCGCGAGATCGCCCCGCTGGTGGTGTTCCTGGCCAGCGATGAGTCGGTGTTTGTGACCGGCCAGGCTTACGCAGTGGATGGTGGAATCACGATATGAACCAACTCGATTTTCAGGGCCGGCATGCGGTGGTCACGGGCGGCGCGACCGGTTTGGGCTATGCCATTGCGCAGCGCCTGATCCAGTCCGGCGGCAGCGTCACTTTGTGGGATCGCGATGAGGCTGCGGCCCGCCAGGCGGCACAGGCGCTCGGCGCGAAGGCCACATCGCTCGCCGTCGACGTGGCTTCACATGAATCGGTGCAGCGGGCCACCCAGGCCACGCTGCAACAGAGCGGGCGCATCGATGCGCTGGTGAACAGCGCCGGAATCACCGGCCCCAACACCAAGGTCTGGGACTACCCGGTCGACGCCTGGCGCCAGGTGATCGAAATCAACTTGAACGGCCTGTTCCATTGCTGCCGCGAAGTCGTGCCTGCCATGCGCGATGCCGGCTACGGCCGCATCGTCAACATCGCCTCGGTCGCCGGCAAGGACGGCAATCCCAACGCCAGCGCTTACAGCGCGAGCAAGGCCGCCGTCATTGCGTTGACCAAGTCGCTCGGCAAGGAACTGGCCGACACGGGCGTGCGGGTCAATTGCATCACGCCGGCGGCGGTGAAGACCGGCATGTTTGCCCAGATGACCGAGCAGCACATCCAGTTCATGCTGTCCAAGATCCCGATGGGCCGCTTCGGCACCCCCGAAGAGATCGCGGCCATGGTCGGGTGGCTGTGCACCGAAGAATGTTCGTTCTCCACCGGCGCGGTGTTCGACCTCTCGGGCGGGCGATCGACCTACTGAGACTTTGCGGGACAGACCAGGAATCGCCTGCGATTTTTGCTCTGTCCTCAACACTTCAAGTTCACCCACAAGAAAAGGAAAGCTCAAATGAAGCTGGTTCGCTACGGCAATCCTGGCAAGGAAAAACCCGGACTGATCGATCTCGATGGTTTGCTGCGCGACTTGAGCGGCGTGGTGCCCGATATCGGTCCGATGCAACTTGGCAGCGTCGGAATGGCACGTCTGCGCAAGACCAACCCGGCCAAATTGCCGTTGGTGCGCGGCGCGCCGCGTTTCGGCTGCCCCGTCTCGCACGTGGGCAAATTCATCGCCATCGGCTTGAACTACGCGGATCACGCGGCCGAATCGGGCGTGCCTATCCCCAAGGAGCCGGTGGTGTTCATGAAGGCGACCAGCTGCATCCAGGGACCGAACGATCCGGTCATGCTCCCACGCGGCTCGGTCAAGACCGATTGGGAAGTGGAACTGGGCGTGGTCATCGGAATGCGCGCTCGCTACGTGCCCAAGAAGGACGCTCTGGCTTGCGTGGCGGGTTACTGCGTCATCAACGACGTGAGCGAGCGCGAGTACCAGCTGGAGCGCGGACCCCAGTGGGACAAGGGAAAGGGCTGCGACACCTTCGGCCCGATCGGTCCCTGGCTGGTCACTCCTGACGAGATCGAGAATGTGCAGCGCCTGGACATGTGGCTCGACGTGAACGGCAAGCGCATGCAGACCGGCAACACCCGCACCATGATCTTCGACGTGGCCAAGCTGGTGAGCTATGTCAGCCACTTCATGACGCTGCTGCCGGGCGACATCCTCACCACCGGCACGCCGCCGGGAGTCGGGCTGGGCATGAAGCCGCCCACCTATCTGAAGAAGGGCGATGTCATCACGCTGGGCATCCAGAGCCTGGGCGAGCAGCGGCAAGTGGTCGTACCGTTCAAGACCTGATCCGCGCAGCTTTCGCGTAGGGCGGGGGATGCACATCTCGAGCGCGGTCACCTCATCCGTTCGAGCTGCGGGTTAACCCCCAAGGCTCCTAGAAACGTACCTCTAGAAACCGGATTCGGCGCCAATGCGCGCGCCGAGTGGTGCAAAATAGAACGACCGTTCGTTTTATTCCGCCGCTCACATGCCCGTCACTTCGCTGTCCCTCGAGCCGCCCAATCCAGCGCGGGAGGGGCGCGCCCTGCAGAAGGGACAGCAGACCAAGGCCGCGATCGTCGATGCCGCGCTCGGGCTGGCGACACAGATCGGCCTGGAAGGCTTGTCCATCGGCGCGCTTGCCGAGGTTGCGCATATGAGCAAATCGGGCGTGTTCGCCCATTTCGGCTCGCGCGAGGAACTGCAGATCTCCGTCATCCGCGAATATCACGCCCGCTTCGAGCAGGAGGTGTTCCACAGCGCCATGCAGGAGCGGCGCGGCCTGCCAAGGTTGCGCGCGCTGTTCAGGAACTGGATGAATCGCACCTCGGTCGAAATCGATTCGGGCTGCATCTACATCAGCGGCGCCGTCGAATTCGATGACCGCCCCGGACCTGTGCGCGAAGCGTTGTCCGGCTCCGTGAAATCGTGGCTCGGCGCGATGAATCGCGCTGTGGTCCAGGCCAAGGAAGAAGGCCACCTGCGTGCGGATGTCGACGAGCAGCAAATGGCTTTCGAGATCCACGGCCTGATCCTGGCCTTGCATTACGAGGCCCGGTTTCTCAGGAACCCTGGTTCCATAGCCCGCGCCAACGCCGGGTTCGACAACATTCTCAGGCTCTGCGGCGCCAAGGACGCGCCGTCCGCGCGCCTGCCCGGCAAGCCCGCCCGATCCACCAGAAGCATCAAGGAGTAATCGACCATGCCCAGCTACACCCCGCCCCTGCGCGACATGCAATTCGTCATGCACGAGGTGCTGAACGTCACTGACGAACTGAAAAGCATCCCCCGCTATGCCGAAGCCGATGCCGACACCATGAACGCTGTGTTGGAAGAGGCCGGCAAGTTCGCCGCCGAAGTGACCTTTCCGCTGAACATGTCGGGCGACCAGCAAGGCTGCACGCTGGATCCGGTGACGCACGAGGTCAAGACCCCCGCCGGCTTCAAGGAAGCCTACGCGCAGTTCGTCGAAGCCGGGTGGCCGGCCTTGAACAGCGATCCCGCGTGGGGTGGCCAGGGGCTGCCACTGGTTCTCAACCAGTGTCTGTACGAAATGCTCAACAGCGCCAATCAGGCGTGGACGATGTACCCTGGCCTGACCCATGGTGCGTACGCGGCGCTGGCCACGCACGGCACGGATGAACAGAAGAAAACCTATCTGCCCAAGATGACGAGCGGCGAATGGACCGGCACCATGTGCCTGACCGAGGCGCATTGCGGGACCGACCTGGGCCTGATGCGCACCAAGGCCGAGCCCCAGGCCGACGGCAGCTACCGGATCACCGGCAACAAGATATTCATCAGCGCCGGCGAGCACGACATGACGCAGAACATCATCCACCTGGTGCTGGCACGGCTGCCCGATGCGCCGCCCGGCATCAAGGGTGTCAGCCTG
>JBKJHN010000225.1:0-12791 GCA_046599015.1 Ramlibacter sp.
ACCGCCTCGCCGCCGTTCGCGTTGCCACCGGACAGGCCTTCGATCATGGCCAGCTTTACTGGAGGTTGCGTGGCTTGCGCCCAGGCGAGGGACGGTACAACTAGCGATGCGGTCAGAAATTTCAAGACCCCGCGGCGGTGATTTTTCACTAGGACGACTCCATTGAAAGCACTTGAAAAACTTCGTATGGCACGCAGATGTGAGGCATGCGGCAATCACGGTTGAACGCCGCGAAGTTTAAGGGACGGACCGGAGGCAACCGCCATCCAGCCGTTTCGGCAACAGGAGTTCACCATGTTTTTTGCACCCGTCGTACGCACCCGCGCTCATTCCCCCGCGTTCCGTTCCTTCGACCGCAGTTTCGAGCGTTTCGTCAATGACGCGTTCTTCACCAACGGCAACGGCGGCTTCAATGTGGAACAGGACGACAAGGCCTGGACCATCACCCTCGATGTCCCCGGCGTGGCGAAGGAAGACGTCTCGATCAACATCGAAGGCACGATCGTTCGCATCGAGACGCGCGCCGAAGCCAAGCGCCAGTTCAAGGCCGCTTACGAGTTGCCTCAGGACATCGACGCTGAAGCCAGCGCCGCCAAACTCGAGAACGGCATCCTGACCCTGACCCTTGCCAAGAGGCAGCCCGTCAGCAACGCGCGCCAGATCGAAGTCAAATGAACTGAAAACAAGGCCCACTGAAGTGGGCCTTGTACTTGCACGGCGTCGCTAAGCGGCGCCCACCTCCGCCAGCGACCACCGAGGTTTCACGTCGAACGCGTAGACCTCAGTGGCCGCTTGCACATTCGCTTGCAGCCGCATCGCCGCCGCCATCGCGATCATCGCGCCGTTGTCGCTGCAGAATTCCAGCTCCGGGTAATGAACCCGGATGCCGCGCTTGACACAAGCGGCATTCAGCTCGCCGCGCAGCAACTTGTTCGCGCCAACCCCGCCGGCTACCACGACGCGCTGCAGGCCCGACCGCTCCAGCGCCGCCAGGGATTTTTTCACCAGCACTTCAACGATCGCCGCCTGAGTCGATGCCGCCAGATCGGCCTTGCGCGCTTCCAGTTCGGGACCGAGCTTCTTCGCTTGCGTCATCACCGCGGTCTTGAGCCCGGCAAAAGAAAAATCCAGATTTCCGCTGTGCATCAACGGCCGCGGCAGCTTGAAGGCTTGCGGATCGCCCTGCTCCGCCAGACGCGACAGTGCGGCGCCGCCGGGGTAGCCCAACCCGATGAGCTTGGCCGACTTGTCGAAGGCCTCCCCCGCCGCGTCGTCGATCGTCTCGCCCAGCAACTCGTACCGGCCCACGCCGTCCACCCGCATCAATTGCGTGTGGCCGCCCGACACCAGCAGCGCGACAAAGGGAAACTCCGGTGGGTCGGCCCCAAGAAACGGCGAAAGCAAATGACCCTCGAGATGGTGCACACCGAGCACCGGCCGCTGCAGCGCCGCGCCGAGTGCGCACGCCACCCCGGCCCCAACCAGCAGCGCACCAGCCAATCCTGGCCCGCGCGTGTACGCCACCACATCGATCTGGTCCAGGGTCGCACCGGCCTTTGCCAGCACCATTTCGGTCAACGGCAGCACGCGCCTGATGTGGTCCCGGCTGGCAAGTTCCGGCACCACGCCGCCATAGGCCTGGTGCATGTCGATCTGGCTGTGCAGGGCGTCAGCGCGCAGCACCGGCACGCCCGTGGCCGCCGCCTCGACCAACGCGACGCCGGTTTCATCGCAGGACGACTCGATACCCAGGACCAGCATGGGGCAAGTGTAGTTGGCGGCGCGCGGTCATTAGCCTCCACAACAAATTCAGCAAATAGCTCGAAGTCATGAGCCTTCGGGGACAATCGGCTGTGGGCATCAGTCAGTACCTCAAGGAGATCGGCCGCGGCAAGCAGGGCGCGCGTCCGCTCGACCGCGCGCAGGCGGCAGACCTGTTCGGGCAGGTGCTTGATGGCACCGTCTCGGACCTGGAGATCGGCGCCTTTTGTATCGCCATGCGGATCAAAGGTGAGACACCGGAAGAGATGGCCGGGTTCATGGATGCGACTTACGCGCGCTTGAACCGTGTGCCCGACAGCGGCAAGCCGGTGATCGTGCTGCCCAGCTATAACGGGGCGCGCAAGCTCCCCGTGCTCACCCCGCTGCTGGCCCTGCTGATCGCGCGGCGCGGCCTGCCGGTGTTGATCCACGGCACCGCCACCGAATCCAGCCGCGTCTTCGTGCCTCAAGTGCTGCAGGCGCTCGACATTCATGCGCTGCCGGCTGTGCGGCCCATCGAGCCGGGCGAAGCCGCCTATGTGCCGACCGAACTGTTGTGCCCTGGATTGAAACGCCTGCTCGACGTGCGGCGCCTGGTCGGCCTGCGCAATTCGAGCCACAGCCTGGTCAAGCTCATGAACCCATGTGCCGGCCCCGCTGTCGTTGTCAGCAGCTACACCCATCCGGAATATGCCGTCTCGATGGCGGCCGTTTTCGAGCTGATGGGTTCCACGGCGCTGCTGCTGCGAGGCACCGAGGGCGAGGTGGTGGCGGATGCGCGGCGCCTGCCCCAGATGGACGGTTTCATCGCCGGACGACGCGTTGCCTTGCAGGAAGGGCGCAAGGGAACCCTTACCGATTTGCCGGACTTGCCGCGTGAAATCGATGCGCAAACCACGGCGGCTTACATTCAGGGCGTGCTGGCAGGTATCAAGCCGGTTCCCGCTTCCATGGACTTGCAGGTGGAACACATCTTGCGTTTGGCTGAATCACTGTGAACGCAGCAAAAGTCACTCTCGTCGGTGCCGGCCCCGGCGATCCGGAACTGCTCACGCTGAAAGCAGTGAAGGCGATCCAGGCCGCGACGGTCCTGCTGGTCGACGACCTGGTCAGCCGCGAGGTCCTCGCCCATGCCTGCGCTGCAGCGCGCGTGATTCATGTCGGCAAGCGTGGCGGTTGCAAGAGCACACCGCAGGCCTTCATCGAAAAGCTGATGGTGCTGGCGGCGCGCGAGGGCGAAAACGTCGTGCGCCTGAAGGGCGGCGATCCGTTCATCTTCGGTCGCGGCGGTGAAGAGGTCGAGCACCTTCGAGAAGCCGGCATCGAGGTCGAGATCGTCAACGGCATCACCTCGGGGCTGGCGGCGGTGACTTCATTGGGCGTGCCACTCACTCATCGGGAGCACGCGCACGGCGTGGTTTTCGTGACCGGCCATGCCCATCCGGGCTCGGAGGGCGCCGACTGGCGATCTCTCGCGGCGGCGGTGCGCGATGCGCGGCTCACGCTGGTGATCTACATGGGTGTTCGCGGCGCGACGCGCATCCAGCAGGACTTGCTCACGGCCCTTCCCGCGTCCACGCCGGTGGCCGTGGTGCAGCGCGCCAGCATGCCCGATCAGCGCCAGGCGATCACCACGCTGGGCGAACTCGACGCCACCATCCTGCGCGAGCAACTCGCCAGCCCGGCAGTCATCGTTGTGGGCGACGTGATCCGCGGCGTCGCCGCCGCGAGCAGCACGCCGGCGCAGTTCCGGGTGGGTTGATCAACTCGCCCCATGCACTCCTTCGATGTCGCCGTGATCGGCGCCGGCGCGGCTGGCCTCTTTTGCGCCGGGATCGCCGGGCAAGCCGGCCTGAAGGTGCTGCTGCTCGACCATAGCGAAAAAGTCGCGGAGAAGATCCGCATCTCGGGCGGCGGTCGCTGCAACTTCACCAACCGGGACCTCGACCCGCGCGCGCCGCAAAAGCACTTCCTGGGCGACAACCCTGACTTTTGCCGCTCCGCCCTGTCGCGCTACACGCCCCAGGATTTCATTGCGTTGGTGCAGCACCATGGCATCCCATTTCATGAAAAGCACAAGGGCCAGCTCTTCGGCGACCGCTCTTCCGAGGACTTCATCCAGATGCTGCTGCGCGAGTGCGAGGCGGGCGGCGTCACGCGTTGGCAACCGTGCGCGGTGAAAGAGATTCATGGCGCTTCGGCCACGACCACTGGCGCGCGCTATCAACTGAAAACCGCTGAGGGCCTTGTCTCGGCGCGGCATGTCGTCATCGCCACCGGCGGCTTGTCGATACCGAAAATCGGCGCATCGGATTTCGGCTATCGCATCGCCCGCCAATTTGGCGTGCGGATCGTGGCGCCCCGGCCGGCGCTGGCACCGCTCACCTTCGACGGGCAGGACTGGGCGCCCTACGCGCAGCTTGCGGGCTTGTCACTGCCCGTGATCATCGAGACCGGCGACAAGAAGAGCCGCATCGCTTTCCAGGAGGACCTGTTGTTCACGCACCGCGGCCTGAGCGGTCCGGCCGTGCTGCAGATCTCCAGCTATTGGCGCGAGGGGCAAGCGATCCGCATCAATCTCGCATCGGAAGTAGACCTTTACCGGGAGCTGACCCGCGCCAGGGCCGGCTCGCGCAAGTTGATCGCCAACGAACTGGCCGCCTTCGTGCCGGCGCGCCTGGCCGACGCCTGGGTCCAACACGACCCGTCATGGCAGCGCCCGATCAATGAAAGCAGTGACAAGGCGCTGGCCGCTTTGGCCGACCAATTTGCCCGCTGGACGCTGGTGCCGTCAGGGACGGAAGGCTACAAGAAGGCGGAGGTCACGGCCGGCGGCGTGGACACGCGCGACCTCTCGTCGCAAACCATGGAGTCCATCCAGCCCGGCCTCTACTTCATCGGTGAAACGGTGGACGTCACCGGGTGGCTGGGCGGCTACAACTTCCAGTGGGCTTGGGCCAGTGCGCACGCTTGCGCGCAAGCGATGGCCGTATCGGTGTAGGCTGGTCTAGGCCGCGGGCCGCAGCAATTGCTGCAGGACCTCCAGCAGGCGATCGATCACGACGGGCTTGACCAGATGCTCGTCGAAGTCCGAGGCGCCAGCCTGATCCTGGCCGCTGGCGCGGTCGTAGCCGGTGAGAGCAATCAGCTTCATCCCCACGGCGCGGGGATCGGCGCGCAACCGGTGCGCCAACTCGTACCCGTCCATGCCGGGCAGGCCAATGTCGAGCAAGGCCAGATCGGGAACGTAACTGGACAACATCTGCAGCGCCGTTTCGGCATCCTTGGCCGAGCGCGCCTCATAACCCTCGAACCCCAGCAATTCGGACAATGTTTCGGCTGCGTCGGCGTTGTCGTCGACCACGAGGATGCGACCATTGCTGCCGGAGGGGGACTGCTGCGAGTCCAGTGTTTGAGGAATCATTGAGTCTGGAAAGTATGTGACCGGGGGGGATTTTGGCCCATTCCCTGCCGGGCCGCACCGGGTAATATATCCTGAGACAATGTCGCGCTTGCGAGGTACTGGCGTGGGGCTATAATGTCGGGCTTTGCTGGCAAACTCCAACGGCCTTGATCAACTCAAGTTGGGGAACCCGCAGTTTACGGCGCCCGGGCCCGATCTCCCAGGCACCCTCTGGCTGCACATACTGGAATTTATTCGCTGATGACGACGATCCGTGTTAAAGAAAATGAGCCGTTCGACGTGGCGTTGCGCCGCTTCAAGCGCACCATCGAGAAGCTGGGCCTGCTGACCGAACTGCGCGCGCGCGAGTTCTACGAAAAGCCCACCGCTGAGCGCAAGCGCAAGAAGGCTGCCGCCGTCAAGCGCCACTACAAGCGCGTGCGCAGCATGCAGCTGCCGAAAAAGCTTTATTGATACGCGCCCTTCGGGGCATCCGAAAAGCCTGCCTGAGGATGCTCAAGCAGGCTTTTTTCCATTCCGAACCGAAAGACCGGCATGAGCCTGAAAGAACGCATCACCGAGGACATGAAGGCCGCCATGCGCGCCAAGGATGCCGAGCGCCTGGGCACGATCCGGCTGCTTACGGCCGCCATGAAGCAAAAGGAAGTGGACGAACGCGTCGAGTTGGACGATGCGGCGGTGGTGGGCATCCTGGACAAGATGCTCAAGCAGCGCAAGGACAGCATCGAAGCTTTCGAGAAGGCCGGCCGAACGGACCTGGCCGACAAGGAAAAGGCGGAAGTCAAGGTGTTGCAGGGTTACCTGCCCGCACGCCTTTCAGCCGACGAGATCACCGCCGAGGTTCGGGCCATCGTGGTCGAAATGGGTGCCAAGGGGCCAGGCGACATGGGCAAGGTGATGGGCGCAGTCAAAGCCCGGCTGGCTGGCAAGGCCGACATGGGGCAGGTGTCGGCGGCGGTGAAGGCCGCGCTGGCAGGGTAAGAAACCCGGCTCCGGGCCGCGCCGCGGCCTTACGAGCCGGCCACCTTCATCCTGTCCACCAACATCGAGCCCACCGTCTTGGCCCCATAGTTGTACGTATCCGCCCCCACGGCAACGACGCCGCCCAGCATCTCCCGCAAGTTGCCGGCAATGGTGATTTCCTGGACCGGATAGGCAATTTCGCCCTTCTCCACCCAGAAACCACTGGCGCCACGCGAGTAGTCGCCCGTCACATAGTTGACGCCTTGCCCCATCAGCTCGATCACGAACAGGCCGGTGCCCAGCTTCTTCAGCATCTGCACCAAATCGTCGCCCGGCCGTGTCAAGCGCGATGTCAAGGTGAGGTTGTGCGAACCGCCGGCATTGCCGGTCGTCTTCATCCCAAGCTTGCGCGCCGAATAGCTGCTGAGGAAGTAGCCCTCGACCCGCCCCGAATCGACCACCTTGCGCGCCTTGGTCCGCACGCCCTCTTCATCGAAGGCGGCGCTGCCCTTGCCGCGCCGGATCATCGGGTCTTCCAGGATGTCCACGTGATCCGAAAATACCTGCTTGCCCAACGAGTCGACCAGGAAGGTGCTCTTGCGGTACAGCGCACCGCCGCTTACGGCCTGGACGAATCCGCCCAGTAGCCCGGCGGCGAGCGGCGATTCAAACAGCACGGGGCACTCACGGGTGGCGATCTTGCGCGACTTCAGCCGGGAGAGCGCGCGCTCGGCGGCGTACCGGCCAACCGCCTGCGGATCCGCCAATTCACCGGCATTGCGCATCGAGCTGTACCAGGCGTCGCGCTGCATGCCGCTGCCTTTGCCGGCGATGGGTGCGACCGAGACCGAATGACGCGAACTGGCGTAACCGCCGCGAAAGCCCCGGCTATGGGCGCTGAAGAAATGGCTCTGCTGTGCCGACACGCCCGCGCCTTCGCTGTTGGTGATGCGCTTGTCGGTGGCGAATGCGGCGGCCTCGCAGACGAGAGCCAGGCGCGCGGCTTCTTCGCTGTCGATGTTCCAGGGATGAAACAGGTCGAGGTCGGGTTGTTCATCCGGCCCGGCGATATCCTCCGCATCCGGCAGGCCGGCGACCGGGTCCTCCGCGGTGAAGCGGGCGATGTCGAAGGCGGCCTGGACGGTTTGCTCGATGGCGGCGGGGGAAAAGTCCGAAGTACTGGCGTTGCCTCGGCGCTGGCCAACGTACACCGTCACGCCAAGCGACTTGTCGCGATTGCGCTCGACGTTTTCCATGTCGCCCTTGCGCACCGAGACGCTCAGGCCGCAGCCCTCCGAAGCTTCGGCTCCCGCATCGGTCGCGCCCAGTTTCTTGGCGTGGGCGAGCGCGGCGTCCACTAGTTGCTCGAAAGTAGCGCGGCTGTAGCTGAAGCCGGTGGCGGCTTTGGAATCGGGTTGGGTCATAGCGGGGCTATGATACTTGCGCCGTGCCCGGCCCCTTGGGCGCCGTCACAATCTCCTGCATGTCACGCAAACCCAAAAAAGGCTACTTCGTCCGCGGTCAGTTCGTCGCGGAGGGGAGTGAACTCGACCTGGAACTCAAGGCCGAATTGAAGGGCACCGCCGAAGCGAGCAAGACCGAACTCAAGCGCGAAAGCACGGAGCTGCAAAAGATCGGTGAGGCTCTGCTCACCCTGCGCGGCGACCTGATGGAAAGCGTGGCGCTCCCGGAAAAGCTGGTGGAAGCGCTGGACGCTGCAAGGCGGATCACCAATTTCGAGGGCAAGCGGCGTCAGATGCAGTACATCGGCAAGCTGATGCGCGGCCTGGATGACGAAACCCTGCAGAGCGTACGCGATGCACTTGAGGCTCAGCAGAAGGGTTCAGCCCTCGACGCGCTCGCCCTGCATCAAGCCGAGAAGTGGCGGGACGACCTGATCTCCCGCGAGGACGCGTTGGAGCAGTGGCTGCGCGAGCATCCGGACACCGACACGCAGCAGCTGCGGGCCTTGGTCCGGCAGGCGCGCAAGGACGTGCAACCCGACGCGGACGCGATCTCGAAGGGGCTGGTACCGCGCCACGGCCGCGCCTATCGGGAAATCTTCCAGCTGGTGCGAGAACAACTCTGCAGGGTGGAAGCAGGGTCAAGCCCGGCGTGACAGGCACTTCATGAGCAACGAGACCCACGATCCTGTAACGATCGGCATCGTGTCGATCAGCGACCGCGCATCCAGCGGCGTCTACGAAGACAAGGGCTTGCCCGCGCTGAAGGATTGGCTGACGCGGGCCTTGAAGAATCCTGTGACGTTCGATGCGCGCCTGATTCCGGACGAGAAGGACCGCATCGGCGCCGCGCTGATCGAGCTGGTGGATGCCGGCTGTTCACTGGTGCTCACCACCGGCGGCACTGGGCCTGCGCTACGGGATGTAACGCCCGAAGCCACGCTGGCGGTTGCGCACAGGGAGATGCCCGGCTTCGGGGAGCAGATGCGTCAGATCAGCCTGCGCTTCGTGCCGACCGCCATTCTTTCGCGTCAGTGCGCGGTGATTCGCGGCCAGAGCCTGATCATCAACCTGCCGGGCCAGCCCAAGTCGATCCAGGAGACATTGGAAGGGCTGAAGGGCCTGAGCGGCGAACAACTCGTTGCCGGCATCTTCGCGGCCGTCCCGTATTGCGTTGACCTCATAGGCGGGCCGTACATGGAAACCCATGATGACGTGTGCAAGGCGTTCCGGCCAAAATCAGCCGTCCGAACGTCACGCGGGCACCCTTGAGTGCCCACGGTCGCGAGGACAGAAGGCAGCAAATGGATTCCATCATTACCGAACACCGCAAATGGTCTCGCTCCGAAGTGGCCGAATTGCTGGTGTCGCGAAACGCCCTGACGGAGCTGAACCTCGAACAGGCATTGCAAATTGGGCGCCTGCTCCGGCCGCTGCGGGTCGCCGCCGGCACCGTGCTGATCGAGGAAGGCGTCACCAGCACCGGGTACATGGCAGTGGTGCTGCAAGGGGAAGCGGTGGTGGCCAACGCGGGCAGCGGCGAAGACCGCGTATTCCTGAGCAATCTGGGATCCGGTTCAGTGTTTGGTGAACTCGGCGTCCTGGACGGCAGGCCCCGTTCCGCCACGGTCACGGCCGTCACCGACATGGACATCGCCGTGCTGGACCGGCCCGCCCTCGCCCGGCTGATCGACACGGTTCCATCCGTCGCGTGCGCATTGCTGGGGGCGATCATGGTGCGCGTCGCCGAGCGGCTGCGCGCCACTAACCTGAAAGTGCAGGCGCTCTCAGCTGAGAATGCGTCATTGCAGCAGGAGGTGGAGGCGTTGCGGGCGAGGTGATTCCGCGCCGCTCACTTGCCGACCAGCTGCGTCAGCTTCTCCGCCTCGAAGCTTTCCTTGACGGCGGCGTCCTGGGGCACGCAGTCCTTCTCCTTGCGGTTGGCAGACAGCGTTTCGATCGCCTGCCAGAGCAGCGCGATCTGATGCTCCTGCGAAGAAGCGTTGTCGATCAGGCCCTTCATCGCCTGTGACAGCGGATCATCGTTCTGGGTGATGCCATAGGCGGAGAAGCCAAGCTGGTTGGCCACCTCCTCGCGCCGCTGGCCGTCCTCCGCCTGAATGATGCGGGCCGGAATTCCGACCGCGGTGGCGCCGGCGGGCACCGGCTTGGTCACTACCGCGTTGGAGCCCACGCTGGCGTTGTCGCCGACGGTGAATCCGCCGAGCACCTTGGCTCCGGCGCCAATCACCACGTTGCGTCCCAACGTCGGGTGCCGCTTCGCGCCCTTGGTCAGGGACGTCCCGCCCAAGGTCACGCCCTGGTAAATGGTGCAACCCTCGCCCACCTCGGCCGTCTCGCCAATGACGATGCCCATGCCGTGGTCGATGAACACCCGGTCGGCAATCTTCGCGCCGGGGTGAATTTCGATACCGGTCGCCCAGCGCGAGATCTGGGAGACAAATCGTCCCAGCCAACGCAACCCGTTGCCCCACAACCAGTGGGACAGCCGGTGCAGCACCAGCGCATGCAGTCCCGGATAACAGGTGATCACCTCCCACTTGCCGCGCGCGGCAGGGTCGCGGTCGAGGATGCACTGGATGTCGGAGCGCAGGCGGGTGAACATGGTTTGCGATTTGCGATTCCTACGCAGCAGTCTATCGTCTTACACCGGAGGCCGCTTGCGACATGGCCTTGGCGACACCACGCAGGATGTGGATTTCCTCGGGGGTGAGCTGAGCCCGGTTGAACAGCTGATTCAGGCGCGGCATGAGCTTCTTGGGCGCTGCCGGGTCCAGGAAACCGATGTCCACCAGCGCGCCTTCCCAGTGCGCCAGCATGCCGCTCACGGCCTGAGCATCGGCAAGTTCCGCCTGCGGGCCGGGCGACGTCGCGAAGCCCCCCAGCGCTGTGCGCCACTCGTATGCAATCACCTGGATGGCGGCGGCCAGGTTCAGCGAGCCGAAGGCGGGGTCGGTCGGGATCGTCAGCGCCGCATGGCAGCGATAAACGTCATCGTTGTTCATGCCGAAGCGCTCGGAACCAAACAGGAAACCCACGTTGTGCGCGGAAGCGGCAAGGGGGCCGAGGTGGTCGCGAGGCGTGAACGTCTGCGGGCCGAAATCCCGTGGCGTCATCGCCGTTGCGCACAGATAGGTGATGCCCTCCAGTGCCTCATCCAGGGTCTCCACGATGCGGGCCTTTTCGAGCACATCGATGGCGCCGCTCGCGCGTTGGAGGGTCTCTTCGCGCGAGAGAACATCGGGCCAACGCGGCGCGACCAGCACCAGGTCGTCGAAGCCCATGACCTTGATCGCTCGCGCAGCCGCGCCCACATTGCCGGCGTGGCTGGTGTTGATGAGGATGAAACGGGTCGGCATGCGAGCTGGATTGTCTCAGCTCGGCGTGCGAATCCCGCACCACAAGGCCTGCTAAAGACTCGCCAGCCTGACCAGGATGTAGCCCGGCGCGAAATGTTCGCCGGCCGAAACCGCGATCTGCTCCACCACACCCGCCTCCGGCGCGGACACGTCGATCTGCTCGTTGAAAAGCGATGCCCGCCCCAGCAACTGCCCGGCGTCGACCCGCTCGCCCTCTTCCACCAGCCAACTCTCCAGCAGCGCCTCATCACCGCGTCCGAGCGATCCCCACCGCAGAGTATCCAATTTGACGTCGACCATGGCAGCTCCTGTTCAAAGACGCATAGCGGACCATTACGACCCGCTCCTTGTGAAAATTGTGCTCGCGGAAACGCCGGCCGACTTGCGCTCGATCAAGGTTTCATTTCATGGGAAAATAACCCATCGCCGCCGCCCGCATCGCCGGGACAGCATTCTCCAGCGAGTGACAGAAGCCGAGACTGTCCCGCAATCAAAGTTCTTAACAATTCATGTCGTCCCCCAACCTGCATCCCATGCTCAATGTGGCCGTCAAGGCCGCCCGCGCCGCCGGCGCCATCATCAACCGGGCCGCGCTCGACGTGGAATCCGTGCGGGTATCGCAAAAACAGGTCAACGACTTCGTGACCGAGGTCGATCATGCCGCCGAAGCGGTGATCATCGAGACACTGCTCACCGCCTATCCCCATCACGGCATCTGGGCCGAAGAATCGGGCAAGAAGCACGGCACGCAGAACTCCGACTTTGTCTGGATCATCGATCCGCTGGACGGCACCACCAACTTCATCCACGGCTTCCCCGTTTATTGCATCAGCATCGCCTTGGCCGTCAAGGGCAAGGTCGAGCAGGCCGTGATCTACGATCCCAGCCGCAACGACCTGTTCACCGCCACCAAGGGCCGCGGCGCCTACATGAACGAGCGGCGCATGCGCGTTTCCAAGCGCATCGACCTGCGGCAGTGCCTGATCTCCACCGGCTTTCCGTTCCGCCCCGGCGACAACTTCAACAACTACCTGCGCATGATGACCGAGGTGATGCAGCGCACCGCGGGGCTGCGGCGCCCCGGCGCCGCCGCGCTGGACCTCGCCTATGTGGCGGCCGGCTTCACGGATGGCTTCTTCGAGACCGGCTTGTCCCCCTGGGACGTGGCCGCGGGCTC
Source organism: Ramlibacter sp. (assembly GCA_046599015.1). Classification (GTDB taxonomy): domain Bacteria; phylum Pseudomonadota; class Gammaproteobacteria; order Burkholderiales; family Burkholderiaceae_C; genus Ramlibacter. The sequence continues at coordinate 12,169 of JBKJHN010000225.1, forward strand.
GCTGCTGGTCACCGAAGCCGGTGGGTTGATCGGCAACTTCACCGGTGAGGCTGACTTTTTGGAGCAAAAGGAGTGCGTCGCGGGCAACCCGAAGATCTACGGCCAGCTGGTCGCGATCCTCGGCAAGTACAGCAAGTTCGCCAGCGCCGCCGAGAAAGCCGCGCTGCACCAGAACGCGCCTGAACTGGTGTCGCCCGAGACCCGGCCCGGCGCCGCATTGGACGATGCGCCGTGAACGAACTCGCACTGGCCGATCGGCAACATGAGCCACTGCCGGGCCTCGGTCTCCAACCAGATTGTCTCGCGCCCGGGCTGCCGCCGCGCCGGCTTCACGGCTTTGCTCTTATACGCCGGCGGTGCGGCTGCCACTCGGCGATGTCGCGCACGATCGCGTCCCAGGGCAATTGCGTCAGGCTGCCGTAGCGCTCGTGGGCGGCTCCGACCATGGCATGCACGTCGGCTGGCGGATCGCCCAAAGCGCGCTGCAGGCCCATCAAACCGCCGCAGTGCAGGCGCAAGGCCTGAGCGTGAATCATCAGATGCCCCGGTCTCGGCAGGCGCAACGCAAAGCGCGCCCGCTCGTGCATCAGAGCCGCCAACGTGCCGCAATCAGTGCGTGCCAC
>JBKJHN010000220.1:0-15627 GCA_046599015.1 Ramlibacter sp.
CCGTGGCGGCGGCGCTCGCCAGCCATGCGATCGTCTTGCCGCACTATCGCGGAAGGCGCGGTCACCCGGTGGGCTTCGCCGGGTCGTGCCGCGAGGCGCTGATGTTGCTCAGGGGCCCACAGGGCGCTGCGCCACTGGTGCGTGCGCAAGCCGTGGCAAGGAATCCCGTGGGACAGCTGGAGCTGGACGATCCCGGTATCGTGACCGATATCGATACGCTGCAGGACCTGGCCGAGGCCGAGCGCCTGCTGCTGGCGCGAGGTCCGGCAGCTTAGGACTTGACGATGAGCGCGCAGGCGACGCGCGGCCCGGAGTTGCCGGTGGGCTGCGTCTTGTAGTCGTCCGGGTCGCGGTGCACGATGAGCCCTTTGCCCACGATATCGGTGATGCCGCTGCCGACGCGGATGGAAGTGGACTCGAAGCTGAAGGTGGCGACGCCCTGGGCGTTGGCTTTGAGCGTGGGCAGGTCGCCGGTGTGGTGTTCGCCTGCACCGTGGTTGCCATGCGCACGGGCTGTCGGATTGAAGTGACCGCCGGTGCTCATGCCGTCGCCGCTGGAGCAGTCGCCCTTTTCGTGCACGTGGAAGCCATGCTCGGCGTTGGGCTTGAGGCCGCGGATCTCGCCGCGGACCAACACCTTGTCGGCCGACTGCACGAAATTCACGGTGCCCGAGACTTGGTTGCCCGTCGTCGGGGCGAGGTTGGCGACAGCGCGGGACGGGTCCCCCACGATGGGACCGGCGCAGCCGGCACAAGCGGCAAGGGTGGCGACTGCAAGTGCGGAACGCAGGCGGTGCGGCATCGGGGTGTTCTCCAGAGTGGCTGAGTCCGAACTGTAGCGACAAAATGCCGGGACCGGCAAGCGCGGTGATGCGTTATCGCTCCAGCAGCTTGAGCAAGCGCTCCAGTTTGCGGTCGCGGATGTTGTGGCTGCGCAGCCCCTCCAGCGTGCGATGTGCGTAGTCCAGGGTGGTGCCGTAGATGCCCGAAGCGTTCTCGAAGATGTGCCGATACTCCTCCTCGGTGAGAAAGCCGGTGTGGCTTGGACTCTTGCGCGAAAGGGTGAACGCCAGCGCGCGGATCGGGCCGTGGCTGGTCTGGCAGGTGAGCCACCTCGGGTCGTACACGCCCATCGCCATTTCGCGCGGCCAGAGCTGCGCCAGCACCGCGTGGCCGTCATGACGCGGAACGCGGAACACCACGCCCTGGCAGCAGCCTCCAGACAGCATCCCGAACACCAGGCCGGGCCGCTCGGGCGTGCCGCGGTTGATGCGGCTCCACATCTTCAAGGCCCGGTGCCAGCCGTGAACCTTGGCGGGCAGCCGTTCGGCAAAATCGAAATCGGGCTTCCAGATGAGCGACCCATACCCGAATATCCACAGGTCCTCGCGGCCACCCCACTCCTGCAGTACCTGGCCCAGCATCGGCGCCGGGTCTCGCACGGGGTTCAAACCTTCGCTCATGGGTCGACTTTAGCGCGTGGCGCTTGCGACTGCATCCGGTAATGCGCCGCAACCCGGCGGGCCGCGCGCTCCGCGCTTGCGAGTAGGATCGCGCTGTCTTCCGCCGCCAGACGGTGGCGGTCGAACAGAAGGGGCCCGCACATGGATCTGACCGGCGAGGTGAAGTTCAGTCCCACCGGCGGTATCAGCGCGCAGAATGCGGCAGACTTTCTGGTCTTGCCCAACGTGGCCTGTGTCGGCGGCTCATGGCTGGCCCCGGCGGAGGCGGTGGCGCTCAGCGTCAGCAGCAGGTAATTCTCCTGCTGACGTTGATGCAGTCCGGTTGTGGCCCCGAGTGGCAATCCATTCGCCGATTGAGCTGTCGACTTTATTAAAGTAAAGTCCGATTGTGTTTAATAGCGGACTTTATTATTCAAGCTTCCCAGGGCGGGCGCGTCATGCGCCGTGACGCCACAGGACGCTACGCCAGCAGCGTGACCGGAGGCGAAACGGTCCGCGCCTTCGTGCCCGATCCGCTACCGCCCGCGCCGCCCCTGGACCTGAGCGGTGAGCGGCAGCGCCTGCTGGAGCGGGCCACATTGGCGCTCGGGCGGCTCGACAGCATCGCACTGCTCCTGCCCGACCCGCAGCTGTTCCTCTACGCCTACGTGCGCCGCGAGGCCGTGCTGTCGTCGCAGATCGAAGGCACGCAGTCTTCGCTGTCGGATCTGCTGCTGTTCGAGCTGGACGAGGTGCCGGGCGTTCCCTTCGACGACGTGGTGGAAGTCTCCAACTACGTGGGCGCGCTGGAGCACGGCATGGCGCGCCTGCGCGAAGGTTTTCCGCTGAGCAACCGGCTCCTGCGCGAGATGCATGCGTGCCTGATGTCACGCGGGCGCGGCAGCGACAAGTCGCCTGGCGAGTTCCGTCGCAGCCAGAACTGGATCGGCGGCACCCGGCCCGGCAACGCGCGCTTCGTGCCGCCGCCGCCTAATGAAGTGGAGGCTTGCATGGCGGCGCTGGAAGCTTTCATCCACGATGCCGGGGCGACCGCCGGCGCACGCGGCGGCGGCAAGCTGCCTTTGCTGCTCAAGGCGGCATTGGCGCATGTGCAGTTCGAGACCATCCACCCGTTCCTGGATGGCAACGGCCGGCTGGGACGATTGCTGATCGCGATGCTGCTGCACGACGGCGGCGTCCTGCGCCAGCCGCTGCTGTACCTGAGCCTGTACCTGAAACAGCACCGCTCCCTTTATTACGAACTGCTGGACCGGGTGCGCACCGAGGGCGATTGGGAAGTCTGGGTCGACTTCTTTCTCGAAGGCGTGGAGCAGACCGCCGAGAGCGCAGTCCAGACCGCCAGAAGGCTGGTGGACCTGTTCCAGCAGGACACTCAACGCGTGCAGGCGGCCGGTGGCCGCAACGCCAACATGCTGCGCGTGCTCGACACGTTGCGCCAGCGCCCCTTGTGCAGCCTGCGGCACGCTGGTGCGACAGCGGGGATCAGTTTTCCGACGGCAAGCAAGGCGATGCTGGCGCTGGTGGATATGGGCATCGCGCGCGAGCTGACGGGACAGAGGAGGAATCGCGTGTTTGTGTACGACGCGTACTTGAACATATTGAACGAGGGGGGGGAGGCGCTATGAACCACAGCGTTTGTCGGATGCCATCGATCGCATAGGGCCACGAGCGATCGCCGATGGCGCACGCGTACTACCGCCGAACAAGAAGAACTATGCTTCGCCCGGCCGCTCGATCAGTTCGATCTTGTAGCCATCCGGATCGGTGACGAAGGCAATGACGGTCGTGCCGCCCTTGACCGGCCCCGGCTCGCGTGTCACATGACCGCCCCCGGCGCGAATCTTTTCGCAAGCGGCGGAGACGTCAGCCACGCCCAGGGCAAGGTGGCCAAAAGCCGTGCCCATTTCGTAATGGGTGACGCCGTGGTTGTACGTCAGCTCGATCTCGGCGTGGTCCGGGTTGCTGCCGTAGCCGACGAACGCGAGGGAATATTGCTGCTCGGGCCGCTCGGTGGTGCGCAGCAGCTTCATGCCGAGCACGCGGGTGTAGAAGTCGATCGAGCGTTGCAGGTCGCCCACGCGCAACATGGTGTGCAGAAGTCTCATGGGTCCATTATGGCCACTCGGCAGCCGGCGCGCGAGGAGTAGGATGATGCGGTGATCGCCGTCCCCAGCATCAGCTTGGCCATGCCGGCGCAGGCGCTCAGCATCGCGGAGATGTCACGCGAGCACATCGAATACGGGTTGGGCTGGAGCTGGACTCGGTCGCGCATCCTCAAGGCGATTCAGGACGAGGCCACCAATGTCGCGGTGGTCCAGGAGCGCGGCACTCTGCTCGGGTTCGGCATCATGCGTTACGGAGAGCAGACGGCGCACCTAGTGCTGCTGTGCGTGGAACCGGCGCACAGGAACCGGGGGCTCGGCGCGCTGCTGCTTGACTGGCTCGAGAAATCAGCGGTGACGGCGGGGCTCGAGCACATCCAGCTCGAGGCCCGGGCCGACAATCCCGTGGCGATTTATTTCTATGTCGAGCAGGGCTATCGCCAGACCGGGACGGCGCCCGGGTATTACGGGGGTGTGATTGATGCCGTCCGGCTGCGCAAGCGGCTGAGACTGCAGCCCGATCAGGCGCCGCGCTGAGCGGCCGAGGCATCTGGCGAGCCTGCCACGTCGACGACGAGGCGCGCCGCGGGGCCCGGCGCTCCGCGGGCTTCAATCGCCGCGCCCGCGTTCAGGCACAGGTCTTCACGAAACCGTCCGGCTACCAGCTGCACGACATCGCCTGCAAACCCAGGCGCAGATCGTCGATCGTGCGGGCAATCGGTCCCGACACCGCCATGATCTGAGGCCGCTTCACCCCCGGCGGATTGAGGCGGGCGGGCTTTGGTATCTTCGGTATATCGCCACTGCATTCCCGGACCTTGAAATGAAAACCCTGAAACTCCTCGCCACCGTCTTCACCGCGATTGCCCTGTTGTCAGCTTGCAAGGAGTCGCCGGGCACCGCCCAATCGGCCAAACAAGCTACCGTGGAACCGGTCTCGATCGCGGCCATCGAAGCCGAAGCTCGCGGATTCACGGCCGGCTCGACCATGAGCGTGCGCACGGTGTATGTCTTCTTCGACCCGCAATGCCCGCACTGCGCTCTGCTCTGGCAGTCGGCGAAGCCGCTGAGGTCGCAGGCCAAGTTCGTCTGGATCCCGGTCGGCCTGATCAACAAGACCAGTGAAGCGCAAGGGGCCACGCTGCTGGCCGCCAAGGATCCGGTGAGTGCGATGGACCAGCATGAAGCGTCCATCCTCGCCAAGGGCGGTGGCATATCCGCTTCGGGTGACATCGAGCCCTTGAAAGCCACCGTGGTCAAGAACACGGCCCTGATGAACCGGTTTGGCTTTGCCTCGGTTCCGTCCATCGTCGCCCTGCACGCGCAGAGCGGCGCATTGGTCACACGAGAGGGCGCCATGCCTACACCGGCGCTCGCCAGTTTCCTCGGCCTGCAGGTCCCTGGAGGGCAGTGAGCGGTTCAGGCCTGGCTCGGCGGGGTCCCTTACGAGCTGAACTTGTTGCGCTTCGGATAGTCGCCGCTGGTCGCGTGCCAGCGTGCGCCGGCATCCCCGATCAACTCGCGGCAGCTTTGAATCAGATCGTCGATCAGCTCTTCCTGGGCCTCACGAAGCTGCTGGTACTTGGGATCCTGGTAAGCCGGGGGGCCGCCAAAGCCGTTGCTCAGGCGAATCAGCTGGTGATCCCACAAGTATTCGGTGATGCGGACGTGCGACTGCACCAGCTCCTTCATGGTATCGGACAGCGCAGGGAAGTGGCGCCGGGCAATGTGGCCGGCCTGCGCCAGCGGATCCGGCAGATCGTGTTCGTCCAGGGCAGGCGCCGTGATCTCGATGTCACGCTGCCGCTCGACCCAGGCCGAGTAGCCCTTGAGCGAATCGATCAGGCTGTAGCCATGGGTTCGCAGTTTTGCTGCGTGCCGCCTTCCGGTCCAATGGAGCCAAATCAGGACGACCACCGCCAGCAAGGCCGCGGCAACGAGCATCGGAGTCAAAGCGACATGCATGAGGCCAAAACCGTATCGTTGCTCAATGTTTAGCTTGCGCTTGTAGGACGGGGCCCATTGCTAGACCGGCATCGTGTAGTTGAGCGTCATGCGGCCGCCGTCCGCCACCACGATCTCGCCCGTGATATAGCTGGCGGCGTCACTGGCGAGGTAGGCGACCGTGTCCGCAATTTCAGCCGGCTCGCCCAGGCGTTTCATCGGGGTGCGGCTCATGATCCGGCTTTTCGCATCCTCGCTGGTCAGCACCGCCCTGGCGGCCAGTTCCGTGGCAATGGTCCCGGGCGCAACCGCGTTGACCCGGACGCCCTTGTCGGCGAGCGCCAACGCCATCACCCGGGTGAGTTGGTTGATGCCGCCCTTGCTGACGTTGTAGCTGGCGATGTTGGGAATCGCCATGAAGCCGTTGACCGAGCTCATGTTGACGATGGAGCCCTTGCCGGCCTTGGCCATCTCCCTGGCGACAGCCTGACCCACGAGAAACGCGCCCTTCAGGTTGACGCGCAGCACCGCGTCGAAATCGGCCTCCGTGACGTCCAGGAAATCGGCGGCCTTGAAGATTCCGGCGTTGTTCACCAGTACGTCGATGCGGCCGTAGGCGCGGACGGTCTGCGCGACCGAAGCCTCCACCTGTGCCTTGTCGCCGACGTCGCAATGCAGATACAGCCCGTTCAGTTCATCGGCCAAGGCCTGTCCGCGCGCGTCGTCCACATCCGCGATCACCGCTATCGCTCCTTCGCGAGCGAAACGCCGGGCACACGCTTCGCCGATGCCCTGCGCGCCACCGGTCACGAGGCAGACGCGGTCTGCGAGCCCGAATGAAATGGCCGGGGAAGAAGAGTTCGGGCGGCTCATTCCCGGATGGTACCCAGCATTTGCGCGATCCCCCATAACCCGCGCCAGGTCGCCTCGGCTCCCACCACCACGGCGGGCATGCCAAGCAGTTGCAAAGCCAGCCGATAGCGCGCCGTGAGCGCCTCAGCGCCCACCAGTACCAGCCCCGCGCCTTTGACGGCAAGCTCCTGGGAGCGCAACTCCTCGCCAATCACCAGTCCCGACAGGTAGCTCGGCAGGGCTTCGGCGGGAATGCGGTCGAACAGGGCCAGCGTGCGCGCGCTGAACGCCGCGTGCAACAGGTTGCCGCTCTGGACCGCGTACCTGACGCCCCGTTCGAACGCTGGCTGATCGAGTTCACCCTCAGCCTGCGGCAGGGTCCGCGAAAGAATGGAGTGCTGGCGCAGCAGGGCGTAGAACTCCCCTGTCATGAAAGTCGAGAAGCTGACAATCCGGCCGGCGGCCACATGCACCCACTTGCTGTGGGTGCCCGGGAGCACGAGGACCATTTCGGATCGGTCCAACAACTTCAGCGCGCCGAATATCTGCGTCTCTTCGCCGCGCATGACGTCGGGAACGCCTTGCTCTTCGCAGCTCAGGCCAGGGACGATAGCGACGCGGCCTGGTTCAACCCAGGCCAGGCGCGCGGCCAGATCGGCAAAGCCCGCGGGGCAAGGGCAGTACGCAGCCTCCTGCCAGCCCTGCCGGCTGCCCGCCATGCCGCTGACCAGGCACAGCGCTCCGTCCTGCGGCCAGTGCGCTGTCGCCATCGCCAGGACACCGGGGAAGTCGCCGGCCGGCACCGTGAGAATGCCGCGCGGCAACGATCGCTCTTCCAGTACGTTCCCGTGCATGTCGAGCAGTGCCGAGCGCAACGACGAGGTGCCCCAATCGACGGCGATCAGTTGGCGCACAGCAAAGCCTTCACCTGGTCGGGGCGCGGCAACGGGGCCACCGCGCCAAAACCCTGCACCGCGAGGGCGGCAGCGGCATTGGCATAGCGGGCAGCTTCGAACAAGGTGTCGCCATCCGCGAGACGCGCCAGCAGATTGCCACAGAAGCAATCTCCCGCGCCAGTCGCATCGACCACTTGCACGCGGTGTCCGATGACTCTCTCGCGCTGCCGGCCGTCGCTGGCCAACGCGCCTGCACCGCCGAGTTTGAGAACCACGTCCCTGGCACCGAGCGAGTGGCTCCAGTCCACGATGGCGTCGGGGTCTTCGTGTCCACTCAGCGCCGCCGCGTCTTCCACGCTGGGCAGGAACAGGTCGCACAGGCCGATCGCCCTGGCGATGGCGGTTCGGGCGTCCTGCAGCGACCACAACTTGAGCCGCAGATTCGAGTCGAAGGACACCAGCGCACCCGCGCTGCGCGCCTCGGACATGGCCTCAAAGACCGTGCCGCGCGCGATTGCCGAGATCGCCAGCGAGATGCCGGAGACATGAAGGATTCTTGATCGGCGGATCAGCGTGCGAGGCAGCCATTGCGGCGTCATGCGGCTGGCGGCCGACCCCGTACGCAGGTAACTGAACTCATGGCCCTTCGCGCCGTGCGTCACGAAGTAAATACCGGTTGGAGCGGTGGCGTCGCGCTCCACCCCGCAGGTGTCGACGCCCTCGCGTTGCCAAAGCGCCATCAGCGCCTCGCCAAACATGTCCTGGCCCAGGCGCGTGAGGTAGGAGGTTCGTGCGCCGGCGCGCGCCGCCGCGATGACAGCGTTGCTGGTGTCGCCGCCAAAGCCCTGCAGGTAGTGCGGCTCGCCGGGACGAGTCTGGTTGAATTCGACCATGGCCTCGCCCAGGGCGGCCACGTCAACCGCCGCTGCGCGGCTTCGTTCAATGGTTATCACGCGGCACGAAGGCGCCGAGGGCGCCGCCTTCGGGTTCGGGTTCATCCGGACGCGGGACAAACGCGCCGCGCCGACCCATCAGGAAATCAAGGTCCGCACCTTGGTCCGCTTGCAACACGTGGTCGACATACAGCTTCCAGTAACCGCTGCCCAGAGGCGGGTCGGGGCGTTTCCATTCCGCCAGTCTCCGTGCCAATTCGGCGTCTGAAATATCCAGGTGCAGGCGGCGGCTGGACACGTCCAGTTCGATGAAGTCACCGGTGCGAACCACGGCCAGCGGTCCGCCGTCGGCTGCCTCGGGCACACAGTGCAGCACCACGGTGCCATACGCGGTTCCGCTCATGCGCGCGTCGCTGATGCGGACCATGTCGGTGATGCCCTTGCGCAAGACTTTGGGCGGCAGCGGCATGTTGCCCACCTCGGCCATTCCGGGATAGCCCTTGGGGCCGCAGTTCTTGAGCACCATCACGCAGGTCTCGTCGATATCGAGCGACTCATCGTCGATGCGGGCGTGGAATTCCTCGATGTTCTCGAACACCACCGCACGGCCGCGGTGCTTCATCAAGGCGGGCGTCGCCGCACTCGGCTTGATCACCGCACCGCGCGGCGCGAGGTTGCCGCGCAGCACGGCGATGCCGGCCTTGTCCTTGAACGGCTTGGCCAGCGGCTGGATCACATCGGTGTTCCAGTTCTGCGCATCGGCGATGTTCTCTCCGATCGACTTGCCGTTGGCCGTGACAGCGTCCAGATGCAGATGCCCGGCGATTTCCTTCAGCACCACCGGCAAGCCGCCGGCATAGCAGAAGTCTTCCATCAGGTACTTGCCTGAAGGCTGCAGATTCAACAGGCACGGCATTTCGCTGCCCAGGCGATCGAAGTCGTCGATGCCCAGCTTCACGCCGAGCCGCCCGGCGATGGCGATGAGGTGAATCACCGCGTTGGTCGAGCCTCCGATCGCGGCCAGCGTCTTGATGGCATTCTCGAAAGCCTCGCGGGTGAGGATGCTGGAAAGCTTCTGGTCTTCATGCACCATGTCCACGACACGCCGCCCGGCCATCCGCGCCAAGACATTGCGCCGGCCGTCGACCGCGGGATAGGCCGCGTTGCCGGGCAGCCCGATGCCCAGCGCCTCGACCATGCTGGCCATCGTGGACGCGGTACCCATGGTCATGCAGTGGCCGTGACTGCGATGCATGCAGCTTTCTGCTTCGAAGAAGTCCTGCAACTTGAGCGTGCCTGCGCGTACCTGCTCGCTCATGCTCCACAAACCCGTACCCGACCCGAGTTCCTGCCCCCGCCACTTGCCGTTGAGCATCGGGCCGCCGGACACGCCGATGGTCGGCAGGTCGACACTGGAGGCGCCCATCACCAGCGAAGGCGTGGTCTTGTCGCAGCCCATCAGCAGAACGACGCCGTCGATCGGATTGCCACGAATGCTTTCTTCCACGTCCATGCTGGCCAGATTGCGATACAGCATGGCGGTGGGTCTCAGCAGGGTTTCGCCCAGGGACATCACCGGAAACTCCAGCGGAAAACCGCCGGCTTCGTACACGCCGATCTTCACCTGCTCGGCCAGCGTCCGGAAATGCGAATTGCAGGGCGTGAGTTCGCTGAACGTATTGCAGATGCCGATGACGGGCCGGCCGTCGAACTGGTCGTGGGGCACGCCTTTACCCTTGACCCAGCTGCGGTAAGCGAAGCCGTCGCGATCCTGCCGGCCGAACCACTGCTGGCTGCGCAGTTCGTGTGGTTTTTTCTTCGGAGTACTGCTCATAGGAGAATCCTTGTTGCGGTCCTATTATGTTCATACCACTGCGCGCGCGGCGCTCGGTGAAAACCATTGACCAGAAGGTGCCACCCTTGCCTCTTCCCCAGATCCTCACCGTCGCTAAACTGCCTGCGTTCTTGATGGAGCCATTGAATCAGACCTTCATCGTCCATGACCGGCTGCACGAGAGCGACCCCTCCGCATTCCAGGCAGCAGCGCCACGGATCCGGGGCATTGCCGGCGGCGGCGAGTCCAAGGTCTCCCGAGCCCTGATGGACCAGTTGCCGGCGCTGGAGATCATCTCGATCATGGGCGTGGGCTATGACGGGGTCGACGTTGCGGCCGCGCTGGAGCGGCGAGTGCCTGTGACCCACACGCCAGGCGTGTTGAACGATGAAGTGGCGGACCTGGCTATCGGCCTGATGCTTTCGGTGGCGCGGCGCATTCCGCAAGCCGACCGGTATGTGCGCGCCGGCCGTTGGGCCGCCGAGGGGCCGATGCCGCTGGCGCGCAAGATGTCCGGCGCCCGGCTCGGGATCGTGGGCCTGGGCCGGATCGGCCAGGCCATTGCCAGCCGCGCGCAGGCCTTCGGCATGTCGATCGCGTACACCGGCCGCAGTGCCAAGGCGGACCTGGCTTTCGACTACTACCCAAGCGCGCGGGCCCTGGCGTCCCAGGTCGACTTTCTCGTGGTGATCACGCCGGGCGGTGCCGGCACGCGCCACCTGATCAACGCCGAGGTATTGCAGGCGCTCGGCCCGAAGGGCTACCTGATCAATGTCGCGCGAGGCTCGGTCGTCGATGAGGCGGCACTGGTCCACGCGTTGCAGCAGGGTGTGATCGCGGGCGCAGGCCTGGATGTGTTCGAGAAAGAACCGGACGTGCCGGACGCGCTGAAGGCCCTGGACAATGTGGTGCTGACCCCTCACATGGCCAGCGCGACGCTGCAAACGCGCATTGCCATGGCCGACCTCGCTGTCGCCAACCTGCGGGCGCATTTCGCCGGCAAGCCGCTGCTCAGCCCCGTGCCCGAATGGGGGCTGTGACCGCGATGACCTCCTTCACAAAAGTCGTTCTCTACACCGGCACCGATGGCCGTGCGCATTTTCGGGAAGAGTCCGTCGCGTTGAACGAAGGTTCGCCGCAAGCGATGTTGTCCACACTGTTTGCGTCGCCCGGCTTGCAGCTGCGTCACAGCCCGGTCGGTTTTCGCAGCGACTTCCATTGCTCAGGGCACACGCAGTGGGTGTTCATCCTGGCCGGGCAGATGGAGATCGGACTGCAGGACGGCACCTCACGCGTGTTCAAGCCAGGGGAGCATTTCTACTCCGCTGACTTGCTGCCGCCGGGCGCGGTGTTTGATCCCACAGTGCATGGGCATTGGAGCCGTCAGGCCGGTCCCGATCCGCTGGTCACGGTATTCGTGCGCAGCTAGAAGCCTGCCCGGCCGCAAGGCTGTTGCTCCCTCTCCCACTGGGAGAGGGCAGGGGTGAGGGCCACCTAAGCTAGAAATTGCGCAACTCCCCTGACGAAAGCACCGTCTTTCCTTTGGCGGTGGGTACCTTGTTCAGCAACGCCCTGGCTACCGCTGCCGAATCGATGGAGCCATAGTTGGCGGGGATCAGCGGTGCCAGCCAGCGCGAGATGTCGAGCGCCAGCTTTTCGCCTGAACGCACCGGTTGCCCGAGCGCCTCGCGGTCACCTGCCAGGAACGACGGCCGCGCGATCACCAGCGTGTCGAAGCCCAGGGCCGACAGCGCTTCTTCCGTTTCGCCCTTGACGCGGTTGTAGAAGATCCGGGAACGCGGGTTGGCACCCATCGCGCTCACCACGCCCACGCGCCGGGCGCCGGCTCGCTTTGCGGCGGACGCCACGGCCACCACCGCGTCAAAGTCCACCGCCCGAAAGGCCTCCTGGCTGCCCGCCACCTTGATCGTGGTGCCCAGAGCGATGAAGGCTTCGTCGATGTGGGGCAGAGCAGGAACAGCCTTGAAGTCGATGTTGTGCTGCGTGAGTTTTGGGTGCTGCAGTGGCAGCGGCCGGCGTCCGAGCGCGTGAACCGCCGCGACCGTTTCATCGGCCAGCAGACCTTGCAGGATAGCCCGCCCGACCAGCCCCGAAGCGCCCGCCACCAGCACGACGCGGCCCGAAGGCGCCGTGGCGGCCGCTGCGCGAGGCGGTGACGAGGTGGCGAGTGGGTTCATCCGATCCTGGGAGTCCGATTATGACGCCGGCCCACGGCGGGCGAACTGCTCAGACGAAGCGCAGGATCTCGCGGCCCATGTCCTGCAAAGGCAGCACCCGGTCGACACAGCCCAGCTTGATGGCCTCCTTGGGCATCCCGAACACCACGCTGCTCGCTTCGTCCTGCGCCACGGTATAGGCCCCGGCATCGTGCATGTCCCGCAGGCCCAGGGCGCCGTCCGAGCCCATCCCCGTCATGATGATGCCAACGGCATTGCTGCCGGCGACCTTGGCGACCGACCGGAACAGCACGTCGACGGAGGGCCGATGGTGATGGACCAGCGGTCCATCCTTGACCTCGACAAAGTACAGGGCTCCACTGCGCTGCAGCGTCATGTGGCGGCCCCCGGGCGCGATCAGCACCCGCCCGGGAAGGACGCGGTCTCGATCAGCAGCCTCCTTGACTTCGACCCGGCAGATCCCATTCAGGCGTTCGGCGAAGGCGGCGGTGAACTTCTCGGGCATGTGCTGCACCACCACGATGCCCGGCGTTACCCGCGGCAGCGCGGCGAAAATGAGCTCCAGTGCCTGAGTGCCTCCGGTTGACGTCCCTATGGCGACGACGGTTTCGGTGGTTTCGGCAAGGGCCTCACTGACTGGGTCGGTCAGCGGCATGCTTTCGCTCGAAGGCGGGGGCGGGGCAGGGGAGCCGGCCCTCAAGTTGCTCACGTTGGCCTGCGCCGCCGTCTTGACGGCATGGACCAATTCGTTCGAAGCGTCCAGCAGGTAATTGCGAGCCCCGAGTCTGGGCTTGCCGACCACCGTCACCGCGCCGGCGGCCAGCGCTTGCAGTGTCGTGGCGGCGCCCAGAGTCGTCAGGGTTGAACACACCACCACGGGCGTGGGCCGCTCGGCCATGATCTTCCTGAGAAAGGTGATGCCGTCCATGCGCGGCATCTCGATGTCCAGCACGATCACGTCGGGCCACGCGGTGCGCATCCGCTGCATGGCGAACAAGGGGTCCGCCACCGCCGCCAGCACGTTGATGGAACGGTCCTTCGACAGGATCTCGGTGAGAACCTGCCGCACGACCGCCGAGTCGTCGACGATCAGGACATTGATCCGTGCCGGCGTCGTCATGCTTCGACGCCGCCGAGCTTCTTTCCGTCGCGGCGCAATGGCACTTGCCGCAGCCACATATCGCCGTTCCACAGGTCGAAGATCACGTTGCGGTGCCCGTTTCCTCCCAGGTCCTGCGCGTGCAGTGCGAAACCGTGATTCGTCACCAGTTCACGGGCCGCCTCCATGTTGCGCGCGCAGATGTCGATGCCGGCCCCCAGGTTCACTGGCTGGTGGAACATTTGCCCGCCGCCCACCAGCCGGGTCCGATATTCCGCGGGCGTCGTGCCGGTGCGGCGCAGTTCCTGCATGAACATCTGCATGGCGTCATCGGCGTAGCGCCCATCGAGCGGCTTATCGCGCCTGCGATGCGACCGGCTCGGCAGCATGAAGTGGCACATGCCTCCGATGCGCTGTTGCGGCTGCCACAGGACGATGGCCACGCACGAGCCCAGCAGCGTGCGGATGCGGGTTTTCCCGTCGCCGAAGTAGAACTCTCCGGGCTGCAGGAAAATTTCCAGCGCGTCGATCGGAGCGGGGGTGGGTTCGGCCATGTCTCGCAACGCAATCTTGCATAAATAGGATGAGCAGGCCCTATGGTTTTTGATAAACGGCCGGTGCAACCAGCTTCAATGCGCTGTTCACGGCAGCCAGGCTCTCCGAATGTCCGATCACCAGGTACCCGTGCGGGCGCAGGCAAGCCACCATGCGGTCGATCACCTGCTGCTTGGTCGGTCCTTCGAAGTAGATCATGACGTTTCGCAGGAAGATCACGTCGAAATCGCCCATGATGGGCAAGGGCGCATTGAGGTTGATCTGGCGGAACTTCACGCGGCTGGTCACATCCGGCGCCACCTGGAAGCTGCCTTCATAGGCGTCCTTGCCCTTCAGGCAATGCGCCACCAGCTGGGCCCGCGTCAGTGTCTTGGCTCGCTCCATCGGGTAGATCGCGGCCCGGGCGCGTTCGAGGATGCGGCTGCTCAGGTCGGACCCGAGGATCTCCCAGGGCTGGTCGCCCATGCAGGAGGCCAGGGTGATGCCGATGCTGTAGGGTTCTTCGCCGCTTGAGCACGCCGCACTCCAGATGCGCAACGTCCGTCCGGGCTGGTGCCTGGGCACGATCTGTTCCGCCAGAAACTCGAAGTGCTTGGGCTCCCGGAAGAAAGACGTTTCGTTGGTGGTCAGCAGGTCGATTGCGACTTGCGGTTCATCCGGATGGCTGCCGTCGTGCAGCATGTTGAAATAGTCGCCATAACGCGTCAGCCGGTGATGGCGCAGCCGTCCGGCCAGGCGCCCGGAAACCAGCGCGTGCTTGCGGTCGGACAGGTGGATGCCGGCCTCATGAAACAGCCAGTCCCTGATCTTGCGGAAGTCCCCGTCGGAGATCGGCTGCACACCGGCAAAGCTATGGACATCGTTCACGGCGCGCCTTCCACCTCCGCCAATGCCGCCGGCGTTTGCGCAGTGCCGGCGGCGGCACCGGGCGAGAGTCCGCCCAGCGACGAGAGCTCATCGACCGACAGGACCTTGTCGATGTCCAGGATGATGACGAATTTCTCGCCTATCTTGCCCATGCCGCTGATGAAATCCGAGCGCAGCCTGACACCGAAATTGGGCGGCGGCTCGATGTCCGCGTCGGCAATCTCCAGCACCGCGCTCACCGCGTCCACCAGCACGCCGATGTTGTGGTTCCATTCCTGGTGGTTCAACTCAAGGATGACGAAACAGGTGCGGCGGCTGGTCTCGCCCCTGCCGCGCGCGAAGCGCGCGCACAGGTCGATCACCGGCACGACGCGGCCGCGCAGATTGATCACGCCACGAATGAACGAAGGCATCATCGGCACGTCCGTCGGTTCGCGGTATTCGACGATCTCGCGGATCGCGGCGATGGGCAGCGCGAACATCTCGTCGGCCACCATGAACGTGAGGTATTGCTGCCCGGGCCCAGCCAGCTGCTCCTGGGCTGTCGCGGCCACCCCCTTGTGATCGGAACGCGTCAAAGTGCCCATGATGCCTCCTTAGAATTTGACGAAAGAGCCGGGCTCGACGGGGAGTGGCTCGGCGTGGTTGGATAGCAGGGGACGCCGCTTGAGTGGTGTCCGGTGGGTCGGCGGTGTCTCGGCCAGGGTGCCGTCGCTGCTGTCGATCCGGAAGAAGGCGACCACCTGTTGCAAGTTGATCGCCTGCGAACTCATTTCTTCAGCCGTGGCCGCCAGCTCTTCGGACGAGGAGGCGTTCTGCTGGGTGGTCTGCGCCAGCTGCGCCATCGACGTGTTGATCTGGCCGACCCCGGTGGACTGCTCCTCGGAGGCCGCGGCGATTTCCTGCACCAGGTCCGAAGTCTTC
>JBKJHN010000050.1:0-9272 GCA_046599015.1 Ramlibacter sp.
GCCAGTATCTCCGGGGCCAACGCCCTGCGGTACACACCGGCCGGACTGCCCGCCCTCAATTGCACGCTCGAACACGAGTCTGAGATCGAGGAAGCCGGGCAGAAGCGGCAGGTGAAGACGGCGGTCAAGGCGGTGGCGTTTGGATCCACAGCGGAAACGCTGGCCAGACAGCCCATCGGCGGCAACTGGAAGTTCACCGGATTCCTGGCAACCCCGCGCAACGGCAAATACCCCGTGCTCCATATTCAAACGTTCGATCAAGTTTAAAGAGGTCAACATGCCCGCTTTCAAGAAATTCAACAAGGACAAGCGTCCGAAGCGCAACACTCAGTCGCTGCTGTTCAAGCGCAAGCGCTTCTGCCGCTTCACCGTCGCCGGCGTCGAGGAAATCGATTACAAGGACGTCGACACCCTGCGCGACTTCATCGCCGAAAATGGCAAGATCATCCCGGCGCGCCTGACCGGCACGCGGGCGATCTACCAGCGCCAGCTCAACACGGCCATCAAGCGTGCCCGCTTCCTGGCCATGGTCCCGTACAGCGACCAGCACCGCATCTAAGGAGCGACCCACATGCAAGTCATTCTGCTCGACAAGGTCGTGAACCTCGGCAACCTGGGCGAAATCGTCAAGGTGAAAGACGGCTACGCCCGCAACTTCCTGATCCCCCAGGGTCGCGCCCGCCGTGCCACGGAAGCCAACAAGGCCGAATTCGAAGCCAAGCGCGTCGAACTGGAAAAGGCCGCATCGGCCAAGCTCGCCGTGTCGCAGGCCGAGGGTGAGAAACTCGCCGGCACCACCGTCAAGCTGACCCAGAAAGCCGGCGTCGACGGACGCCTGTTCGGCTCGGTCACCAACTTCGACGTTGCCGAGGAATTGAACAAGCTCGGCTACAAGGTTGCCAAGGCGCAGGTCCGCATGCCCAACGGGCCGATCAAGACCGTCGGCGAAAGCTCTGTCAGCGTCGCACTGCATACCGACGTGGTGGTGGACATCAACGTTACGGTGCTCGGCGAAACAACTTGATCGCACAGGAGTAAACAAGGCTGCGAGCAGCCTTGTCCTTCAAGCGGCCGCCTGTGGGCGGCTCTTTTTCTTTCAGCGACTTGTAAGCTGGTGTTGGACACGCGTCAGAGCGTGGTCAGCGCGACGCGTCAGAATGGGCCGCAGAGAACGGCAACCTTCAAGGAGACAAACATGTGGAAACTCGTCGTTGGCTTCGTCATCTTCGCGGCGCTGGCCATGTACGTGCTCTTCAAGGGGGGCGACTCCATTGACATGGGCGGTGAGAAGCACGGCATGGACGCCACCCCGCACCCGGCGCCCAGTGCCTCGCAGCCTGCCGCAAAGCACTGAGATTGCATCACGCTTGCCGGCAAAGCCGCCCGTGGGGCGGCTTTTTCATGGCTGTTCGGCGGCGCCCGGCCCTGCCCCACGGCGCCGAAGTTATCCCGCGTTACCCGGACAGAGTCCCCAGCTTGTGCACCGGTCCTCCACAGTGTTGTCACTGGACATTCTTCCAGTGCCTGGGCACCATTGCGGTTGGAGGAGAAATGACCCCATGTCCGCAGTGCTGATGCCGGTTGACGATGACTTCCCGCGAGACCGCGCGGTCGCGCAGCTGCGCATTCCGCCCCATTCCGTCGAAGCCGAATCCAGTGTTCTGGGCGGCTTGCTGCTGGACAACACTGCCTGGGACCGGGTCGGCGACTTGCTGACCGACAGTGACTTCTACCGGTATGAGCACCGGCTGATCTATGGTTCGATTGCCGGGCTGGTCAACGCCACGCGCCCGGCCGACGTCATCACTGTGTACGAACAGTTGCAGGGGCTGGGCAAGGCCGAGGAAGTGGGTGGCTTGGCCTACCTGAACTCACTGGCCCAATACGTGCCCAGCGCGAGCAACATACGCCGCTATGCCGAGATCGTGCGTGAGCGCTCCATTCTGCGCAAGCTGGTGACTGCAAGCGACGAGATCGCCACTGCGGCTTTCAATACGCAGGGCAAACCCGTCGACAAGATCCTGGACGAGGCCGAGCAAAAGATCTTCAACATCGGCGAAGAAGGCTCGCGCATGAAGCAGGGCTTCCAGGGGATGGATTCGCTGGTGGTGCAGCTGCTGGATCGCGTGCAGGAGATGGCGGACAACCCGAACGACATCACCGGCGTTCGCACCGGTTTCTATGATATCGACCGGATGACCTCGGGCATGCAGGCCGGCGACATGATCGTCCTGGCCGCCCGTCCGTCGATGGGCAAGACCGCGCTGGCGATCAACATCGCCGAACATGTGGCGCTGCACGAGGAGCTCCCGGTGGCGGTGTTCTCGATGGAAATGGGCGCCAGCCAGCTGGCCGTTCGCATCGTGGGCTCGATCGGACGCATTGACCAGATGCACCTGCGCACCGGCAAGCTCACCGACGCCGAGTGGCCGCGCCTGACCGAGGCCATAGAAAAGCTGCGCAACATCTCGCTGCATATCGACGAAACCCCTGGCCTCACCACCAGCGAACTGCGTGCGAACGCGCGCCGCCTGGCGCGGCAATGCGGCGGAAAGCTGGGCCTGATCGTGGTCGACTACCTCCAGCTGATGAGTGTTTCGAGCAGCATGAGCGAGGAGAACCGCGCTACGGCGGTCGGCGAGATTTCGCGAGGCCTGAAGATGCTCGCGAAGGAACTCGGATGTCCGGTGCTGGCGCTGTCGCAGCTCAGCCGCGGCGTCGAGTCGCGCACGGACAAGCGGCCACTGATGAGCGACCTGCGCGAATCCGGCGCGATCGAGCAGGATGCGGACGTGATCATGTTCATCTACCGCGACGACTACTACAACAAGGACTCCAAGGAGCCGGGCGTCACCGAGGTGATCATCAGCAAGCAGCGCAACGGTCCCACCGGGACAGTGAAACTGGCTTTCCTGAAGGAGATGACGCGCTTCGAAAACCTGGCCCCGGGGTCCACCGGGCGCTGACCTGCCGAAGCGCGCGCCAAACTGGGCCGTTGCGCCGCACGGCAGAGTTTGCCTGTGTTAGATTTTGTTGATGATCCTCGCCTGGTTCCGCTCATGAGCAAGGGTATGCAGTCTTTGCTGCTCCTGCTGGTGGCAGGCGTCATCGTGGCGGCGTTGACGTTGTGGCGAGCCGGTTTGTTGCGGCCCGGCGGCCCGGAAGTTCCGGTGGCGCTGGAGCCGGAGTTGCCAGTGAGCGAAGTCAACGCCCCGCCTGAGCTCGAGAACCGTTATCCGCTGGAAAGCAAGGTGTTGCCCCGGCCCCTCAAGGCGCAAGAGATTCGCAAAGCCTTGATCGATCTTGTTGGACGGGAGGCGATCGCACGGCTTCTGCAGATCGATGATTTTCCGCGCCGGGTGGTGGCCACCGTCGACAGCCTGGGAAGGCCGCACGCCCCTCATCTACTCTGGCCGGTGAACCCGACCCCTGACCGGTTCACGGTGGAAGACGCCGACGGCCCGGTGATCGCCGCCGACAACGCGAGCCGGCATACGCCGTTCGTACTGTTGGCGGAGAGCCTGGACAGCCGCCGGATGGTCGACCTGTATGTGCGCATGTATCCCATGTTGCAGGCCGCCTACGAGGAGCTTGGTTTTCCTGGACGCTATTTCAATGACCGTGCGATCGCAGTGATCGATCTGCTGCTTGCCACCCCGGAGCTTGACTATCCGTTGCAGCTCCAGTTGACGGAAGTGCGGGGGCTGATCCCGTCGCTGCGGCCCTGGACCCGCTACGAGTTTGCCGATCCGGCACTTGAATCCTTGTCGTCAGGCCAGAAGATGCTCTTGCGCGTCGGACTGGTCAACCAGCGCCGGCTCAAGGGGAAGCTGGCGGAAATCCGCGCCGAGATCGTCAAGCGCAGGCCAGCCCGCTGAGAACGAGTTACTTGACCAGCAACACCGGCACGTCGCAGTCGGTCACGACGCGCTGCGCCACGCTTCCCATCAGCGCCCGCCCGATCACGCCGTGGCCGCGGGTGCCCATCACGATCATTTGACTGTTCTCCCGCTTGGCGGTGGCCAGGAGTTCGTCGGTGGGCGAGCCGACCACCCAGGCGGTACGGAACGTCACGTCGTGCCGCTTCAAAAACCGTTCGATCGGATCGAGCACCTTGCGCGCTTCCTCCTGGTGATAAGCCTTGACCGCCGACGCCCCCAGCATGCTCTTTACGCGCGGCGGCACCGGCGCTTGCACGTTCATGACCAGCAAGTCGTCGGACGGTCCACAAAGGGTTTCATGCGTGGCGAGGAAAGCCAGGGCCTTCTTGGTGTATTCGCTGCCGTCGGCAGCCAGCAAAATTTTCATGCTTCTTGTGGTTCAGGTACGCGAGGATGTCAGCGTAACACCAGCACCGGAACCGTGCTGTGCGTCAGGACGTGCTGGGTCTCGCTTCCCAGCAGCACGCGCTTGATTCCCTTGCGTCCGTGTGAAGCCATGACGACCAGGTCGCACTTGTGCTTCTTGGCGGTGGACATGATCGATTCGGCCACCAGGTCGGAGCGAGCCAGCACCCCCTTGGCCTTGACGCCATCCGCTTCGGCAGCGGCGCGCACCCCGTCGACGACCGCCTGGCCACGGTCGGCCCACTGCTTCTCGGTGCGTGAGATCTCGTCGTTCGAAACCGCTATCCCGCCTTCGAAGTAGCTCACCGGGTAGCGCGGCACAACATACAGGGCAACCAGTTCGGCGCCCATGGCGGCGGCCAGCGCGATACTGCTGCGTACGGCCTTCTTCGACAGAGTGGAACCGTCGGTGGCCACCAGGATACGTTCGTACATCAGGATCTCCTTCTTATTGATACATGAGCTTAGATCACGGGGGGCGCGCCCCGTTGATCCAGGTCAATCGAGCGCCCCGCCACGTCGTTAGCCTTGCACTATGCCACGCGCCGCTCTTGCCGCAAGCCCACTGTCCGCGCCCGCTCCATGGGCGGCCCTGGACGAGCCCGCCGAGTGGCAAAGCTTCAGCCGCCCGGTACCCGGGCAGGAAGGCAGCTGGGAGTCGTATCTTGCCATTGAAGGCATGTATTGCCCAGCCTGTTCCCTCACGGTTGAACAGGCACTGATGCAAAGCGCCGGCGTGCAGGCTGCGCAGGTCAATGGCGCGACTGGCACCGCCCGGGTCGTCTGGTCGCCCTCGCCTGGGCGTCCTTCCGACTGGTTCGCGGCGCTCAAGGCGGCTGGTTACGGCGCATTGCCGGCGGCGGATCTCCTGATGGCGGCGCCACGGATTCAGGCGCAGCGATTGCTTCTATGGCGCTGGCTGGTCGCCGGCTTTTGCATGATGCAGGTCATGATGTATGCGGTGCCCGCTTACGTGGCTGAGGCCGGCGACATGACACCCGACATCGAGGCGCTCCTGCGCTGGGCCTCCTGGTTGCTGACGCTTCCCGTGCTGTTATTTTCCTGCCGGCCCTTTTTCGGGTCCGCCTGGCGTGACTTGCGGCACCTGCGAATCGGCATGGACGTGCCGGTGGCACTGGGCATCCTGATCGCGTTCGGCGCCAGCACGGCCGCCACCTTCGATCCGGGCGGGGTCCTGGGCGGCGAGGTCTGGTACGACTCGATCACCATGTTCGTGTTTTTTTTGCTCTCCGGGCGGCTGCTCGAGCAGCGGCTGCGCGACCGCACAGCCGGTTCACTCGAAGCTCTGGCGCGCCGCATGCCCGAAATGGTCGAGAGGCAAAAGGGCGACGGCGATTTTGAGCGGGTCCCAGTGCGCCGCATCGAAGCGGGTGACCGTATTCGCGTGTTGCCCGGCGAGGTCTTTCCGGCCGACGGCACCGTCATCACCGGCGCCAGCCGCGTCGACGAGGCTTTGCTGACGGGCGAGTCGCAAGCGCTGCCGCGTTGCAAGGGACAGTCAGTGGTGGCCGGCAGTCACAACCTGACCGGAGTGCTGGTCATTCATGTCGAGCGCATCGGTGCCGAGACGAGATTTGCGGGCATCGTGGCAACGATGGAACGCGCCTCGGTGGACAAGCCGCGGTTGGCACGGCTGGCAGACCGCATTGCCAGCCCATTCTTGCTGGGCGTGCTGCTGGCGAGCGCTGGCGCCGCTACCTGGTGGTGGTCAGCCGGTCCGGCCCACGCGCTCAGCATAGCCGTTGCGGTATTGATCGTCACTTGCCCTTGTGCCCTGTCCCTGGCGACCCCGGCGGCGACACTGGCCGCAGCCGGGGCATTGGCCCGGCGCGGCATGCTGGTGCGCCGCCTGCAGGCACTGGAGACGTGCGCCATGGTCGACACGGTGGTGTTCGACAAGACGGGCACCCTGACCAGGCAGCGGATGTCGGTGGTCAGCAGCCGTTCGCGCACCGGGAGCGACCCGGCCGAGGCGTTGGAGCTTGCAGCGGCATTGGCGGCGAATTCACTGCATCCGGCATCGAGAGCGATTTGCGCTTCGGCGGGTACCGTGCGTTGGACTGCTTCGCAAGTTCGCGAGGTGGCCGGCCGTGGAGTGGAAGGTGAGGTTGCGGGGCAAGGGGGGGAGAACCCGCGTTACCTTCGGCTCGGTTCGGCGCCTTTCTGCAATGTTCCCGACGCGAGCCGCGGGGCGGCCAGCCAGGTTCATCTGGCCGATGCGCAAGGCTGGCTGGCAACCTTCGAGCTCGATGAGAGCCTTCGGCCGGACGCCGCACCCACTGTGGCCGTCCTCCAACGCCTGAAGTTGCATGTCCAATTGCTCTCTGGTGATCAGACGCCCGCCGTCAGAGCGCTCGCGCGGCGCGCCGGCATCGCCTTAAGCTGGGGCGAACAGTCCCCCGAGGACAAGCTGGAACATGTGCGCGAGCTTCAGCAACGCGGTCATCGGGTGGCGATGGTCGGCGACGGCATGAACGATGGGCCGGTGCTGGCCCGCGCCGACGTCTCGGTGGCCATGGGACACGCCGTCCCTCTGGCGCAGGCCAAGGCCGACTTTGTGGTGCTGGGCGGGCAGGTCAGCGCCATCGCTTCGCTGCTGTTGCATGCGCGCCGCACTCGTGCGGTGGTGCGGCAGAACCTGTCATGGGCGGTGGCCTACAACGCGGTCTGCGTGCCGTTGGCCGTGGTGGGGTGGATGCCGCCCTGGCTGGCTGGGTTGGGGATGGCCGCCAGTTCCCTGCTGGTGGTGCTGAACTCCGCACGATTGGCGCGTCTGAAAGGAGAGCACTGAATGGATATCCTGTTTTTACTGATTCCGCTTTCAGTGGGGCTGGCTTTGCTGGTTCTGGGCGCCTTGGCTTGGGCCGTCTGGCGTGGGCAGTTCGAAGCGCTGGACGCCGAGGGCGAACGCATTCTGCACTCCGATTGATGCAAATCAACAGACACTCGCGACCCTAGGGGAAACTTGGATTGTCACGACATCCAGGTGTATCAATGAACCAGAACCCTAGCGCGACCACCCTGTACAACGATACCGTGGTGCGTCAGTTTTCCCTCATGGCCGTGGTCTGGGGAGTGGTTGGAATGCTGGTGGGGGTGTTTATCGCCGCCCAACTGGCCTGGCCGGAGTTGAACTTCGGCATTCCGTGGCTAAGCTACGGGCGCCTGCGGCCGCTGCATACCAACGCGGTGATCTTCGCTTTCGGGGGCTGCGCGCTGTTCGCCACCAGTTACTGGGTGGTGCAGCGCACCAGCCATGTCCCGCTGTTCGCGCGCCAGCTGGCGTCCTTCACCTTCTGGGGCTGGCAGGCAGTGATCGTGGCCGCGGCCATCAGTCTTCCAATGGGCTACACGTCCGGCAAGGAATACGCGGAACTCGAGTGGCCGATCGACATCCTGATCACGCTGGTCTGGGTTTCCTATGCGATCGTGTTCTTCGGCACCCTCGGCACCCGCAAGGTGCGCCACATCTACGTGGCCAACTGGTTCTATGGCTCGTTCATCCTGGCCGTCGCCATCCTGCATCTGGTGAACAGCGCCGCCGTGCCGGCCGGCTGGATGAAATCCTATTCGGCCTACGCCGGGGTGCAGGACGCGATGATCCAGTGGTGGTACGGCCACAACGCGGTGGGCTTCTTCCTCACCGCCGGCTTCCTCGGGATGATGTACTACTTCATCCCGAAGCAGGCGGAGCGCCCGGTCTACAGCTACCGGCTTTCGATCGTTCACTTCTGGGCGCTGATCTTCACCTACATGTGGGCCGGCCCGCACCACCTGCACTACACCGCGCTGCCCGACTGGGCGCAGTCGGTGGGCATGGTGTTCTCGCTGATCCTGCTGGCGCCGAGCTGGGGCGGCGCGCTCAACGGCATCCTCACGTTGTCGGGCGTGTGGCACAAGCTGCGCACCGATCCGATCCTAAAGTTCCTGGTCGTCGCGATCAGCTTCTACATGATCGCCACGTTCGAGGGACCGATGATGTCGATCAAGACGGTCAACTCGCTGAGCCACTACACCGACTGGACGATCGGCCACGTGCATGCCGGCGCGCTGGGCTGGGTGGCGATGATCACGATCGGCTCGATCTACTCGATGCTGCCGCGCCTGCTGGGCCTGCGGTCGATGTATTCGAGCAAGTGGATCGACACCCATTTCTGGCTGCACACGTTCGGCCTGGTGCTGTACATCGCCTCGATGTGGATCGCCGGCGTCATGCAGGGCCTGATGTGGCGCGCGACCAATGCCGACGGCACGCTGACCTACAGCTTCGTGGAAGCGCTCAACGCGACGTATCCCTACTACCTGGTGCGCCTGGGCGGCGGCCTGGTGGTGCTGTCGGGCATGGTCCTGATGGCGCTCAACACCTGGAAGACCTTGCAGTTGGCGAAGTCGCCCGCACCGCAGCCGATCCTGGCCCCCGACATCTCCGAGGCATTGCCCTCGCCCGCAGGCGCCTGAGGACAGCACGCTAATGAGCGACAAGAACGTCAATTCCAACGCGCACGAGAAGATCGAAAAGAACATCGGCCTGATGGCGGTGCTGATCGCGGTGGCGGTGTCCTTCGGCGGCCTGGCCGAGATCGTGCCGATGATGTACCAGGCGGAGGCGATCAAGCCACTGCCGGGGATCACTCCCTACCCCGCGCTGCAGCTGGCCGGGCGCGACGTGTACGTGCGCGAGGGGTGCTACAACTGCCACTCGCAGATGATCCGCACGCTGCGCTTCGAGACCGAACGCTACGGTCATTACTCGCTGGCCGGCGAGTCTGTGTACGACCGTCCATTCCAATGGGGCTCCAAACGCACCGGGCCGGACCTGGCACGCGTCGGCGGGCGCTATTCCGACGACTGGCATCGCGTCCACCTGCACAACCCGCGCGACGTCGTGCCCGAATCGAACATGCC
>JBKJHN010000205.1:0-8987 GCA_046599015.1 Ramlibacter sp.
AGCCCGGCGCGCATCTGGAGCCAGCTCGTCGAATTCCGGGGCATCATCGCCGCGCATGCCTGGCGCACCTACTGGGTGACCATGGCCGGCTTCGGCATCGCGATCGCGGTGGGCGTGCTGCTGGGTTTTGTCATCGGCAGTTCGCGCGTGGCGTACGCAGCGGTGTATCCGCTGATGACCGCCTTCAACGCGCTGCCCAAGGCCGCCTTCGTGCCGATCCTGGTGGTCTGGTTCGGCATCGGCGCCGGGCCTGCGATCCTGACGGCGTTTTTGATCTCATTTTTTCCGATCATGGTGAACATCGCCACCGGCCTGGCAACGCTGGAGCCGGAACTCGAGGACGTACTGCGGGTGCTCGGGGCGCGGCGCTGGGACGTGCTGGTCAAAGTGGGGCTGCCGCGGTCCATGCCTTACTTCTACGGCTCGCTCAAGGTGGCGATCACGCTGGCATTCGTTGGTACCACGGTGTCGGAAATGACGGCGTCCAACGAAGGCATCGGCTACCTGCTGATCTCGGCCGGGTCCGCGATGCAGATGGGACTGGCATTCGCGGGTCTGGTGGTGGTCGGTGCCATGGCGATGCTGATGTACGAGCTGTTCAGCTGGCTCGAGAGGCACACCACGGCCTGGGCCCATCGCGGCTCGCAGGGGCGCTAGGGCCGGCCCTGGTTCCGCACGCAAATGTCCTGGCATGCGCGCCTGTCGTTGAATCTGAAGCTGGAGGAGGGCCGGTGCATCGCGCGCTTCGAGCACGACGGCCCCTTGCGGATTCTGCAGACCTTGTACCCGGAGGGCGATGCGATTGCGCACAACGTCCTGGTGCACCCGCCGAGCGGGCTGGTGGGCGGTGACACGCTGGAACTGGCGCTGCACGCCGGGCCGGGTGCGCACGGGCTGGTCACCACACCGGGCGCGTCGCGCTTCTACCGCTCCGATGGCGAGGCGGCAGTGCAACGGACAGGCATCGTACTGGCCGAAGGGGCGCGCTTCGAGTGGCTGCCGCTCGAGGCGATCTGCTACAGCGGATGCATCGCCGAGAACCACGTCACGATGGATCTTGCGCCGGGCGCCGAGTTGATCGGCTGGGATATGGCCGCACTCGGTTTGCCCACCGCGCAGTTGCCTTTCGTGCAAGGCAGTTTGCTGCAACACCTGGAGCTGCGAGGCGTGTGGCTGGAACGCGGCCGGCTGGGGGCGGCCGATGTCAGCCTGATGGACGGACCGCTCGGACTGGCGGGGCAGCGCTGCCTGGCGACTTTGTTCCTGGCCACAGGCAGTGAGCTCAGTCGCACCCGGCGGGCGCAAGCGCTCGAGCTCGCCCGCGAGGCGATCAGCGCGCACCCGCTGTGTCACACGGCGGGGGCGACGGCGCCCAACCGGCAGGTGGTGGTCGTGCGCGTGCTCGCACCGCTCGTGGAGCCGGCCGTCGACTTGTTGAAAGCGATTCGCAATGCCTGGCGTCCAATGCTGTGGGGGCTTGCGCCTACACAGCCGCGAACCTGGGCGCTCTAAGAACAAGACAGGCGCCCCGCCTCAAAGACAGGCGCTGCGCTGAATCGGGCGCGTAGGCTCCCACTTACAAGGCGGTGTCCTACATTGCGAGCCGTATCGCGCCCTCCCCGACAGGGTGTGCTCTCCGGCACGGTCGAGCACCCAGCCCACCCATACTTTCACTCATTCAACCGGATTCCAAGGAGTCTTCCAATGACCCGCCACCACATGCGAACGCACACGAGCTTGATTTCCTTCGGCGCCGCCGCTTTACTGGCCATGACGGCGGCCACCGCCCAGGTCGCCACCGGCGTGACCGGCATCGATGCATCCGGCAACTACCAGCAGGAAGTCAATGCCTGCATGACAGGCAAGACTCAGCAGGACCGCGATACCTGCCTCAAGGAAGCTCGCAACGCCAGGGCCGACAAGCAACGCGGAGTCCTCGACAATGCCGGATCGCAATTCGACTCCAACGCCCGTGCGCGCTGTGATGTGCTCACAGGTGAGGAAAAGGCGGCTTGCCAGGCCCGCATGATCGGATATGGCAACACCACGGGCAGCGTCGCAGGCGGCGGCGTCTTGCGTGAGGTGGAGACGGTAGTCATGCCGCCCGGCGCCACTTCCGTCACGATCGAACCCAAGACTTCGGACCCGGTTATTTTGGTGCCTTCACCCAGCAAATAACAGAAGCTGTTCCCAGGGAGATTGAAGCGGGCCCTGCGGGCCCGCTTTTTTTGGCTCGGAGTTCATGCAAGCTCGTAACGCTCAGGCTGATGTGTAAGAGTTTGGCAGCAGCGCCCGCAATCGCGTGCTTTCAGTCACGTCTGCTAACGCAAGTGTCCCGTCTGGCGTCAGCATCTGGGTTTGTCACAACAATCCAGGGAGTCCCCTATGAGAGCTGGGAACACGATCGCGCGCCATTGGGTGGAGTCTTTGCGGTGGTCAGGTGGAGCCGGACTGGCCGCCGCACTCGCCGCTTGCGGCGGGGGCGGAGGCGGCAGCAGTGCCGGTGAGGGTGCGCTGCGGGTCGCGCTGACGGACGCGCCGAGTTGCTATGCGCATGTGTGGGTGACGGTCGAGAAAGTCAGGGTGAATCAAAGTGCTGGCGCGGCCGACACCGATGGCGGCTGGACCGATCTCACACTGGCGCCTGCGCGCCGGATCGACTTGACGGAACGGACCAACGGAGTGCTGGAAGAGCTCGGCACCCTGCCGCTCGCCGCCGGAAGCTATTCGCAGGTCCGTCTGGTCCTGGCAAGCAATGGCGCAACCGGCACGTCGACACTGGCCAATGCAGTGCAACCGATCGGGGGTCCGGTGATTCCGATGTCGACTCCGAGCGGCCAGCAAAGCGGTGTGAAACTGCAGACGCACTTCGATGTGGCCGCAGGCCAGACAGCCGACCTGCTGCTCGATTTCGATGCGTGCAAGTCCGTCGTCAAGGCCGGCAACTCCGGAACCTACATCCTCAAGCCGGTGGTGACGGTCGTACCGCGCGTGGTCAGCGGCATCCAGGGCTTTGTCTCCCGCACCTTGGTCATGGGCAGCACCACGGTCGCCGCGCAGCAGAATGGCGTCACCCTCCGGTCCACCTCACCCGACAACACCGGCAAGTTCAGCATTCCGTTCCTGTCCACCGGCACTTACGCCCTGGTGATCACATCGGACGGCTACGCGACTTCAGTGATCACCGGTGTCCCGGCGGTCACCAGCACCACGGTAGTCAACGGCACGGCCACGGCGATTACGCCACCGGTGTCGACGATGGCCGACGTGACCGGCACGGCGACAGTCACGTCGAGCTCCACGAGCGGAACGGTTTCGGCGGTGCTGACCGACGCGACGGCACGCGCGCTTCAGGCGCTCACCGGTGGGCCAACCATCGAAGTGGGCAGCCAACACGTCGACGCCTTGCTGGGCAGCTACCGATTCCAGTTGCCTGTGGCTGCTCCGGTCAAAGCCCCGTTTGTCGCCGGCGCGCCATTGGTCTTCGCACCCGATCCGCCGGCCGCGGGCAAGTACACCATCCAGATGGACTCCCCCGGGCGCGCAAGCCAGGCCAAGCCCGCCGATATCAGCGCGGGGACCGGGCTGACGGTGAACTTCGACTTCGTCGGTCCCTGACAATGGCGCATACCCACAAGGAGCCTTCATGACCAGCAAACAACCAGTCAAAGGCCCCAAGGCGGGCAAGGCGGCGCACGGCGCGCCCAGCGAGATCAACTGGGGTGACGGCGCAGGCCGTCAGCCCTACAGTAACCAAGGCGCCGAAGAAGCGGAGGAGCCAAGTGGGGGTGACGAATTCAGCGAGGGCGACCGCAGCGAGCTGTCGGGGCGCAACCTCGAACAGCTCGAGCAGGTTAAAAAGAAGCCGTGAGTGTCAGAAGACGCCGAACAGCATCAACAACAGCACGACGGCGAGCGGAACACCGAGCAGCCAGAGAATGACAGGCATTTGATTTCTCCCGAAAGTTTAATGCCTTCAAGATACCGCGCCGCCTGAATGATTATTGAGCGACGCGGGCCCCTGTGACAGTAGGCACTTGCCTACAGCTGGGCATCAAATGGCGACTAGCTGCCGGACGCCCTGCGTTTCCATGTCCTCGCCCCGGCCTCGGGCAATGAACTCCCCGCGCTCCATGACCAGGTAGTCGTTGGCCAGCTCGCGGGCGAAATCGTAGTACTGCTCGACCAGCAGGATGGCCACTTTCTGGCCGTTCATGCCGTGGTCGGCCAGCATCCGAATCACCCGGCCGATGTCCTTGATGATGCTGGGCTGAATGCCCTCCGTCGGTTCGTCCAGGATCAACAGTTTGGGCTGGGCGGCCAGCGCACGAGCGATGGCCAGCTGCTGCTGTTGCCCGCCCGAGAGGTCGCCGCCGCGGCGTCCCAGCATCTGCTTGAGCACAGGAAAGAGGTCGAACAGTTCAAGGGGGATGGGTGTGGCCGCGCTCTTGTAGGCCAAGCCCATGCGCAGGTTTTCTTCCACCGTCAGGCGAGCAAAGATCTCGCGTCCTTGCGGCACGAAGCCGATGCCTGCCCGGGCCCGCTGGTAGGGGGTTGCGTTGTGGATCGGATTGCCCTCGAACTCCATGCTGCCGGTCTTGATCGGCACCAGCCCCATCAGCGACTTCAGCAACGTCGTCTTGCCCACACCGTTGCGGCCGAGCAGCACCGTCACTTTCCCGACCTGAGCCTCCAGACTCACGTTACGCAAGATGTGCGAGCCGCCGTAGTACTGGTTGATGTTTTTGACTGTCAGCATGGCCTTCAATCTCCCTCCCCCGCGGTACCCCCCACCCCTGCCCTCCCCCAAAGGGGGAGGGAGTAAGTCAATTTATCTTCCAAGATACACCTCGATCACCCGCTCGTCGTTCTGCACCTGCTCCAGCGTGCCCTGGGCCAGCACGGAGCCTTCCGACAGGACGGTGACGATCTCCGAAATGCTCTTGATGAAGCTCATGTCGTGCTCCACCACCATCAACGAATGCTGTCCCTTCAGTTTCAGAAACAGCTCCGCGGTACGCACGGTTTCCTCATCGGTCATGCCGGCGACCGGCTCGTCCAGCAGCAACAGCTTGGGATCCTGCATCAACAACATGCCGATCTCCAGCCACTGCTTCTGACCGTGGCTCAATGCGCCGGCCATTCGCGCGACAGCATCGGCGAGATGAATCGTGTGCAGCACTTCGGCCAGGCGATCGCCCTGCGCCGAGTCGAGACGAAAGAACATCGACGCCCTGACGCCCTTGCCGGTCTTGAGCGCGAGCTCCAGATTTTCGAAAACGGTGAGCTGCTCGAACACAGTGGGCTTCTGGAACTTGCGCCCGATGCCCATCTGCGCGATCTCCGGCTCGTTGTAACGCAGCAGGTCGATCGTGCTGCCAAAGAACACCGTGCCTTCGTCCGGCCGGGTCTTGCCCGTGATGATGTCCATCATCGTGGTCTTGCCGGCGCCGTTGGGGCCGATGATGCAGCGCAGCTCGCCCGGTGCGATGTCCAGCGAGAGTTTGTTGATCGCCTTGAAGCCGTCGAAGCTGACGCTCACCTCCTCCAGATACAGGATCCGGCCGTGCGTGACGTCGACCTCGCCAGTGATCGCCGGACGGCTGAAGCCCGCTTGCCGGCCACCGGAGCGGGTCTTGCCGCGCAGCACCTTCTCGCGCCTGGAATTCACGCGCTGCGCGCCTTCGTCCATCAGGTCCGGCGTCACTTGCCGCGTCCCTTGAGCTGCCGCACCAGTCCCACGATGCCGTTCGGCAGGAACAGCGTCACCGCGATGAAAAGCGCACCCAGGAAATAGAGCCAGAATTCGGGCGCCGCCACAGTGAGCCAGCTCTTTGCGCCGTTGACGATGAAAGCGCCAATGATCGGGCCGATCAGCGTCGCGCGCCCGCCGACGGCCGCCCAGATTGCGATCTCGATGGAGCTGGCGGGGCTCATCTCGCCGGGGTTGATGATGCCCACCTGGGGCACATACAGTGCGCCGGCAACGCCGCACATCATGGCCGAGAGCGTCCAGATCGTTAGCTTGTAGCCGATTGGGTTGTAGCCTGAGAACATGACGCGCGACTCGGCATCGCGGATAGCCTGCAGCACCCGGCCGAACTTGCTCGCCACCAGCCAGCGGCCGAACAGGAAGAAGGCCAGCAACGTAAGCCCCGTGACGACGAACAAGGTCATCCGCATCGAAGGGGTGGCGATCGGGATGTCCAGGATCCGCTTGAAGTCCGTGAAGCCGTTGTTGCCGCCGAACCCGGTCTCGTTGCGGAAGAACAGAAGCATCGCGGCGAAGGTCATCGCCTGCGTGATGATGGAGAAATACACGCCTTTGATGCGGGAGCGGAACGCGAAGTAGCCGAACACGAACGCGACGACGCCCGGCACAGCCACGATGAGGAACAGCGTGGCGGCGAAGCTGTCGCTGAAGGTCCAGTGCCACGGCAGCACCTTCCAGTCGAGGAACACCATGAAGTCCGGCAGGTCGCTCTTGTAGTTGCCGTCGCGCCCGATCTGGCGCATCAGGTACATGCCCATGACGTAGCCACCCAGCGCGAAGAAAAGGCCATGCCCGAGCGAAAGAATTCCCGTATAGCCCCAGATCAGATCCATCGCCAGCGCGCAGATCGCGTAGCACATGATTTTCCCCAGTAGCGCCACCGCGTAGTCGCTCATGTGGAAGATGCTGCCCTGCGGAACCACCAGATTGAGCAGCGGCGCGACCGCGCAGACCACCAGCGTGGCGACGATGAATGCGGTCCAACCAGTCGTCGTTAACACCCTCCCCCTCTGGGGGAGGGCGGGGGTGGGGGCAGGCGGTGAGTTCGGCGGCTGCGATGCCAGCGCCGCCGTGCCCCCACCCTGCCCTCCCGTCGAGGGGGAGGGTTCAAGAGGCTGAGTCTCCGGTGTCAGGACCGCACTCATGCTTCCGCGCTCCGGCCCTTCACCGCGAAGATGCCTTGCGGACGCTTCTGGATGAAGATGATGATGAACACCAGCACCGCGATCTTGGCCAGCACCGCGCCGGCCCAGCCTTCGAGAAACTTGTTGAGCACACCCAGGCCGAGGGCGGCATACACCGTCCCAGCGAGCTGGCCGACGCCGCCAAGCACCACGACCATGAACGAATCCACAATGTAGCCCTGACCCAGATCAGGTCCGACGTTGCCAATCTGACTGAGCGCGCAGCCGGCCAGGCCGGCGATGCCTGAGCCGAGCGCGAACGCGTAGGTGTCGATGCGGGCGGTGTTCACGCCCATGCAGGATGCGATCGGACGATTCTGCGTGACGCCGCGCACAAACAGGCCCAGGCGCGTACGGCCGATCAAAAACGCCATGCCGGCCAGCACCGCGAAAGCAAAACCGATGATGATGATGCGATTCCAGGGCAGCTGCAGATTGCCCATGATCACAACGCCGCCGCTCATCCAGCTGGGGTTCTCGACGCCGACGTTCTGGGCTCCGAACACCGATCGCACCAACTGCATCAACATCAGGCTGATCCCCCAGGTGGCCAGCAGCGTCTCCAGCGGCCGGCCGTACAGAAATCGGATGACGCTGCGCTCCAGCAACGCGCCCATCAGCGCGGAGGCGCCGAACGCTACCGGCACCGCGGCCACCAGGTACCAATCGAACGCGCCTGGCAGGTACTTCTGGAACAGGCCCTGCATCACGTAGGTGGCGTACGCGCCGATCATCATGAGCTCGCCATGGGCCATGTTGATCACGCCCATCAAGCCGTACGTAATGGCAAGGCCCAGCGCCACCAGCAGCAGGATGGATCCCAGACTGATGCCCGAGAACACGGCGCCGATCTTGTCACCCCGGGCCAGTGAGGCTTCCACGCTGCGCAGCGCGGTCTGCAGCGTTGACTTGACGTCGGATTCGGTTTCGACCTTGATGCGCTCGATCAGCAAGGTCTTGGTGGCGGGGTTACCGCTTTGCGCCAGCAGCTTGGCCGCCTCGATGCGCTTGCTCTTGTCGGCGCTGCCCAGCAGCACGGCCGCGCGCACCATCCCGAGTTGGCCCTTGAGCTTGGGGTTGATCTCGGCCGCGTAAGCCTTCTCGATCAGGGGCAGCCGCCCTTCATCGCTCTCGTTGCGCAATACCTTGATCGCCTCGGCGCGCTGCCTGTCGTCCCTGGAGAACAGTTTCAACACCGCCATCGCGGTGTCGAGTTCACCGCGCATGCGATTGTTGTTGATCACGTCCTCGACGTCGGCGGGGACCGGGCTTTGGGTCCCGGTGACAGGGTCCGATGCCTTGCCGTCCTTGACGATCAGCACCTTGTCGCCCGCGATCTTCACCTCGTCGTCGATCATCGCCTGGATGAAGGCCGCGGTCTTGTCGTCGGCAGCCACCACGGCCTTGTTCAAAGCCTCGATGCGGGTGTCCGTTTCGCCGGAGGCCATGGCCTTGGCTTCATCGGCCGTCAAGGCATGCGCATGGGCTGCGAGGAACAGCGCGAGGAGAAGGAAAGTACTGCGAATCGGCATGAAAGGAACCTGTAGCGTGGGCTGCATCTCTCCCTCCCCCTCTGGGGGAGGGCAGGGGTGGGGGCAGACGTGTGACCTGCATACCCCCATCCCCACCTTCCCCCAGAGGGGGAAGGAGTAAGTCAATTACTTCTTCGCCGGCGCGTCGGGCTTCTTGTCGTTACCCTCGATATACGGCGACCAGGGTTTGGCCTTCACCGGGCCGGGCGTCTTCCAGACCACGTTGAACTGGCCGTCGGCCTTGATCTCGCCGATGAACACCGACTTGTGCAGGTGGTGGTTCTTCTCGTCCATCTTGGAGACGATGCCGCTCGGCGCCTTGAAGGTCTGGCCGGCCATCGCTTCGATCACCTTGTCGACCTCGGTCGACTTGGCCTTCTCCACCGCTTGCTTCCACATGTTGATGCCGATATAGGTGGCTTCCATCGGGTCGTTGGTGAGCGGCTTGTCTTTGTGGCCGGCGATGCCTTTGGCCTTGGCATAGGCGCCCCACTTCTT
>JBKJHN010000242.1:0-10059 GCA_046599015.1 Ramlibacter sp.
GAGCCAATACGATGCACCCGTGATCCCGTTCGGTGTCGGCACTTCGCTGGAAGGCCATTTGCTGGCCGTGCAAGGCGGCATCAGCATCGACGTCGGCCGCATGAACAAAGTGCTGTCAATCAACGCCGAGGACTTGACCGTCACGGTGCAGGCCGGCGTCACGCGCAAGCAACTCAACGAAGAGGTGAAGAGCACCGGCCTGTTCTTTCCGATCGATCCGTGCGCCGATGCGACTCTAGGCGGCATGAGCGCAACGCGGGCCAGCGGGACCAACGCCGTGCGCTACGGGACCATGCGCGAGAACGTGTTGAGCCTCGAAGTGGTCACGGCTAGTGGCGAAGTGATCCGCACCGGCACCCGCGCGAAGAAGTCCAGCGCCGGCTATGACCTGACGCGGCTGATGGTCGGCAGCGAAGGCACGCTGGGCGTGATCACCGAAGTGACAGTGCGCCTTTATCCGCTGCCCGAAGCGATCGCGGCCGCGGTGTGCTCCTTCCCGAGCATCGAGGCTGCCGTGCGCACCACCATCCAGATCATCCAGCTGGGCGTGCCAATTGCGCGAGTCGAGCTGATCGATGCCAACACGGTTCGCATGGTCAACGCCCACAGCAAGCTGGACCTGCGCGAAGAGGCGATGCTGCTGATGGAATTTCATGGCTCGCCCGCCAGCGTGAAAGAGCAATCGGAGACGGTGCAGGAGATCGCGGGCGATCATGGCGGCAACGCCTTCGAATGGGCAACGACGCCCGAAGAACGCACGCGCCTGTGGACCGCGCGGCACAACGCGTACTTTGCCGCGATCCAGTCCAAGCCCGGCTGCCGCGCGATTTCCACCGACACCTGCGTGCCGATTTCACGTCTGGCCGACTGTCTGCTCGATTCCGTGAAGGAAGCCGACGACAGCGGCCTGCCGTACTTCCTGGTGGGCCATGTGGGCGACGGTAATTTCCACTTTGGCTATTTGCTCGACCCCGACAAGCCCGAAGAGCGCGAGATCGCCGAGAAGCTCAATCATCAGTTGGTGACGCGGGCGCTCGATCTTGAAGGCACCTGCACCGGTGAGCACGGCGTCGGCCTGCACAAGATGGAGTTTCTGGTCACCGAAACCGGTGCCGGCGCCGTCGACATGATGCGCACGATCAAGCGCGCGCTGGACCCGAAGAACATCATGAATCCCGGGAAGATTTTCTCGATGTAGTTGAATTACCCCTTCCCCCTCTGGGGGAAGGTGGGGTGGAATTTACTCCTTCCCCCTTTGGGGGAAGGCCGGGTGGGATTTACCCCTTCCCCCTTTGGGGGAAGGCAGGGATGGGGGCTGTATGTTGTGAGAACCCTCAGGAGCAAACGCTTCCTGCAGAGTGCTCAGGATATCGGGGTCCGGAGTTAACGGCTAAATCTTGCCGCGCCTCACCACTTCAGTTCCAGGTCGCCCTCATTCCCGAACTCGCCCATCACCAGTTTGTCGTCACCATCTTCAGCGATCTCTATCGCAGCTTCGGACCAGCCTGCGCGTACAGGCCGCTCCGCTTTCCGCAGCACCAGAGCGCCGCCCTCGATGCTTAGCTCGGCGCTCAATGCACCATGCAGTTCAACTTGCGCGAGCAGCGAACGTGGGATGACGACGGCTTGAGAGTCGCCGATCTGCCGAATGGTCACACGCATGTTGGTTCCCCCTTAGAGCACGGTAGACTGAGCAACCGCCTGTGTCACGATACTGTTGATTATGTCGATGCATAACCCTCCCCATCCCGGCGAGACGCTGCGCGAAGACGTGCTGCCGCATCTCGGGATTTCGGTCACGGAAGCGGCGCGGATCTCGGGGTTACTCGCGCTGCTTTGTCTCGCGTGCTGCATGGACGTGCGGGGATATCCCCTGAAATGGCCCTGCGCCTGGAGAAATGGCTTGGCCCAAAGAATGGCGGCGCTGCGGATGCTTGGCTGGCTCAGCAGGCTGTGTACGACCTGTGGCAAGCGCGGAAGGTTGTGGCGCCGAAGATCAAGGGCTGACCGGAAGGCATGGATTGCGGATCGAGTCCCGCCCTCACCCCAACCCTCCCCCAGAGGGGGAGGGAGAAAGAACTACCGCCCGAACAACCCCTTCAACACCCCCGCCGGGTTGATACTCGGTATCGGCGACGTGGAGCCTTGCTCTTGCTGCCCGCCTTGTCCACCAGCTTGTCCACCCGACACCGGCTGGTTGCGTTCCGCGCCGGCGGATGAGCGCCCGCCGCCGCTGCTTTCGCCGAGCATCGCCATCGTGTGCGACTTCACGCGCACACGCACGGCCCACTCGGGCTCCCACGCCGCCTTCGGGTCCGCCGGACGCGGCGGATGGGCGAAGTTGCTCTCACTGCCATAGGCCATCATGCGCAACATCGCGCCTTCGGAGGCCCGGCCGCCCGTTCCGGTGAAGATGCCCTTGGGGATGGCGCACTGCATTGTGTCGGGCTGCAGCAGCACGCGCTCCCTCAGCCAGCGATCGATGGTGGCATTGGGCAGGTAGTCGAACAGGCCCATGCCGGTGTCGCCGGTTTCGGCGCTGGACCACAACACCATATCGTCACCCACGGTCCCCATCGCATGCAGAAAGTACGCGCGTGCATGGGTCACCTGCCGCCAGCTGTTGGCAATGCTGTCTGCCATCGCGCCGCGGGATTGCAGGTCGATCGCGGGCATCACGTCTTGACCGGAGCCCAACGTAAACCTCATCGATGAGGGCACGCCGTCGCCCATTACCTGGTGGTCGCCAACCAGCGAGCTGTCACGCGCTAGGCTGACGCGGTTTTTCTCGTTCGGGAAGAGTGCATAGGCCGGGCTGACACGCGCGCCGCGATCCGGCGCATGCCGGCCCGCCAGAGCCGTACCAAACTCGGCCGGATTGCCACGGGCCAGATCGATGGTGCGCGGCTGGCCGGCGCGTACGCGCTCGCCGCATCCCCAATAAATCAGAATGCGGCCTTTGGGCGTCTCGGGTTTGTGCTCGCCCATCTCGCCCGGCTGGGACTCGCGCACCTGGGCCTTGGGCGGCACGAGAGGCAGGCTGCTGCCCATGCGCATGCCGGCCGGGATGGCCTGCGAGGCTTCCACACCCGGCTTCAACGTGTTGTGCAGCGCGATGTCCAGCACGCGCGGCGGCATGATGTTCATCGACCGCGCCATGCCGTAACTGGTGTTGCCGCCAGCGCCGCCTGCGCCTCCGCGTCCGCCCATCATGCCGGACATCAAGCCACCCATGCCAGCCGACATGTCCATCTCGGGCATGCCGGCCATCGAGCCGGTGGACACGTCCATCCACAGTTGCGCCTTGGGTGGCTTGACGTTCTGGGCCAGCACGCCTGGGGACTGGGCCAGACAACCGAGAGCCAGCAATGCTGCGGCTGGCAGTGAAGCAGCGCGCGGGAAATCCTTCTTCATGGGAGCCTCCTTATGCCTGAGCTTCAGGCGAGGCGAAGTATAGATTCCGACAGGCGGAATGTCTCTGATGCAGCGCAGGGTGCAGCGACGCGCGACCGCAAACCCAACACGGTAGCC
Organism: Ramlibacter sp.; assembly: GCA_046599015.1. GTDB lineage: Bacteria > Pseudomonadota > Gammaproteobacteria > Burkholderiales > Burkholderiaceae_C > Ramlibacter. The sequence goes on from JBKJHN010000242.1 coordinate 3,532, forward strand.
ATACCGTCGACCGCTTAACCAAACTTATGGTTAATACCGGCATCTTTCATGATGCCGTTTGCCGTATGACGCGAATAGCAATTGGTCGAGACCGTGACGGGGGTCCGTCCATCGCTCCATGTCTGATGTGCCCCAGTCTGCCGGACAAAAGAAAAGCCGTGTTTTTTAAGCACGGCTATCACTTGGTCGTAGTACCCCTTCATGCAGGCTGGAACTCTCCAGGCCAAGCAGTAATCGGGCGCAGCTTCAGCGGCTGGGTCAATCGCTCGCGCATTAATGATTCCACGCACCCATCTATTTCCCCGTGCAACTCCTCGGCGGTGGCGGTGTCAGGCGCCTCAACAACAAGCCCCCGTAGGTCGGCGCTAGTAATGACGAAAACGCCAGCATCCTTGTCATGGATGACGTCCAGCTTGATAAGCAGCGGCACATTCAAGCGTGCTGCCAGCTTCCAGCCGGGGTATCCCACACGATACATTTAATCCATCTCCTGTTTAGGAACTCAGGGTGACACGGCGTTTACTACGCACATTCAGCGCGTTTGTCAAATGTACCCCATGCAAGTTACCCTCGCTAGGGGACGGGTCCTACATGCCAGTGGAACCCCCTCACCGGACTTTCGTCAGGCGCTCAGCCATGCGCGTTTGCCAACCTGGGCCGGTTGCCTTCCACCGTTCAATGACATCGACTGGCAATCGGAGCGACAGTAGTTTGCGAGGGTTTGCAGAAACCGGACGGCCGCCTTTATTGACCTTGGCGCGCGTGAGCATTTCCTCAGTGAGCTCCGGCAGCTCCTCGTACTCGCCCTTCTTCACAACGTGCGTATCGACACGCGAAAAATCAGACTTCAAGGAGCGGCGCAATGCGGGCTTGTTCGCGGTCATTTGCTTTCCTCATACTGAAAACGTGACGATCCGCGCCACGCGGTGTATATCCAACGACGACCATCCGTCCGGCCAACATGCCGTAGCAGATGATTCGCACTTCACCGTAATCCTTTCGGATGTCCTCGACCTCGAGGGTCACACCATCAAAGACCTCTTCGGCATCCGTGAAGTCCAGCCCCCGTTCCGCCAGCACCTTTTGGCGCTTGACAGGATCGAAGGAGATAGGCATGGGTTATTGTAGCTACAACTATGAATGACAACCCGGCTGCTTGGAGACGAGGGTGGTAGAAGTCATGGATTGCGGATCGGGGTCCGCAATGACATCCTCGGCGCAGATTGCCTTTACTCCTTCCCCCTTTGGGGGAAGGCGGGGATGGGGGCTTTGTCCGCGCTGATGCCCCCACCCTAACCCTCCCCCAGAGGGGGAGGGACAAGCTTCCATTCCGCCAAGTTTCAGCCCACAATGAACAAAACCGAACCGGCTTGGGTTTTCGGTTGCAACGGTTGGAGGAAATATGCCAATCAGCCTTAAGCAAGTTGAAGCTGCCGAGCAGCGCGGGCGAAGGTTGCAGCGTGAGTACGCGGCAACCGAGGCCCATTACGACCCAGCCACAGGCCGGGTTGTTGTCTGTTTTCCAACAGATATTCAGATTAGTTTTCTACCCGGGAAGATCCAAGGGTTGAGCGAGGCGACCGAGAAGGATCTGAAGCAAATAGAGCCATCACCTTCTGGGCTGTCTTTGCATTTCCCTACGGTGGATGCAGACGTCTATATACCAGCGTTGATGCAGAACATACTTGGCAGCAAGACGTGGATGGCGCGGATAGGCAGCGCGGGTGGGGCCGTTCGCTCCGAACGCAAAACGCAAACTGCGCGAGAGAACGGCAAGCTCGGAGGCCGACCCAAAGTCGCATAGAGATCTGCGCACCCCCACCCCAACCCTCCCCCAAAGGGGGAGGGGGACAAATGCAATCAACCCCGCAGCCGCTCGATCAACCCATTCAATTCTTCCAGCGACCCAAACTGGATCGCCACCTCGCCCATCTCTTCGCTGTGGCCATTGCGCTTGACGCGCTTCTTGATGCGCACGTCGACTTCCGCGGTGAGCAGATCGGACAGCTCTTCTTCCAGCCGGCGCAGGTCGCGCGATTTTTCGGCCTTGGGTTTGGGGGTCGACACCAGATTGAACTCGGCGCCCAGTTTCTTCACCAGACGCTCCGCTTCCCGCACCGACAGTTTCTTCGCGGCGATCTGATTGGCCGCCGTGATCTGCGACGCCCGCTCCAACGCCAACAGCGCACGGGCATGCCCCATGTCCAGATCGCCGGCCATCAGCATGGTCTGAACCGCGTCGGTCAGATTCAGCAATCGCAGCAAATTACTGGCCGCGCTGCGCGAGCGACCCACTGCCTGCGCCGCCTCCTCGTGAGTAAGCCCAAACTCCTTGACCAGCCGCTGCAGTCCGTGGGCCTCTTCCAGCGGGTTCAGATCCTCACGCTGGATGTTCTCGATCAGCGACATTGCCGCCGCCGATTCGTCCGGCACGTCGCGCACCAGCACCGGCACGCTGTCCAGGCCGGCGATCTTGGCCGCCCGATAACGCCTCTCCCCCGCGATGATTTCGTACTTGCCGGCACTCGCGCCCGCCGTCACCTTGCGCACCAGGATCGGCTGCATGATGCCCTGCGCCTTGATGCTTTCGGCCAACTCGTACAGCGCGCCCTCGTCCATGCGGGTGCGCGGCTGGTACATGCCGGGCACCATGTCGGTGAGCAGCAGCGAAGCCGGAAGCCCGGGATTGGTGGCCGCTGCGTCCGCCGCCGAGTCGCTGGCGGTCGGGCCTAAAAGCGCCTCGAGCCCGCGCCCGAGTCCTTTGGGTTTTTTTGTCACCATGTCAGGCCTCTGACCGGCAGGCCGAGGAAAGCCCCCATCCCTCCCTTCCCCCAAAGGGGGAAGGAGTTAATCAGCGTCAGAAATTTCATTCTTAATCTTTCATCAGGTCCTGCAACAACACATGGCCTTCGGGCCAGCTCGCCAGGCCGGACTCGGCGTTCATGTGGCCGCACTTGCCGTAATCCATGAACTGCGCGCCCCAGGCATGGGCGAACAGGCGCGCTCGCTCGAACTCGCAGTAAGGGTCATCGCGGCTGGCCAGCAGCACGCTCGGAAAAGCCAGCGCGCTCAAGTCGATCGGCGACCAGGTAGGCAGCTGCTCGCGCACTTCCGGGCGCTCGACATCGCCGGGCGCCACCAGCAAAGCGGCCTTGACGCGATGCGTGTTGAGCGACCGCGCCGACCACGCCGCCGTCAGCACGCAACCCAGGCTGTGCGCCACCAGCACCGCCGGCTCGTCGCGCGAGAGGATCATTTCCTCCAGCCGTGCCAGCCAGTCACCACGCAATGGCTTGATCCAGTCGTGCTGCTCGACTCGCACATAACCGTGTCGTTGCTCCCAGAGCGTCTGCCAATGTTGCGGGCCGCTGCTTTCCCAGCCGGGGAGGATGAGGACGTTGGAGGGTTTCATTGCTATTTAATTGATAGCTTACAAGTCATCTACAGACGGCCACCGGGTACGAACCGCCATCACATCTTCTTGATGCGCTCGACCATTTCGCGCGCAAATTCCACATACGCTACGCTGCCGCGCGCCGCCGGATCGAAGATCACGCCCGGCAGGCCGTAGCTGGGTGCTTCGGCCAATCGCACGTTGCGCGGGATCACGGTGTTGAACACCTTGTCGCCGAAGTGCGCCTTGAGTTGATCGCTCACCTGCTGCTGCAGCGTGATGCGCGGATCGAACATCACCCGCAGCAGTCCGATGATCTGCAAGTCGCGGTTCATGTTGGCATGCACCTGTTTGATGGTATTGACCAGGTCCGTCAGGCCCTCGAGCGCGAAGTACTCGCACTGCATCGGCACGATCACGCCATTGGCCGAACACAAGCCATTGAGCGGCAGCATCGACAGCGACGGCGGGCAGTCGATCAGGATGAAGTCGTATTCCTTGGCCGCCTCAGCCAGGGCCAGCTTGAGGCGCTGGTCGCGGCGCTCGACTTCCACCAGTTCCACTTCGGCGCCGGCCAGTTCGCGGTTGGCGCCCAGCACGTCATAGCCGCACTTTTCGCTGCGCGTTCGCGCTTCGGCGATCGTCGCCGACTCCAGCAGCACGTCGTACACAGAGAGTTGGAGCTTGCGCTTGTCGACACCCGATCCCATGGTGGCGTTGCCTTGCGGGTCCAGATCGATCATCAGCACCCGCTGCCCGACCTTGGCCAGCCCGGCCGCGAGGTTGACGGCTGTGGTCGTCTTGCCAACCCCGCCCTTCTGGTTGGCCACGCAGAAGATCTTGGCCGTCACTTGGACATCGCCAACTTGATGCCGAAGCCCAGCAGAAAGAGGCCCGCCACCTTTTCCAGCACCCGGCCGATCAGCGGATTGGAGCGCATGCGCTCGGCCAGATGATGAGTGAGCAGCGTAACAATCAGGCCATAGGCGAAAGTCAGTACGGCAATCGTGGCGGCCATCACCCCGAAGGTGAGCAAGCCCTGGTGATGGGCCGGGTCGACGAACAGGGGAAAGAAGGCCATGTAGAACACGATCGCCTTCGGGTTCAGCAGCGTGATCAGCCCTGCCTGCTTGAAGTAGTGGTGGGGCTGGATGTTCAGAACGGGCTTGGCGCCGGGCTTGGCCAGCAGCATCCGCAAGCCCAGCCACGCCAGGTAAGCGGCGCCCAGCCATTGCACGGCACTGAATGCTGCGGGATACGCCACCAACAAAGCGGCCACACCAGCCACCGCGGCCCACATCAGCACCTGGTCACCCGCGATAACGCCCATCGTTGCGGCCAGCCCGCCGGCAATCCCGCCTTTGCTCGTCGAGGTGATCAGCGCCAGATTACCGGGGCCGGGGATCGCCAGGAAGATGATGATCGCCGCGACGAAAGCGCCGTAGTCTGCTACGCCAAACATGAAATCCCCCGGGCAAAGCGCCAAATCGGAAGGCCGAGTTTACGTTACCCCACCGCGCGTTTCATCCACAGAATGCAGCGCTCAGCGTCCAAACCGGGCACTTTGAGTTGTTCCACGTGAAACACTTCGATGCCGGGGGGTAGCGATTCGACTTCAACGCTGGGCAACTTGCCCTTCATGGCCATCCAGAGGCCTTGATCTGCAAGCGCGCCCGAAGACAACGCGACGAAATCCGGCAAAGAAGCGAATGCGCGGGAGCAGACCACGTCATACGCCCGCGTCAGTTTTTCCACCCGATCGTGCACCCCGCGCAGGTTAGGCAGCTGCAGTGTGAGGGCCGCTTGTTGGACAAACGCCGCCTTCTTGCCAGCCGTGTCGACGCAGTGGACCTCGACTTCAGGGCAGCAGATTGCGATCACCACGCCCGGCAGCCCGGCGCCCGAGCCCACATCCAGCAAGCTGACCGATCGCCCGAGGGTTTGCTTTCTCAACGGATTGACGACGGCCAGGCTATCCAGGAGATGGTGCGTCAGCATCTCCGCCGGGTCGCGAACGGCGGTGAGGTTGTAGACCTTGTTCCATTTTTGGATGAGGTCGAGGTAGGCGAGGAGCTGGGCGATTTGGGCTTCTTGCAGTGGGAGCTGCAGTTCGCGCAGGCCGGATTCGAGGGGGGATTTCATCTAGTCACTCCCATCTTCCCCTCCCCCTCCCCCTCCGGGGGAGGGTTGGGGTGGGGGCACACAAACCAATTCGCTGCCCCCATCCCCGCCTTCCCCCAAAGGGGGAAGGAGTAATACCGATGCAGCGCCCCCTCCCCCTCCGGGGATGGGAGTAATACCGATGCAGCCCCTCCCCCTCCGGGGGAGGGTTGGGGTGGGGGCACACCAGCCAACTCGCCGCCCCCATCCCTACCTTCCCCCAAAGGGGGAAGGAGAACGAAACGCCTTCCCATCCGAATTCACGCCGCCGCCCTCCCACCATCATTCGTCGGCGCAAACCCGCCAAACCGGCTCTTCTTCAAATGCACCAATAACAGCGATATCGCAGCCGGCGTCACCCCAGAAATCCTCGACGCCAGTCCCAGCGTCTCCGGCCGATGCTTGTTCAACTTCTGCCGCACCTCAATCGACAACGCCGCCACCTGCAGATAGTCCAGCTCCGGCGGGAGCTTCATGTTCTCGTAATACGCAGACCGCTCAACCTCGTCCTTCTGCCGCTCGATATACCCAGAGTACTTGGCCGCGATCTCAACCTGTTCGACGACTGGGCCGAGCAGATCCCCGAGCTTCTCCGCCGAGAGCTCAGGATTCACATAAGCTCCGCCGTCCAGCGACATCAACTCCGCATAGCTCACATCCGGACGCCGCAGCAGATCAGCCAGGTTGTACTCATGCTCGATCGCCTTGCCAAGCACCCGCTCCGACTCGGCCGCCGCCAGATTCCGCGGGCTGACCCAGATCGCCTTCAGCCTTTGTGTTTCACGTGAAACAGCATCCCTCTTCCGATTAAAAGCATCCCAGCGCGCATCGTCCACCAGCCCCATCCGGCGCCCAGCCTCCGTCAGCCGCATATCCGCGTTGTCTTCCCGCAGCTGCAGCCTGAATTCAGCCCGGCTCGTGAACATCCGATACGGCTCGGTCACGCCCTTGCTGATCAGGTCGTCGACCAGCAC
>JBKJHN010000005.1:0-12944 GCA_046599015.1 Ramlibacter sp.
TTCATGTCCGGCATGCAGCCGGCCAGCTGCATCGGCTCGATGTGGTTCAAGCCAAATTCCTGGAAGCCGGGCGAATCGATCAACGCGGTGCCGCGCTCCTTGTCGACCCAGTACCAAGTCGTGCTGGTGGTGGTGTGCTTGCCGGAGTGCAGCGCCTGCGAGACCTCGCCGGTCTGCGCCAGTGCGCCCGGCACCAGCAGGTTGATCAACGTGCTCTTGCCAGCCCCGGACGGGCCCAGTACCAGCGTGGTTTTGCCTTCGAGATGCTTGAGGAGCTGGTCGCGATCGACGTTGCCCGAGTGCTTGAGGGAAAGCGGCAACACCCCGTACTTCATGCGCAGATACGGCAGCAGGCGCCTCCACGCCCTTTCAAATGGCTCCACCAGGTCGCTCTTGTTCAACGCGACGACGGGGATGATTTTCTCAGCCTCCGCCGCGATGAGCGCGCGCGCCAACTGGCTCTCCGAGAAATCCGGATCGGCGGCGACCAGGATCAGCACCAGATCCAGGTTGGCGGCAAACGATTTGGTGCGGACCTCGTCCTGCCGATAAAAGAGGTTACGCCGCTCCTCGATCTTTTCGATCGTGCCCTCGTCGTGCGAGCCCTGCCACAGCACGCGGTCGCCGACCACCGCGGCGCTCTTCTTGCCGCGCGGATGGCAGATCAGGCGCTCGCCCTCGGGCGTTTCCACCAGGAAGTGACGCCCATAGCTGGCAACCACCAGCCCGCTGTCGAGCACCGGGGGTTGACTCAAGACGACTTGCCGATCATGTGAACAGCCCGTCGATCTGCGCGGCGGATTCGAAGTCGGTGTCCGACAAGCCCTTGACGTCGTGCGTGTTGAAGCGCACCACGCAGCGGTTGTAATGAACCGTGAGATCGGGGTGGTGGTCCTGCGCGTTCGCGATGAACGCCACGGCGTTCACGAACGAAATCGTCTCGTAGTAGTTGGCGAAGGTGTAGGCCTTCTCGATGGCCACATCCGGGCCGTCGCCGGTGAGCTTCCAGCTCGGGGCCGCGGCCAGCCGGCTGACGATTTCCGTCGCCGTGAGCGCGCGCCGCGGCAGCAGGGACCAGTCCTTCTTCTTCAGCATGCTGCTCATGATGATCCGTCCTCAAGCCGGGCTGGCTCTGGTAACCCGAGCCAGCCGCTCGGAAGCCGGGGGATGCGAGTAGTAGAACTTGACGAAGACCGGATCCGGCGTGAGCGTGGAGGCGTTGTCTTCGTACAGCTTCAGCAGCGCCGTGGACAGATCCTTGCCACTGGTCTGCTGCACGGCATAGGCGTCGGCCTCGAATTCATGTTTGCGCGAGAGCAGCGCGAACAGCGGGGAAACAAAAAACGAAAACACCGGCACTGCCACCATGAACAGCAGCAGCGCTAGCGCGTCGTTCGGTCCGTTCAGGTTCGGCCGCACGCCCAGGCCGGTGTAGAACCAGGCTTGTTGTGAAAGCCAGCCCAGCAGAGCAAAGCCGCCCAGGCTCAGGGCGAACAGGCCGGCGATCCGCTTGATGATGTGCTTGTGCTTGAAGTGTCCGAGTTCGTGCGCCAGCACCGCGTCGACTTCATCGGGTGAGAGCTTCGAGAGCAGCGTGTCGTAGAACACCACGCGCTTGGCGGCGCCGAAGCCGGTGAAATAAGCGTTGGCGTGGGCACTGCGCTTGCTGCCGTCCATCACGAACAGGCCCTTGGCCGCAAAGCCGCAACGCCGCATCAGCTCGGTCACCCGCGCTTTCAGGGTTTCGTCGTCCAGCGGTTTGAATTTATTGAACAAAGGCGCGATGACCGTCGGAAAAACCACCAGCAGGATCAGGTTGAATGCCATCCACACCGCCCAGGCCCAGAGCCACCACAAGCTGCCAGCGGCGGCCATCAGCCACAGAATGAGGGCCGCGATCGGCAGGCCAATGGCTACGCCCAATACCGTGGACTTGGCCAGATCGATCAGCCACAGCTTCCAGGTCATCTTGTTGAAGCCGAACCGCTCTTCGATGCCAAAAGTCTGGTACAGCACCAGCGGCAATTCGGCCGCGCCGCCAATCAGGGCAAAGCTTCCCAGCAGCGCCAGTTGCTGCGCCATGCCAGGCCCAAGCCGTTGCAGCAGCGCCTGATTCAGCGCATCGAGGCCGCCCAGCAAGGTCCAGGCCAGCAGCACGGCGGCGCCGAAGGCGAGTTCGAGCAGCCCGAAGCGTGTCTTGGCCACCGTGTAATCGGCCGCCTTCTGGTGCGCCTGCAATGTCACCGTCGCGGCAAACGCGGCAGGAACGTGACCCCGGTGGCGGGTGACATGGCGGATCTGGCGCGAAGCCAGCCAGAACTTCACAACCAGGCTGGCCAGCAGGAAGCATGCGAATGCGAGAGTCAATGTGTAGGACGCGTCCATCGAGCCTAGTTTAGGTCATAGGCGACAATCACAAGATGTCAGAAACCTCAGCCGCAGCCGCTCCTGCCCTACCTAAAAGCGACCAGAACCTGATCTGGCTGGACTGTGAAATGACCGGGCTGGACCCCGAGACCGACCGCCTGATCGAGATTGCCGTGATCGTCACCGGCGCTGACCTCACACCGCGGATTGAAGGGCCGGTCATCGTGATTCATCAGAGCGAGGCCCAGCTCGACAAGATGGATTCGTGGAACAAGGCCACGCACGGCCGAAGCGGCCTCATCGACAAAGTGAAAGCATCGACCGTGACGGAAGTGCAGGCCGAACAGCAGGTCCTGGATTTCATCGCCGCCTACGTGCCCAAGCGTAGCGTGCCGATGTGCGGCAACAGCATCAGCCAGGACCGGCGCTTTCTGGTGAAGTACATGCCGAAACTGGAAGCGTACTTTCACTACCGCAACATCGACGTCAGTACGCTCAAGGAACTGGCCAAGCGCTGGCGCCCGGACGTGTACAACGGCTTCAGGAAGCAGCAGAAACACACCGCGCTGGCCGATGTCCACGAGTCCATCGACGAGCTGGCGCACTACCGCGAGCGGTTCCTGCGGCTCGAAGCGCCCGCCGCTCCCGCGGCAGCGGTGGCCAACGATCAGTAGGCGGCGACGTACTCGATGGCGCCGGTGTCGCCGTCGTAGATCATGTCGTAGGGGTACCAGTAGATTTCCTCGTCGCCCCATTCGTCGTAATACGAATAGCCGATCCAGGTGGTCCCGATGTACTGGACCAGCACGATGGGCGACTGCTGGACGTTGTCCAGCCGGGCCATCTTCTTGTTGGTCTTGTACTTCTTGATCGGCAGGTCGCCTTTCTTGTCGTGTTTGGCATGGAAGGCGGCGATCTTCCCGTCCTTGACGTCGACCGAGACGGTATGCGGCCCCTGTCTGTCGATCCGGTGTTTTCCGTTGACCTTGATCTTGTCGCCCAGCAAGTCCTTTCCGTTCTTGTGCTTATGCTTCCCCTTGCCTTTCGGCTTGTCGGAGTCCTTCTCTTTCTTCTGGGCGAACCCAGGGCCGGCAAAGCCGAGCAATCCCGAAAGCGCGATCGCGGCGCTCAGCTTGCGCCTGGCGTGATTCATCATGACGATCTCCCTGCCGGCCCAAATGTGCGAAATGCCGTGTCTGCCAGCTCATGCTGTTGTGGCATGGGGCCGGCAACCCGTCTGTAGGACGCCTGCTGATCCGGCATGCCCGTAACCCGCGTTTGCAGGATTTGTAACTGGCAAACCATGTGCATTACGGCAACGCGAGGCAAATGGGTAGAATCCGAATGCCCACACGGTTACTGGTGTAACGGTGCGAGGAGTAACCAATACGAGTCTCGTCCCTAATATGCCCGCCGCAACCCTGACCTTCGGGGTGACTGATCTCGCGATGAGCAAAGTCGCGGAAGCGAAAGCCAGCCCCCACGTTCCTAAGGGCTTGGCGTCTTTTATTGTGAAAGCCTTCGGCAGTTATCTATCGGGCTACGTAGAGAAAAAGTCGCGCCACATGGCCGAGCTTGCCATTTGGTTTAATGGCGCGGTTGTGACGCTGGCGAATGAGCGGTCCAACGCTCACGTTGATCTTGACGACAAGCTTGTACCGGCCTTGGAAGACATGCAGGCATCGCTCCTAGAGATGCGCTCCAGGATTCTTGGCCTGATTGCAGAATTCCCGGTAAGCAATAGCCGAGTTGTCGGCGCCCTTCGCTCTGCGGCGCATTCTGCAGCCGATCTCCACGAAGCCGCATCTCACTTCAAGTGGGCGTTGATGGAACAAGATGCTGACCTCGATGTGAGTCGCGGCAACTTTGAAGTTTTCGAAGACGCAGGAAGCCTGCTTGCCAGCTTAAAGCACTGAGTTCATGGAGGGCGGCTTCAAGCAGGTCGCCTACACCGGCACTTTCCAGCGCGACTACAAGAGACTCAAGCCAGAGCTTCAAAAGCTCGTGGATAAGTGCATTGAGGATTTTTACAAGTCGCCAATCCCAGACAAGCGCCGCGCACACCGCATCAACGATGATTTGCCGAAAATCTTCTCTGTGGACGTTACTGGCAACAAATCACACAAGCTTTCATTCCAAATTGAAGGAGAGATTTGCATTCTCCGCCGAGTGGGTACTCATGGAGATATCGACCGCTCCTCTTAACCGTTCGTCTCGGGGGCTGCTTTAGCGGGCTCAGGCCCGGTCTTCGGCACTTGACGCGTGGCTTGCGCATCACATCGAATGCGACCTGGCTGAAGTCTTTGCGAGTGGACATAAGCCGATTATCCGGCTCGGGTCAGGTTGAGGCTGGCGGGTTGTAAAGGCGCCCAGGGTTCATGGTGAACCATGATCCGTTTGCATCCCGCTTTGCGCGAAGAATCCAAACCATGCGATAATCGACGGCTTGGCCGCAATGCGGCCCTCGTGCATCTGCCTTCACACACCGGCCCACGCTCACATGTTGAGCAGCGCGCAAGCGCCAGACAGGGCCACAGCGCCCGACTTCGCCTGAAGTCGCCGGCCTGCATGTCGTTTGATGGTTGGTGTTTTTTAACCATTGACGACATCGCCGCCGCATCCGTGGCGGCCCTGTTCGTGTGAGTAGAACCATGACCGACACTTTTGCAGTGCAGGGCGACTCGTTGCCTGCCGAATCCTTCAACACCGCCGTTGGCGCCGACACGGACATCGCGCCGCTCGCTCCAAATGGCTTCCTCAAGATGGGCCTCGCGCCTGAACTGCTGCGCGCCGTGGAAGACCTGGGCTTCACCCAGCCCACGCCCGTGCAGGAGCAAACGATTCCGTTGGCCTTGCCCTCGGATGACGACAGCCACACCTTCATCGACCTGATGGTGTCCAGCCAGACGGGCAGCGGCAAGACCGCGGCCTTTCTGCTGCCGGTGCTCCATACGCTGCTCAAGCAGGAGGCCGATGCCGAAGCGAAGTTGCGTGCCGACTTCGAGCGCGAGACCGCCGAGGCCCTGGCCAAGGGCGAGCCCGCGCCCAAGCGCCCGAAGCGCAAGGATCCGACCAGCTCGCGCAACTTCAAGGCCGCGACGCCCGGCGCGCTGATCCTGTGCCCCACGCGCGAACTCGCGCAGCAGGTCGCTCATGACGCGATCGACCTGGTCAAGCATTGCCGTGGCCTGCGCGTCGCCAGCGTGGTGGGCGGCATGCCTTACCAGTTGCAGATCGCCAAGCTGCAGAACGCCGATCTGGTGGTTGCGACGCCTGGGCGCCTGCTCGACCTGCAGCGCTCGATGCAGATCAAGCTGGACAAGGTGCAGTTCCTGGTCGTCGACGAGGGCGACCGCATGCTGGACCTGGGCTTTGCCGACGACCTGGCCGAAGTCAATCAGCTGACGATCGGCCGCAAGCAGACCATGATGTTCAGTGCCACCTTCGCGCCGCGCATCCAGCAGCTGGCGGCGCGCGTGATGCGCCAGCCGCGCAGGATCAGCATCGACAATCCGCAGGAAAAGCACGTCAACATCAAGCAGATGCTGTTCTGGGCCGACACGGCGCAGCACAAGCGCAAGATGCTGGATCATTGGCTGCGCGACACCTCGATCAATCAGGCGATCGTGTTCGCCAGCACGCAGATCGAATGCGACGGCCTCGCCAACGACTTGCAGCAAGCCGGCTTCGACGCCGTCGCCTTGCACGGCGCGCTGAGCCAGGGCCTGCGCAATCGCCGGCTGATGGCGTTGCGCCAGGGCCAGGTGCAGGTGCTGGTCGCTACCGACGTCGCGGCGCGCGGCCTGGACGTGCCCACCATCACGCACGTGTTCAACTTTGGCCTGCCGATGAAAGCCGAGGACTACACCCACCGCATCGGGCGCACCGGCCGCGCCGGCCGTGACGGCCTGGCGGTGACCTTCGCCGAGTTTCGCGACCGTCGCAAGATCTTCGACATCGAGGGCTACACCCGCCAGCCGTTCAAGGCTGAAACCATTCCCGGTCTCGAGCCGCAACAGCGTGCCCCGCAAGGCGGACGCGACCTGGCCAGCCGCGGCAGCCGCGACCATCACTCGCGCGATCGCAAGTTCGGTTCTGGCGCTCCCCGCACCGGCGGTTTTGGCGGCGGCTTTGCACCGCGTGAAGATCGTGGCTTCGCGCCGCGCGAAGACCGCGGCTTCGACCAGCGCCGTAGCAACGAGAGCTATGTGCGCAAGCCCGCCTTTGGCGAGTTCGCCAACCGCGGCAATGGTTTCGGCGCTTCGCGCAATGAAGGTTTTGCGGCGCGCGGCGACTTCGCTCGCGCCCCTTCGGCGAGTTTCGCCAAGCCGGGCAACGGCGGCAAGGTGTTCGTGCCGCGTGATATCAAGAAGCGGCCATACAAGCCGGCGAACTGAGGCCGAAGAATTGTCATTGCGGGCTTGACTCTGCGGGCCAACAACAATGGGGTTTTGATGAACGGCAACCGCGGATATCGTGTTCATGGCTAGGGTGTGGCTGGAAGTTGGCAACTTGCAAAGCCCGGATCGCACAGCCACTGCAACCGTTCAGTTGGATTGCATCCGGCTGGCGCTGGCGTTCGACGCGGGCCACTTTGGCTTTTGCAGCGCCGCGACTCCGGCAGGGTTCACCGCCCTCGACGAAGTGGCGGTGCAGGCTGCGCTGGAGCAACTGGCCGCCCTGCCGATTCCGGCAGAACCGGGCGCTCAGGGTCTGCGCGGGCGCACCAAGGAAATCATCACCAGGTTGCCCGCGCCGCTGCAGGCCCCGGCCATGGCCTTTGGCCGTGCGGGCTCGCGGCTGCTTCGAGGTACCGGCCCCGAGCCGGTCATGCCAATTGATATCGTGGCCGACGTCGAGCCGCAGGGCCCATTTGCGCCCGGCGATGTCTATGCCACGCTATGGCCATTGGACGCGCGTGCGCGGAAAATGCTCGATCGGCTGTGCGAAAAACTGCGCGTCCATGTGTTGACGCTGGCCAAGCGCGATACGGCGGCACTGCTGCTGCAGAAAGCCCTGGTGCTGGCAAGCCAGACCGGCGCCGGTTTCGAGGAGCGGTTGCAGCACCTGTACATAGCGCTGCTGCAACCGGGAGACCTCTGCATCGACATTGGCGCGCACACCGGCCGCCACAGCTTGCCCATGAGTTTGGCGGTCGGCGCTTCTGGCCATGTCGCTGCGTTCGAGCCCAATCCTCCGATCGCGGCTCGCCTGCGGGCCCGGTTGGAGCTGCTGTCCATCGGCAACGTGGCGGTGCACGAAGCAGCGCTTTCCGACGAAGCCGGCACTGCTGATTTCGTCGTTGCCGTGGAGTCCCCGGAAGAGTCGGGTTTGCGGCAGCGAGTCCTGTACAACGCGCCGACGCGCACGGAGCGGGTGACGGTGCGGCTGGCGCAGCTGGACAGCCTGCGGCTGTCGAATCCCCGCTTCATCAAACTGGACACCGAGGGAGCCGAGTACAAGGTTTTGTTGGGCGCGCGCGAAACCATCGCGCAAGCGCTGCCGGTCGTCGCGTTCGAATTCGGGGCCAACAGCTATGCGGCCTACGATGTCAATCCGGACGACGTGTTCGAGTATTTCGCCACGCTGGACTATGAGATGTTCAACATCGTTGGCGAACGCCTGGACAAGGCGGAGTTCTCCGAGGCATCGAGAGCGCAGAACTACTGGGACTACGTCGCCTGCAGCCGGCGCTCGGCGCCACGGGTCGCGGCTGCCCTTCGCTCGTTTCAGTGAGAGACTGCCGGCGCGGCGTTCAGGTGCGTTCTTATCGCCCGCTGGACGCTGTCGCTCATATAGGTGATCACCACCAGCAGGTCGCCCGGCCGGGCACTGTCGAAGGCCAGGTCGAGACCGCGCTGGAAATCAGGTGCGACACTCACGCACTCCTGCGGCACACCGGCTGCAGCGAGGCCTTGTGCCAGAAGAGCGGCCGTCTGACCCGGGAGGCGCCCACGCAGCGACTCCCAGTCCGAACAGACATACTGCCCGAATGCACCCGCAGCCGCGCCGGCCATCTCGGAGATAAACCGGTCCGGCCGATTTCCCACCGCGCAGATCATGAGGCGTTTGGCGCCCGAAACGTTCAGCGTCTGCACGAAGCGGGCGAGCTCCGTGATCCCATGCCGGCCGTCCGCCCACGTGATGAGAACACGGGCCCCGCCGCGTTCGAAAAAGTTCATCCTGCCGGGGTTGCTTTGGGGCGTCGACTGGAAAGAACAGAGGGCGGCGGCGATCGTCTCGAAACCGATTCCCAACCCGTGGGCTACCGCCGCGGCATACAGGCCGTTGACCATGGCGGGACGGAAGGTGCCGCCCCAACTGGCGGGAATGTCCGCGGCCGAAACTTCGCCGACGATTCGATCACCCGCATACAGTCTGAGAACCGGCGGCCCGGGTTGCCCTGCATCGAGGACTGCCGCAGTTCCGCCCGCCGCCCGGTGTTCCAGAACCGCAGGGTTGTCTGGGGCTTCGGTCACGAGGCAAATCGGCGCGGAGACATGCGGGCGCATTGCCAGGCATAACGGCTCATCGGCATTCAGGACTGCGAGCGTCCTTGCGTTTTCGACCACGAGCCGCTTCAC
Source organism: Ramlibacter sp. (assembly GCA_046599015.1). Classification (GTDB taxonomy): domain Bacteria; phylum Pseudomonadota; class Gammaproteobacteria; order Burkholderiales; family Burkholderiaceae_C; genus Ramlibacter. The sequence goes on from JBKJHN010000005.1 coordinate 8,952, forward strand.
CCGGGCGAGATCCTCCCTGCTGTTGACCCCGTCGAGGCCGATGTGGTTGTCGTGGACGTTCAGCACCGCGCCGACATCGCAGCCATCGATGACCGTTCCTTTCTTGACCAGGCCGCCACGCGCCATCTCGAAGACACCGGCCTCGACCCTGGGATCGAGCAACAGCAGACGGGCGCCGCCCCCGCCGGCGAAATCGCCGCACCAGAGCTGGTCTTTTCCCACATAGATGCCTTGGGTCGTTACCAGTCCCACCGTCGTGCCGCCGTGCGCCAGGATGGCCGAAAGCATCCGGCAGGTCGTGGTCTTGCCGACACTGCCGGTGATGAAGGCGATCGGCACGCGGCCGCCCGAAGTGCCCGGGAACAGGGTGTCGACGATCGGACCGAGCACATCCCTCTGTGGGTTCGAATAAAGATGCGGTCGCAGCCCCGGCGATGCGTTGACCTCCAGGATGGCGCAAGGAATGTCTCGCCATGACCTCCGAATATCGGGCGTGAGGAAATCGATGCCCGTCACGTCCAACCCGATCAATTGAGCCACCTGCTCGGCCATGGCCCGGTTGTCGGGGTGAATGACGTCCGTCACATCGACTGAGGTTCCCCCGCGCGCAATGTTGGCTGTTCGCCGCAAGGGGACTCGTTGGTCGCGCGCTGGAATGGCGTCCAGTGTCAGCCCCGCTTCCTGCAGGACCGACATCGCCTCCGCATCCAGTTCGACCCATTCGAGCAGCCGCTCGAAGGGCAGGCCTCGACGCGGATCGCGGTTGAGTTGCTCGACGAGTTGGCGGACGGTCGATTGTCCGTCGCCAATCGCGTGCGCAGGCACACGCATGGCCGCCGCGACAAAGCGGCCGCCCGCAACCAGGAGCCGGTGGTCATCCCCCTTCACGAATCGCTCCACGATCACTCCGCTGCCGTGCTTTGCTGCATCCTTGAACGCGGCAGTGAGGTCGTCCTCGAGCGACAGGTTGACGGTGACGCCGTGCCCCTTGCCGGCGGACCTCGGCTTGACAACCACAGGCATGTTCAACTTCAGTCGGACCTGCATGGCCTGCTCCAGGGAACCGACCACCTGGGGCTGCGAGGTGGGAATGCCATGCGCGGTTAAAAAAGCCGACGTTGCGTATTTGTCGGATGAGAGCGCAACGGCGAACGCGCTCGTCCGGTCGGTACCCGTTTCCCTCATCCGCTGCCGGAAACAGCCTTGGCCCAGTTGCAGGAACTGGCTGGGCGGTGCGACGCGGTAATGCGGGATGCCACGACGGGCGGCAGCGCGGGCCAGCGCCACGTTGGTCTGATTGAGGCTGTGGAAGCGGGCGTTTCGGCGAAACTCCCAATAGGGCTCGCGCACGCTTTCGATCATCTGCGCCGTGTTGCCGCCCGGCGTGACCAGCGGCAGCGAGCACGCCTGCATCGACAGGTCGCATGCGGCGATTCCGATGTTGCTCTCTTCGCAGGGGACAAAAATCTGCAGGTGATTGCCTTCTACATGCACCAGCCGGCCCAAGGCGGGCGCGACGCAAAAATCATGCACAAGGCTCTCGGCGCCGACCAGCAGCAATTCGATGGCGGGAACTCGCGCCGTTGCGATGCCCTCGGGCCGCCAATTGGCGGTGCTTTCATGGGTCACCGCGAATGCCACTTGCAGGAACCTCAGCACCTGCGCCGCATCCTGCGCGCTGGGCTTCCAGCGCAGAAAGGCAGCATCGTCACGCCCGTATTCCAGGGCCAACAGCATCCCGGAGTTTTTTGAACAGACGCTCGCGCCTTCGAAAAATTGGTAAGTAACGACCTTCATGCTTCCCCTGCTGCGACGTCGTATTGTCACGCAAGGCCGCGGTTCCCAAGCGCGCCGCCCCTGGCCGCGCCATTGCGCCTCTCAGTGACGACTGGCAGTTTCGCTCTCAGCCGCGGGGCATCGAGGTCGCCCGGTCGATCTCCGGCGGCAGGCGTTTGAGCAGCCACCGGATCGCCAGCGGGACCAGCACCAGGTCGTCCACCACGCCGATGATCGGCAGCACATCGGGGATGAGGTCAATCGGCGACAGCACATACAGCACGATCAGCGCCGTACCGATCTTCAGCCAGTTCGGCGCGGCCGGGTGGCGCAGCGCGAACCACAGCTGCCGGGCGTCACCTCGCAGCAAGGCCCAGAGCACGCTGACGCGTTTGAACATGGCAGGCTCTCCTTCGTTACAGGCCACAACGGGCCGGTGCGCAGTCTAGATGGTATCGGCGCTGTCTGCTGCAAGGCCTTGCACCGGGCGTTACATTCGGTTCGACGCGCCTTTCGGATACGAGCGCCCCTCACGCCCGCTCGAAGTCGATAAAGCTTTGAGCCGCGTCCAAGCCCACGAGCCTCACGCGCAAAGTGTCGCCCACGTCCAGGCCTTCGAAGCCGCGCACCACGCGGCCTTCCACCAGTGGACGGGTGATGCGCACGAAGGTTCCTTTTGGCGCAGCACCGGTGACGATGGCGTCGAAAATCTGGCCAATGCGGTCCTGCAGCAACCAGGCAGCGGCCGCCTTCAGCACCTGGCGCTCGACCTTGTTGGCGTTGTCTTCCTGCAGCGTGCAGTGCCGGGCGATTTCGACCAGCGCCTCGGCCGAGTAGGGCGGCGCCTCACCCGCCAGGGCCGCTTTCAGCTGGCGCTGCGTGATCAGGTCGGGAAAGCGCCGGTTGGGAGCGGTGGAGTGCGCATAGTCGTTGACCGCCAGCCCGAAGTGGCCCACGCCCGCCTCGCCGGCCGGCGCGGCGGCGTACTCGCCCGAGCCCAGCATTTTCACCACGGCCAGCGACACGTCGCCAAAACCCGCCGGGTCGGCAAGCCGGCGCGCGCACAGGAAGCGATCGAGCGCCACCGCGTCCGGAGCCGGCGGCAACTGCACACCGTGGCTCGCGGCCAGCAACACGATCCGATCCCAGCGGCGCGGCGCCTGCAGGATGCGGCGCAATGACGGCAATCCCTTTTCGGACAAGAAACGCGCGGTCGCGCCATTGGCAGCGATCATCAGGTCCGAAATCAGATCCTTGGCGCGGTTCTTCCCGTCGGCTTGCAGGTCCACCAGCCGGCCGTCCTCGAACACCGGGCGCGCGGCCACTGTGTTCACGTTCAAGGCGCCGCGCTGGTTGCGCAACCGCCGCAGCTGGGCGGCTACCGCGTCGTGCAGCCGAAGCTGATGCGCCAGCTCTGGAATCTTTGCCAGCTGCGCCGGCGGCGGCCCAACGCCATCCAGCCACGCTGAGACGCCGTCGTAGGTGAGCTTGGCGCGATTGAGCACGGCGGCCCGGTACACATCCGCCGAATAGACCATGCCGTCCGCATGCACCAGCATGTCGACCACCACTGCAAGGCGCTCCTGGCCCTCGTGCAGCGAGGTGAGGTCGGTGGACAAGACCTCGGGCAGCATCGGAAATATGCCGGCCGCGGTGTAAACCGATGTGGTGTTGACGCCCGCATGTCCATCGACCGCCCCGCCCGGCCGCACCATCGCATCCACATCAGCCACAGCGACCAGCAGCCGCGTTGCGCCCGCCGGCAGCGCTTCGGCCACGCTCAGCTGGTCGAGGTCGCGCGTGTCGTCGTTGTCGATCGAAAGCCAGTTGAGGTGCGTCAGGTCGCGGATGTTGCCCTTGCGTTCGGGGCCGGATTGTCGCGCGGCTTCGGCTTCCTGAAGCGCCTGCGCAGCGAAGACAGGCAGCAGGCCGCGTGAGCGCATTGCCGCCACAGCGACTTGGTACAGAGCGTTGGTATCCATGAGATGCAATGCGGCACTTGCGACTGTACCTGCTCCGGACGACTGCTTCGTCGCGACGCTGCATAACTCTGTGAGTAACTGGTGCTCTTGCTGTGCATAGCATGGGGAGAGCAGTGGACAAGTCGACGTGCGGCTTGGTGGACCTGAGCTGCGAGACCCGGCGCAACGTTTCAGTACGCAACGTGGACGCTCAACTCGCACTGCGCCTTCAATGAATTCGTCACGAGGCACGCTC
>JBKJHN010000182.1:0-45422 GCA_046599015.1 Ramlibacter sp.
TGACATGAAGGAGCTGATCGTCAAGACCGTTGACGATGGCGACTTCTTCGAGCTGCAGCCCGAGTACGCCAAGAACATCATCGTGGGCTTCGCCCGCATGGAAGGGCAGACCGTCGGCATCGTCGCCAACCAGCCCCTGGTGCTGGCCGGATGCCTGGACATCAAGAGCTCGATCAAGGCCGCGCGCTTCGTTCGCTTCTGCGATGCGTTCAACATCCCCGTGATCACCTTCGTCGACGTGCCGGGCTTCATGCCGGGCACCAGCCAGGAGTACGGCGGCATCATCCGGCACGGCGCCAAGTTGCTCTACGCTTATGCCGAATGCACGGTACCCAAGATCACGCTGATCACGCGCAAGGCCTACGGCGGCGCCTACGACGTGATGAGCTCCAAGCACCTGCGCGGCGATGTCAATCTGGCCTGGCCCAACGCGGAGATTGCGGTGATGGGCGCCAAGGGCGCGGTGGAGATCATCTTCCGCGAGGACAAGGGTGATCCGGTCAAACTGGCGGCGCGCGAAGCCGAGTACAAGACCCGCTTCGCCAACCCGTTCGTCGCCGGCGCGCGCGGCTTCATCGACGACGTGATCCTGCCGCATGAAACCCGCAAGCGGATCTGCCGCTCGCTGATCATGCTGCGCAACAAGAAGCTGGAGAATCCGTGGCGCAAGCACGGAAATATCCCGTTGTGAACGCATGTGACGTTGTCATTGCGGGCCTGACCCGCAATCCATGGATCCCGGATCAAGTCCGGGATGACGCAATAAACTGGAGACAAGAATGTTCACAAAAATCCTGATCGCCAACCGCGGTGAGATAGCCTGCCGTGTGATCCTGACCGCCCGCAAGATGGGCATCAAAACGGTGGCCGTGTATTCGGATGCGGATCGCGAGGCCCGGCACGTTGCGATTGCTGACGAGGCGGTGCACATCGGCCCCGCGCCCAGCCGCGAAAGCTATCTACAGGCCGACAAGATCATCGCCGCCTGCAAGCAGACCGGCGCGCAGGCGGTGCATCCCGGCTATGGCTTCCTGTCGGAGAACGAGGGCTTCGCCCGGCGTGTCGAGGAGGAAGGCATCACCTTCATCGGGCCCAAGCACTATTCGATCGCCGCGATGGGCGACAAGATCGCATCCAAGAAGCTGGCAAAAGCGGCCAAGGTAAACACCATCCCCGGTTGGAACGATGCCATCGAAACGGCCGAGGCCGCCGTGTCGATTGCCAAGGATATCGGCTACCCGGTGATGATCAAGGCGTCGGCCGGCGGCGGCGGCAAGGGGTTGCGGGTCGCGTTCAACGACAAGGAGGCCTTCGAGGGCTTCACGTCCTGCCGCAACGAGGCGCGCAACAGTTTCGGCGACGACCGCGTGTTCATCGAGAAGTATGTCGAGGAGCCCCGGCACATTGAAATCCAGGTGATGGCCGACAGCCACGGCAACACGCTTTACCTGAACGAGCGCGAGTGTTCGATCCAGCGCCGCCACCAGAAGGTGATCGAGGAAGCGCCTTCGCCCTTCATCAGCGACGCGACTCGCAAGGCGATGGGCGAGCAGGCGGTGGCTCTGGCCAAGGCCGTCAGGTACCAGAGCGCGGGCACGGTGGAGTTCGTCGTCGGCAAGGACCAGAGCTTCTATTTCCTGGAGATGAACACGCGCTTGCAGGTGGAGCACCCCGTCACCGAGTCCATCACTGGCCTGGACCTCGTGGAATTGATGATCCGGGTTGCCGCCGGCGAGAAATTGCCGTTGACCCAAGCCGATGTCAAACGCAACGGCTGGGCGATGGAATGCCGCATCAATGCCGAAGATCCGTTTCGCAGTTTCCTGCCCAGCACCGGACGGCTGGTGCGGTTCCAGCCGCCCAAGGAAACCATGTGGGCGGGGGATACCGAGCACTTGTTCGGGGTGCGTGTCGATACCGGTGTGCTGGACGGCGGCGAGATCCCGATGTTCTACGACTCGATGATCGCCAAGCTCATCGTGCACGGGAAGGATCGCAATGAAGCGATCGCCAAGATGCGGGAGGCACTGAACGGGTTCGTGATCCGCGGGATCTCCACCAATATTCCGTTCCAGGCGGCCTTGCTCGCGCATCCCAGGTTCATTGCCGGCGATTTCAATACCGGCTTCATCGCTGAGCATTACTCCAAAGGGTTCGTTGCCGAGGACGTGCCGCACGACGACGAGGATTTCCTGGTGGCATTGGCGGCCTACGTCAAGCGCCGCACCCTGCAGCGGGCAGCGGGCATCAGCGGACAGATGCCGGGCCACGAGTTCATCGTTGGCGAGCAGATGGTGGTCGTCCTGCTCGACGCGCAGGGAAAGAACCGCTACCAGCCGACCAGCGTGCGCGACTGCAATGTGGATACCGGTTCCAGCGAGGTCCAGACGGGCGGCCGGCGTTACGAGATCTGCAGCAAGTGGCATATGGGCGCGGTGCGCATCCGCGGCACCGTCAATGGCCAGCCCTTCACCGCGCAGATCGAGCGTGGGGTCGGCAAGAATCCGCTGGCAATTCGCATCATCCACAACGGCACGCGTCTGGACACGCTGGTGCTCATGCCGAAGACAGCCGAACTGCACAAGCTCATGTCTTTCAAGCCGCCGCCCGACATGAGCCGCTACGTGCTCTCGCCGATGCCAGGCCTGTTGGTGGAGATCGCCGTTCAGCCGGGCCAAAAGGTGCAGGCTGGCGAGCGCGTGGCCGTGATCGAAGCCATGAAAATGGAAAACGTGCTGTTCGCTGCGGCTGACGGTGTGGTCGGCAAGGTGCTGGCGAGCAAGGGCGACAGCCTGATGGTCGACCAGCCGATCATCGAATTCGCCTGAGGCTTCATGCGGCGCCGGCATCTGCTTTCGATCGCCGCGGCCACCCTGGCCGGTTGCGCCGCCCCAGTCGAGCAACTTGGGTCGAGCCCTGGTGCCGGTAGCTTGCGCCAGGGCCCAGACACGGCGGATGGTACGTTGCGCCGAATCGGCTTTGGCTCGTGCATCGATCAGACCAAGCCTCAGCCGATCTGGGACACCGTGCTTGCCGACTCGCCGCAGCTGTTCATCTTCGGCGGCGACAACGTTTACGCCAGCCAGCAGCCCTGGTCGCCTGAGCGCCTGGCCCTGGCTTATGCGCAACAGGATGGGGTGCCGGGGTTCGCCCGTCTGAAGCGAACGGTGCCGCACCTGGCGATCTGGGACGATCACGACTATGGCGTGAACGACGGCGGCGCGGAGTTCGCCCACAAGCAGAGCTCGAAGTCGGCCTTTTTTCAGTTCTGGGATGTTCCCGCAGCCGATCCGAGGCGCTTGCGTGACGGGCTGTACCATGCCCAGGTCTTTGGCCCGCCCGGCAGGCGGGTACAGGTCATTCTGCTGGACGGCCGCTGGTTCCGTTCGGCCTTGAAGACCACAGACGAACGCAACAAGCCCGGCAAGGAACGTTACCTGCCCGACTCCGACCCGGCCAAGACGATGCTGGGCGAGGTGCAGTGGCGCTGGCTGGAAGAGCAGCTGCGCCAGCCGGCTGAGCTGCGCCTGGTGGTGTCCGGTGTCCAGGTCGTCGTCGATGGGCACGGCTGGGAGGGCTGGGCCACCCTTCCGCTGGAACGCCAGCGCCTCTACAGGCTGATTGCTCAAACCCGGGCAGAGGGCGTGGTGTTCCTCTCCGGCGACCGCCATGTGGGTGCACTTTACCGCGAAGCCGCGGTTACGCCGTATCCGTTTTACGAGCTCACGTCCAGCGGCATCACCCATGCGTGGCGCGAAGCCGCGGAGGCCGGCCCGAATCGTCTCGGTCCACTCTTCACCGAATTGCACTACGGCATGGTGGATATCGACTGGGCGGCCCAGGCGCTACGGCTGACGCTCAAGGACATCCGCGGCGAGGTCCAGCGGGCTCAACCCATCCAATTCAACGAACTGAAGACTTACTGTAAAGCATGACTTCCCGGCCATTCAAGGTGCTCGGCATCCAGCAAATCGCGATCGGCGGCCCTGACAAGGGCAGGCTGCAAACCTTGTGGGTCAAGCTGTTCGGGCTGGAACTCACCGGCACCTTCCAAAGTGCCAGCGAAAATGTCGATGAGGACATCTGCACGATCGGCTCGGGCCCGTTCAGGGTCGAGGTCGACCTCATGCAGCCACTCGACCCCGACAAGAAGCCGGCGGTGCACCAGACGCCGCTGAATCACGTGGGCCTGTGGATCGACGACCTGCCGCTTGCCGTGCAATGGCTGAGTGAACAGGGTGTGCGCTTCGCCCCTGGCGGCATCCGGCGTGGAGCATCCGGCTTCGATATCTGCTTCATCCACCCCAAGGGCAACGAACAAAGCCCGGTCGGCGGTGAAGGCGTGCTGATCGAACTGGTGCAGGCGCCGCCTGAGGTGGTGAGCGCGTTCGCCCGGCTGGCCCGTCCTGCCGAGTGATGTCAAATACACACTCTCGGGGAATCCCCGGGGACCCGATTGACAAAACGCAAGCGTAGACTCGACCAAGGCGGCGACAATGCCCCCGGACTCGCAGATCCCGACCCGGGGCGATGCGGGCAAGCAAGGAGATGAAGCTTTGCAGCGAACCGACATCGCCAATCCGGCCTATTTTCACAAGGTCGTAGATTGCCAGTGGGCGTGCCCCGCCCACACTCCAGTCCCCGAATACATCCGCCTGATCGCGCAAGGCCGCTACAGCGACGCCTACATGATCAACTGGGTGTCCAATGTATTCCCGGGCGTTCTGGGACGCACCTGCGACCGTCCCTGCGAGCCCGCATGCCGGCGCGGGCGGGTGGAGGAGAACAATGCGGGCGCGCCCGAGCCGGTGGCCATTTGCCGACTGAAGCGCGTGGCGGCGGACATGAAGGACGACGTCTCGCAGCGCATGCCCAAGCTGGCAGCCAAGAACGGCCGGCGGGTCGCCTGCATCGGCGCGGGTCCGGCCTCGCTGACCGTGGCACGCGATCTGGCGCCGCTCGGCTATGACGTGACGGTGTTCGACGGCGAGAACAAGGCCGGCGGCTTCATCCGCTCGCAGATTCCACGTTTTCGGCTGCCCGAGTCCGTCATCGACGAGGAAACGGGTTACATCCTCAGCATGGGCGTGCACTTCAGGAGCGGAGAGCGCATCGAGTCGATGAAAGCCCTGATGGACGAGGGCTTCGACGCGATCTTCGTTGGCTGTGGCGCGCCGCGCGGCCGTAACCTCGAAGTGCCCGGCCGCACAGAAGCGGCGGCCAGCATCCACATCGGGATCGATTGGCTGGCCTCGGTGTCCTTCGGACATATCACTACCATCGGCAAGCGCGTGATCGTGCTTGGCGGCGGCAACACGGCGATGGACTGCTGCCGCTCGGCCCGGCGCATGGGCGGCACGGATGTGAAGGTGATCGTGCGCAGCGGCTTCGAGGAGATGAAGGCCTCGCCCTGGGAGAAGGAGGATGCCATGCATGAGGGCATCCCCATCATCAACTTCCACGTGCCCAAGGCCTTCGTGCATGACAACGGCAAGTTGCAGGGGATGACCTTCGAGATCGTCGAGGCGGTGTACGACGCCAAGGGCCGCAGGACGCTGGTGCCCACCGGCGAGGCCGACGCGTTCTTCGAGTGCGACGAGGTGCTGGTGGCAGTCGGCCAGGAGAACTCGTTCCCCTGGATCGAGCGCGATTGCGGCATCGAATTCGACGAGTGGGGTCTGCCCAAGCTGGGCAAGGACACATTCCAGTCGACCGTGCCCAACGTGTTCTTTGGCGGCGATGCGGCTTTCGGTCCCAAGAACATCATCACGGCCGTGGCCCACGGGCACGAGGCGGCCGTCTCCATCGACCGCTTGCTGCACCAGGAAAAGATCTATGTGCGGCCGGCGCCGATGACCAACCTGATGTCCCAGAAGATGGGCATTCACGAGTGGAGCTACGACAACGACACCTCCAACGACCTGCGCTACAAAGTGCCCTGGGCCAAGGCCGAGATGGCGCTGGCGAGCATCAAGGTCGAGGTTGAACTGGGCTTTGACGCCGCCACGGCGTTCAAGGAGGCGCAGCGCTGCCTCAATTGCGACGTGCAGACCGTGTTCACCGAAAACGCCTGCATCGAATGCGACGCCTGCGTCGACATCTGTCCGATGGATTGCATCACTTTCACCGTGAACGGCGAGGAGCCAAGTCTGCGGCCCCGGTTGAAGGCGCCGGCGCTCAACCTGGCGCAGGACTTGTACGTATCGGGGGACTTGAAGACCGGACGCATCATGGTGAAGGACGAAGATGTCTGCCTGCATTGCGGCCTGTGCGCCGAGCGCTGTCCCACTGGAGCCTGGGACATGCAGAAATTCCTGATCAAGATGACTCCGGCCGGGCCGGCCTGCCGGGACCGGCCGGCGGCCGCTTCGCCGCGCAAAGGGGTGGCAGCATGAAGAAACAGATCGAGGCAGTCAACGATTTCGTCATCAAGTTCGCCAACGTCAACGGCTCCGGCTCGGCCAGCGCCAATGAACTGTTCGCCAAGGCGATCATGCGCATGGGCGTGCCGGTCAGCCCGCGCAACATCTTCCCCAGCAACATCCAGGGCTTACCCACCTGGTACGAGGTGCGGGTTACCGAAAAAGGCTACCTGGGGCGGCGCGGCGGCATCGACATGATGGTCGCGATGAATCCGCAGACCTGGGACAGCGACATCGCCGAACTGGAGCCGGGCGGTTACGTGTTCTACGACAGCACCCGGCCTCTGCCGCCTTCGAAGTTCCGCCCCGACATCAATGTCATCGGCATGCCGTTGACGGAGATCTGCAACGCCGTGTACAGCGATCCGCGTCAGCGGCAACTGTTCAAGAACATCGTCTACGTCGGCGCGCTGTCGGTGTTGCTGGAAATCGAGCCCGAGGTAATCGAAAAGCTGTTCGCGGAGCAGTACAAAGGCAAGGAAAAGCTGCTCGCGTCCAACGTGCAGGCGCTGCATCTGGGCCGGGACTTCGCCAAGGAACACCTGCAGGCGCCCTTGGGCCTGCGCGTGCGGCGCGCCGACAAAGTCGGCGACCAGGTGTTTGTGGATGGCAACACGGCGGCGGCGCTGGGCTGTGTCTATGGCGGCGCGACCGTGGCGGCCTGGTACCCGATCACGCCCTCGTCGTCGGTGGCCGAAGCATTCCAGAAGTATTGCGCCAAGTTCCGGGTCGATTCAGCCACCGGCCAGAACAAGTTCGCGATCGTTCAGGCCGAGGACGAAATCGCTTCCATCGGCATGGTGGTCGGCGCAGGCTGGAACGGCGCGCGCGCCTTCACGGCCACCTCCGGGCCGGGCGTTTCGCTGATGACGGAGTTCATTGGCCTGGCCTACTTTGCCGAGATCCCGGTCACCATCATCAATGTGCAGCGCGGCGGCCCTTCGACCGGCATGCCCACGCGAACCCAGCAGGCCGACATTACCTCTTGCGCGTATGCCTCGCACGGCGACACCAAGCACGTGCTGTTGTTTCCGGAAGACCCGCACGAGTGCTTCGAGCATGCGGCTTGCGCGCTCGACCTGGCGGACCGGCTGCAGACCCCTGTGTTCGTGATGACCGACCTGGACATCGGCATGAACCAGCGGCTGTGCCGGCCCTTCGCCTGGGACGACAGCCGCAGCTACGACCGGGGCAAGGTCATGACCGCCGAAGAACTGGAAGCGGGCAAGGACTTCGGCCGTTACAAGGACGTGGACGGCGACGGCATCCCGTGGCGCACGTTGCCCGGTACCCATCCCACCAAGGGCAGTTACTTCACCCGTGGCACCACGCGCGATCCGTACGCCCGGTACTCCGAGCGCGGGCCGGACTATATCTACAACGTGGAGCGCCTGCTCAAGAAGTTCGAGACTGCCGCTACGCTGGTGCCCCAGCCGGTATTGCGCCCGGCCGCGAAGAAAACGAGGTTGGGCGTGATCTATTTCGGCTCCACCAGTCCGGCCATGCAGGAGGCGCTGGATGTCCTCACCGAATCGAACATTGCGCTGGACGCGATGCGCCTGCGTGCGTTTCCGTTCCCGCGCAGCGTCGCCCAATTCATCGCCGACCACGAGGAAGTGTTCGTGGTCGAACAGAACCGCGACGCCCAGCTGCGCAGCCTGTTGATCAACGAATTCGACATCAACCCCGCCAAGCTGATCCGGGTGCTGCATTTCGACGGCACACCGATCACCGCCCGTTTCATCACCCAGGCCATCACCAATCACGTGCACGCCGAAGTGGTGGCGCCCAAGCGCGAGTCCAGGGAAAAAGCTCTATGACCTACATCGCAAAACCCAGGCTGCACCATCCGAGCCTGGAGACCAACAAGGTCGGCTATACGCGGCGCGACTACGAAGGCAAGGTCTCCACACTGTGCGCCGGCTGCGGCCACGATTCGATCTCGGCCGCGATCATCCAGGCCTGCTGGGAGCTGGACGTCCAGCCGCATCGCATCGCCAAGTTGTCGGGCATCGGCTGCAGCTCCAAGACGCCGGACTATTTTCTGGGCGCCTCGCATGGCTTCAACACGGTGCACGGCCGGATGCCCTCGGTGCTGACGGGCGCCAACCTGGCCAACCGCGAACTGCTGTACTTGGGCGTTTCCGGCGACGGCGACTCCGCTTCGATTGGCCTGGGGCAGTTCGCGCACTCCATGCGGCGCGGCGTTCGGATGGCGTACATCGTGGAGAACAACGGCGTGTACGGCCTGACGAAGGGCCAGTTCTCGGCCACGGCGGATCAGGGTTCCAAAAGCAAGAAGGGCGTCATCAACAGCGACAGCCCGATCGATCTGGTGGCCATGGCGCTGCAATTGGGTGCCACCTATGTGGGGCGAGGCTTTTCGGGCAACAAGGCCCAGTTGGTCCCGCTGATCAAGGGGGCCATTTCGCACGGCGGCGCCGCCTTCATCGACGTCATCAGCCCCTGTGTGGCCTTCAATAACCATCCCGGCAGCACCAAGAGTTACGACTACGTGCGCGAGCACAACGAGGCCGTGAGCCGGATCGACTTCATTACCGAGCGCGGCGAAATCACAGTGGAGGCGGCCCCGGGCGAAGTGGTGGATGTCCGCCAGCACGATGGCTCGCTGCTGCGCTTGCGCAGCCTGCATCCGGAATATGATCCCACCGACCGCCGCGCCGCGATGAGCTACATGCAGTCGCACCAGGCGCTCGGGGAGGTCGTCACCGGGCTGCTGTACGTGGATCCGCTGGCAACGGACCTGCACACCGCGCTGAATACCACGGCCGAGCCGCTGAACACGCTCAATGCGCGCAAGCTGTGTCCGGGCTCCGTTGCCTTGACCAAGATCAACGCGGCCTTGCGTTAAACGCTACAACATCTACAGTTGACGCCTGGAGGTTGAATATGGCCGAACGAACTGTTTTCCAGTCCTGCTCGCAAAAGCGGGTTCTTGGCCTGGGCCCGAACGCCAGCGTGCGCGAAGCCGCGGGCGTGATGACCCGCGCCAATGTCGGCAGCGTGCTGGTCCTGGAGCCTCCAGGGACCCTGCTGGGTATCGTGACCGAACGCGATTTGATGACGCGCGTCCTGGCCAAGGCGCTGGATCCCGAAAAGACCACCGTGCGCGAGGTGATGACTGCCAAGCCGATCTGCGTGCCACCCGAGACGTGGGTCGCCGATGCGGTGGTCATCATGATCGAGCGCGGCTTCCGGCACTTGCCGATCGTCGGCCCGAATTCCAAGATCATGGGCGTGTTCTCCGTACGCGATGCCTTGCCTCGCGAAATCGGCAGTGCGCTGAGCCAGACCGAATTCAACGAGCAGGTCAACGACGCGCTGGGTTGAGCCTTTCACTCCCTCCCCTTCCGGGGGAGGACGGGGGTCTCTTACTCCCTCCCTTGTGGGGGAGGGTAGGGGTGGGGGCAGGCAGTCTCCATCGGCTGCCTCTGGCGGTGCCCTCACCCCAGCCCTCTCCCATAGAGGGAGGGAGCAAGACGGGCGCCTTCAGCCCAGGTCTACGCAAGCGGTGCCATCAAAATCACTTGTGCTTCGGATCCAGCGCATCCCGCAGTCCGTCGCCCAGCAAATTGAACGACAGCACCAGCAGGAAGATCGACACGCCCGGCCAGATCGCCATCCAGGGCGCCTGGTCGACGAAATTCTTGGCGGTGTTGAGCATGCTGCCCCAGCTGGGCGCGGGCGGTTGCTGTCCGAGGCCGAGGAAGGAGAGACTCGCTTCGGCGATCACCGCAGCGGCGATCGCCAGAGTGGCCTGGACGATCAGGGGCGGCAACACATTGGGCAGGATGTGCCTGAGCGCAATGCGCCAATGCGGGTTGCCCACCGCCCGCGCCGCCTCGATGTAGTCTTCCACTTTCACGGCCAGCACCTGCGCGCGTGTCAGCCGAATGAAAATTGGGGTGGCCGACACACCAATGGCAATCATGGCGTTGGTGAGGCTGGGGCCGAGGAAGGCGGCAAGGGCGATGGCCAGGATCAGGAACGGCACCGCCAGCATCGAGTCGGTGAAGCGCGAGACCAGTCCATCGGTCCAGCCACCCACGTAGGCAGCGAGCAGGCCGACCGGCACGCCCAGCGCCATCGAAATGCACACCGACACCAGGCCGGCCAGCAGCGACGCCCGCGCGCCCCACACGACGCGTGACAGCACGTCGCGCCCGATCTCGTCGGTGCCGAACCAGTATTCGGCGCTGGGCGGCACGCGGACGGCGCTCCAGCTGGTTGCGACGGGATCGTAAGGCGCGATGTACGGCGCGAAGATTGCCAGCAGCACGAAGAAGATCACGAACACGAGGCCCAGCATGGCACCGCGGCGCCGCAGCAGGCGCCGCCACGCCCTACGCCCCGGGGTTGCGCCGCGCTCCATGACCGGGGGGACCATGACCGCGCTCATTTTTGTAGCCTGATTCCCTCAGCCTCGGAGCCGCGGATTGACGAAGAAGTACGCCAGATCCGCCAGCAGGTTGAGCACGATGTAGACAGTGGACGTGAAGAGGACCACGCCTTGCACGACCGCGTAATCGCGGTTGAACACCGCATCCACGATCAGCTTGCCGAAACCTGGAATCGAAAACACCTGCTCGGTCAGCACCGCGCCCGACAAGAGCGTGCCGAACTCGAGCGCGCCCAAGGTGATGATCGGCGTCAACGCGTTGCGCAGCGCGTGCTTGAGCACCACCGTGCGCTCGTCCACCCCTTTGGCGCGAGCGGTGCGAACGTAATCGGCATTGAGGACCTGCAGCATGGCGCTGCGAGTGTGGCGCATCAGCACCGCGGCGATGGCGTTGCCCAGTACGAAAGCGGGCATGATCATGGCCGCCAAATTGGCCCCGAGGTCCTCGAACGGGCTCACGTAGCCGGAAGCCGGCAACCAGCCCAATTGCACCGAGAACAACAGGATCATCAGAATGCCCAGCCAGAAGTTGGGCGTCGACAGGCCCCATAGCGCGATCACGTTGGCCGCGTAGTCCCAGGCGGTGTCCTTGCCGACAGCCGACACGATCCCGGCCGGGATGCCGATCACCAAGGCGATCAGCATGGCGATCGCGGCCAGCTCCAGGGTGACCGGCAGCTTTTGCAGGATCAAACCTAGCACCGGCTCCTGAATGCGCAGCGACTCACCGAGGTCCCCGCGAAGCACCCCCGCGATCCAATAGCCGTAGCGCACCGGGAACGGCTCGTCCAGATGCATCTTTTCGCGCAGGTAGGCGATCACCTGCGGGTCCTGGTCTTCACCGGCGAGCACCGTCGCGGCGTCCCCGGGCAGCAGTTGCTGCAGCCCGAAGATGATGATCGTGACGAAGAAGATCGTCGGCAGGATCGCGGCGATGCGGTTGATCAGGTAGCGGAGCATTGCGTGGACGAGCGGTGAATCCGATCTGCTACATCTTCAGGTCCTGAACCCGTACCAGGCCGTCAGGCACCGTGCGCATGCCGGTCAGCTTCTTGTTGAACGCCCACAGCCAGTTGCGGTGATACAGGTAAATGATCGGCTTGTCCTTCACAACTTCAGCGGCCAGCGTCGCGAAGACCTTGATGCGGCCGGCGGTGTCGAGCGTGTTGCGCGAGCGCGTCAGCAAGTCATCCCAGTTGGCCCGGCATTCGCCGTGGTAGTTGAGCGGTTGCTTGCAGCCGTAAAAGCTGAACAGGTTGCCGTCCGGATCGGCCCGGCCGCTCCAGGCCAGCACGTAGGCGTCGAACTGTCCCTTGTCGGCCAGGTTCAAAGAGGTGGCGAATTCAGTGGCCTGGATCTTGACGTCGAAGCCGGCCTCCTTGGCCATGGCCTGCACCACTTGCGCCAGGCGCTGCGCATCCGACGTGGTCGGCGTCATCAGCGTGAAGGACGGATTGGGAACACCCGCTTCCTTCAGCAGCGCCTTCGCACGAGCGATGTCACGCTTGGGAACCGGCACGTTGCGCGCGTAGAAGCTGTTGCTCGGCGGCACCCACTGGTTGCCGACTTCGGCCTCGCCGTCCATCGCCACCTTGACGATGCCCGCCCGGTCCAGCGACAGCTCGAAAGCCTCGCGCACGCGCGGGTCGCGGCCCAGCGGATTCTTTTGCGCCAGGTCGCTCTTGGCCGTGTTGATGGTGATGCCCTGGTAGCCCAACTCGGTGATGCGCGCGATTCCCAGCTTGTTTTCTTTCTTGATCGAGGCGATGTCGGCCGGCGCCACGCGCTCGATGAAATCGAGCTGCCCGGACTTCAGGTTGGCCAGGCGCACGGTGGCATCCACGATCGGCTGGTAGGTGACTTTGTCGAAATGGATTCGACCCTTGTCCCAGTAATTGGCGTAGCGCTCCAGGACGATTCGGTCTTGTGCGACACGTTCCACGAACTTGAACGGCCCGGAGCAGACCGGCCTGGTGCCAAAGTTCGTGGGCATGGCCTGCGCGGCCTTGGGCGAAACCATCATGCCAGCGCGGTCCGCCAGCACGCTGAGCAGCGGCGAGAACGGCGCGCTGAGATTGAGCCGCACCGTCGCGTCGTCCACCACGTCGACAGTGGTGACGGGCAGCAGTTCGCCACGCCGATTCGAGCCCGCGATCGTCTTGTGCCGCTCGATATTGAATTTGACGGCCGCGGCGTCGAGCTTCTCGCCGTCGTGAAAAGTGACACCTGAGCGCAGCTTCATCGTCAACGCCTTGTTGTCCGGCGACCACTGCCAGGAGGTCGCGAGCTGCGGCACGATGTTGAGCTTCTCATCGATGTCGACCAGCTTGTCGCACAGCGACGCGAACACGATCCGGCCGACGAAGGTCCGCGCCAGCGACGGGTCCAGCACATCCGGGTCTTCGGCCAGGCCAATCCGCAGGTGCTGGGCATACCCCGCCGACGCGGCGAAGGCCAGGGCCAGGGTCACTATCAGTTTGCTCTTGTGCATCGTGTCGTCCTTTCCGTTTAAACCGTGATCAATTCACTTCAACCTCGTTGTTCGCTTCCCGGGAGCTTTCGCTGGCACTGCGGAATGCGGCCTGCAGCCGCATCAGCCGCTCATTCACCGCAGCGCCGACGGCGACGCCGGCGGGCGGCGTGATCTCTTCCCAGAAGTGGCAGGCGGTGGCGTGGCCGTCGGCCGATCGTAGCGCCGGGGTCTCCTGGGCACAGCGCTCCCGCGCGTAGGGGCAGCGCGTGCGAAAGCGGCAGCCGGAGGGCGGATCGATCGGATTGGGCACGTCGCCCTGCAGCAGCATACGCTCGCGCCGCAGGCCCGGCTGTGGCCGCGGGATGGCCGAGAGCAGGGCTTGAGTGTAGGGATGCCTCGGGGTTGCGAACAGGCTGCGCTTGGACGCGTATTCGACCACGTGCCCCAGGTACATCACCGCCACGTGCGAGGCGATGTGCTTGACCACTGCGAGGTCGTGCGCGATGAACACGTAGGCCAAGCCCAGCTTGCGTTGCAGATCCTGAAGCAGGTTCACGATCTGCGCCTGGATCGACACATCCAGGGCCGATACCGGCTCGTCACAGACGATGACCCGGGGCTCCACAGCCAGCGCTCGGGCGATCCCGATGCGCTGCCGCTGTCCGCCGGAAAATTCGTGCGGATACCGCTGCAGGTACACCGGCGCCAGGCCGACCAGATCCATCAATTCGGCTGCGCGCTCCCGATGCCGGCCTGCCGCGAGCCCGTGCAAAGCCAGCGGTTCGACCAGCGTCTGCTCCACCGTCATGCGCGGATTGAGGGACGAATAGGGGTCCTGGAAGATCATCTGCAGCTCGCGCCGCTTGGCACGCAGTGCCTGCGGCGACAGCGACATCAGGTCTTCGCCCTCGAACCAGACCTTGCCGGATGTCGCGTCCAGCAGGCGCAGCACCAGGCGGCCGACGGTGGACTTGCCGCAGCCCGATTCGCCGACCAAGGCCATGGTTTCGCCGGCGCGCAGCTCGAAGCTGACCCCGTCCACCGCGTGCACGACCGCCGTCTGCCGGCCGAACATATGCTGCCGGATCGGAAAGTGCTTGACCAGGTTCTCGGCGCGAAGCAGCACGCTCATGCCGCTGCCTCGGCTGCTGCGAAACCCAATGCCACTTCCAGTGGTGCGCGCCAGCATGCGGCCTCGTGCGATTCACCCAGAGCGATCAAGGGCGGCGCTTCGTTGCGGCATCTGGCGAGCGCGAACGGGCAGCGCGGCGCAAAGCGGCAACCTTGGACGTGCGTCATCGGCGTGGGCACCTGGCCGTCGATGGCATGCAGCCGCTCCTGCGCCAGGTCCATGTTCGGAATGGATCCCAACAGCCCGATCGTGTACGGATGCTGCGGATTTGCGAACAGCTGCTCCACCGGCGCACGCTCGACGATCAGCCCCGAATACATCACAACCACTTCGTCCGCCAGTTCGGCCACCACGCCCAGGTCGTGGGTGATGAGGATGATGGCCGTGCCGGTTTCTTCGCGCAGCGTGCGCATCAGGTCCAGCACCTGGGCCTGGATGGTCACGTCGAGGGCGGTGGTGGGCTCGTCGGCGATCAGCAGCTTGGGCTCGCACGATAGCGCCATCGCGATCATCACCCTTTGGCGCATGCCGCCGGAGAGTTTGTGGGGGTACTCGTCGATGCGGCGCTCCGGCGACGGGATGCGCACCCGCCGCAGCATCTCGATCGCATGGGCACGGGCCTCGCCGGCACTGAGGTTCCGGTGGACCCGGATTCCCTCGACCAACTGGTCGCCGATGGTGAAAGCCGGATTCAGCGATGTCATCGGCTCCTGGAAGATCATGGCCATCCGGTCCCCGCGCAAGCCGCGCATCTCGTCCGGGGAAAGTGTCGCGAGGTCCCGGCCTTCGAAGCGCACGGAGCCGGCGCTGATGCGTCCCTGGCCTTTGGGCAGCAAGCCCATGATCGACAGCGACGTGACGCTCTTGCCGCAGCCCGATTCGCCCACGATGCCCAACGTGCGCCCCGCATCGATGGAAAAGCTGATGCCGTCCACCGCGTGGAACTCACCGCCGTCTTCCAGGCGAAAGCTCGTGCGCAACCCACTCACTTCCAGCAAGGAGGTCATTCCAACGCGCCGCGACGGCCGGCCTGAAAGCGTTCGATTTCGGCTTCGATCACGGCCCGGTCGGTAATGCCCGCCGGTCGTGCCCGGGAGGGCAGGCAGGCGGTGAACGGTTGGTACCGCTCCAGGCTTTTGCGGTACAGCCGTTGCAACTCTTCCATCGGTTCCGGGTGGTCATCGACGCGAATGTCGAGCGCTGGATAGTCTTCGGTGGTGTAGATCAACAAGGCCGCAGCCTGCTTGCCGCGCTTATCGCCACCGCTGGCGTCGCCCGCGGCCAACGCGGCGATCAGCCGCTCGGCGAAGGGCAGGGCGGCATGGGCGCGATAGGCCTCGGCCATGCTCGCAATCACCTGAGGACCCGCCAGCATGTTGCCGGCCACCGAAAAGTCATCGCCGGCCGTGTGCCCGCACCAGTCGATGCAGGACGCACCGGTGTGCGCTGCGGTCCGGCCCTGGGCGTCGATGATGTGCACTTGGCGATGCGCCTGGCCGGCGTCGGGTGCGGTGACCTGAGCAATCACCTGTTCGGGCGCCATCCCGATGGCCAGCGCATCGAGAGCGGCCCGTGCATACATGGGGTTGACCAGGGCTTGCGTGGCGACCGCGCCGACGCCGCTTCGGGCGCGAGGACACAAAGCGCCGACAGCGAAAAAGCGGCTGGCGATCGCGATGCCGAAGGCGCCGGACGCGTCGCGAGCGATGATCGACCAGGTCATGACAGTGCTTTCCCAGCAACATGCATCGGAATGAAGCCCGGTTGTTTTAGCACAAAATAAACCGCAGTGCGGCCTGCTCGACAGCACTGAAGCCCGGGCTTCCATGGTGGGAACCGCGGTTCCTCCTGTCAGCACCCGCGCCTGACGATTCTCCTGCATAATTACGCGTAATTATCGGAAATCACGCATGCGCCTGGTCCACAACTCCCTGCACGACGAAGTAGCTGCCCAGTTACGGGATCGGATCTTTGGCGGCGTGCTGCTCCCCGGAACTTTTCTGGACGAGGCGCGCCTTGCGGAAGAGCTGCAGATTTCGCGAACGCCCCTGCGCGAGGCTTTGAAGGTGCTGTGCGCCGAGGGCCTGGTGCGGCACGAACCGCGCCGGGGTTCCTTCGTGAACCAGGTCACGGAGCAGGACCTGGATGAGATCTTCCCGGTGTTGGCGCTGCTGGAGGGACGCTGCGCACGCGAAGCCGCTATCAACTCGACCGACGCCGATCTCCAGCGACTGGGAGTCCTGCACGACAAGCTCACGCGGCATGCCAAGGCCAAGCGCATCAACGATTACTATGCCGCCAATTTTGCGATCCACGAAGAGATCATCAGCCTCGCCAACAATCGCTGGCTGGCCTTGGTGATTGCGGATTTGCGCAAGATCCTCAAGCTTTCCCGCCAGCAACAACTGCATGCGCCGGGCCGGCTGGAGCAAAGCCTGTCCGAACACCTCGCCATCTTCGCGGCACTGAAGGCGCGGGATCCGGAAGGTGCCGAAGCCGCGATGCGAACGCACCTGACCCGCCAGCGCGAGGCGCTGCGCGACGTGGCACGCAATTACCGGCCCAAGGTGTCGACATGATTCCGACCGGCGCGGACGCCAGGCCCGGCGCTGCGGCGTCGGCTGCCGCGACGCGCTCGACGCGCGAGCGGCTCCAGGCTACCTTGCGCCGGCATCAGGAAGCGCTGTCGCCACGGGTGCTGCGCCGGACACTGCTCGAACTGCAATCGATCATCGATCCGCATGTCAGCGAAGTGGAGGGCGGGCGCCGCGCCCGCGGTGTCGCCGGTTGGTACGCCAACGCGACCGCCGAGCAGCGCCGCGACTGCTGGCTTTTGATGAGCGAGCAGTTCGCGCCCGACCCCCAAAAGCTGAAGGCGGTGCGCGAGCAATACGAGGCCGCGCAGGGCACCGCAGAAGAAGGACAGGCCGAGATCCGCTTGCGCAAGGCTTTCGTTTCGCCGCGCACGCGCCTGCTCCAGCGCTTTTCGGCATTCCCTGAAGGCATGCGGTTCCTGGTCGATCTGCGCGCCGAGTTGCTGCCCCATCTGAAGACCGACAAGCGCCTGCTGGCGCTGGATGCGGAGCTGGAAAACCTGTTCTCGACCTGGTTCGACGTGGCTTTTCTCGAGCTGCGCCGCATCAGCTGGGATTCGCCCGCGTCGTTGATCGAAAAGCTGATCAAGTACGAGGCGGTTCACGATATCCGCGGTTGGGCCGATGTGAAGAACCGCCTCGACAGCGATCGCAGGTGCTACGGATTTTTCCATCCCAGGCTGGACGGCGAGCCCCTGATCTTCGTCGAAGTGGCACTGGTGGATCAGATGGCCGACTGCATCACGCCGCTGCTGGACGAAGGGGCCGCCGCGAGCGACCTGGGCCGGGCCACCACCGCCATCTTTTATTCCATCAGCAACACGCAAAGCGGACTGCGCGGCGTGAGCTTCGGCGACTCGTTGATCAAGCGCGTGGTGGAGACGCTCAAGGGCGAGTTTCCAAAGCTCAAGACGTTCGCGACGTTGTCACCGATACCGGGTCTGCGCAGCTGGTTGGCCCGGCACGCGGGCCTGATGCTGGACAAGCTGGAGCCGAAAGCGCGTGCCGAACTCGGGCGTGCGCTGGGCTGCGAGTCGACCGCTGGAAACCTGCTGGCGGCGTTTGAAAAGCCACTGGACCTGCCGCCCAAGTCACCCGTGCGTCTGATGCTTTTGCGTTGTGCGGCGCACTTTCTCGGTGCAACTCACGAAGGCAAGCCGCTGGACCCCGTGGCTCGCTTTCACCTGGGAAACGGCGCTCGTGTCGAGCGCCTCAACTGGGCCGGGGATCCTTCGGCAAAGGGGTTGAAGCAGGCACACGGGCTGATGGTCAACTACCTGTACGACCTGAAGCGCCTCGACAAGCACCGAGCCGCATTTGCGCAGGGACAAATCCCGATGTCCGGTGCGATAGAGAGCCTGTATCTTTAGCACCAACGACAACCATCAGGAGACAACCATGAATCACAGCTTTACCCGGCGCGACGTTTTGTGCGCCGCTGCGGCCGGTGCCGCCTCGCTCGCGCCGTTCGCTCATGCGCAATCCAGCTGGCCGGCCAAGCCGGTCATGATGGTCGTTCCGTTTCCCGCCGGCGGCGGCACGGATGCGTTCGCGCGCCCATTGGCGGCGCAATTTGCCAAGCAGACGGGCAAGCAGCTGGTCATCGACAACAAGGGCGGGGCCGGCGGGACAGTCGGGGCCAGTGTCGCTGCGCGTGCTGCCAACGACGGCTACTCGCTTTTCATGGGCGCCGTGCACCACACCATCGCACCGTCGATGTATCCACGCCTCGACTACGACCTCGAAAAGGACTTTGTTCCGCTCACCGTCGTTGCCAGCGTGCCGCAGGTGGTGGTTGTCAACCCGAAGCGGGTGGACGTTCCCGATTTCAAGGCCTTCCTGGAGCTGATGCAGCGCAGTCCCGGCCGCTACAACTACGGCTCCGCAGGCAGCGGCACTTCGCACCATCTTGCCGGCGAACTGTTCAAGCAGCAGACCAGGACATTCATCACCCACATTCCCTATCGCGGGGCGGGCCCGGCGCTGCAAGACCTGATCTCCGGCAGCGTCGACATGATGTTTGATGGCCTGGGTTCCTCGTCGGCGCACATCAAGGGCGGCCGGATCAAGGCCCTGATGGTCTCCGGCGCCAGGCGCAACGCGGCGTTTCCCGACGTACCGAGCGCGGCCGAAATGGGCCTGCCTGATTACACGGTCACGACCTGGTACGGCTTGTGGGCGCCCAAGGGCACCCCGGCCGACGTTCAGACGCGCATCGTTGACGAAGTGCGCAAGGCGATCCAGTCGGACGAACTCAAGGCCATCTGGGCCAGCAACGGCGCCGAATTCCCCAATCTGAGCCCGCAGCAGTTCGGCGGCTTCGTCAACGGCGAGATCAAGCGCTGGGCGGCCGTGGTCAAGGCTTCCGGCGCCAAACTCGACTGACACTCTCCCCGATCAATGAGCCACCAGAACCTCTTTGCCGCATTGCGCGCCGCCTTCCCGAAGGACCTCGACGCGATAGCGGTGGAGACGGACAGCGGGTTGGCCTATTCCTGGCGTGACCTCGATCGTGCCACGGCCATGATGGCCAACCTTCTGCAAGCATTGAGCTTGCCCGAAGGGTCGCGCATTGCCGTCCAGGTCGAAAAATCGGTCGAGGCCATGATGTTCTATCTGGCCACGCTGCGCGCCGGGCACGTGTTCCTGCCGTTGAACACCGGCTACCAGAGCGCGGAAATCGAATACTTCATCGGCAACGCCGAACCCGCAGTGGTGGTGTGCGGCAGCAAGAACTTCGGCTGGGTCAGCAAGATCGCCTTCAAGGCGGGTACGCGCAACGTGTTCACGCTCGATGACGACCGCACCGGCTCGCTGCTGGAACGTGCCGCCCATCACAGTGATCAACACGAGATCGCCGCGAAGGGCGAGGACGACCTTGCCGCCATCCTTTACACCAGCGGCACCACCGGCCGCAGCAAGGGGGCGATGCTGACCCACGGCAACCTGTTGTCGAACGCGCAGGTGCTGAAGGAATACTGGGGATGGACGCAAGGCGACGTGCTGATCCACGCCTTGCCGATCTTCCATGTTCACGGCCTGTTCGTCGCAGTCCATGGGGCCTTGCTCAATGGCAGCAAGATGCTGTGGCTCGGCAAGTTCGACCCCCGGCGCGTCATCAGCAGGATGGCGGAAGCCACCGTCTTCATGGGGGTGCCGACGCTCTACGTTCGAATGCTGGCCGAACCGAGCCTCGATCGGGAGGCCGCGCGCAACATGCGCCTGTTCATCTCCGGCTCGGCACCCTTGTTGATCGAGACGTTCGACCAATGGAAGGAGCGCACCGGCCACACCATCCTGGAGCGCTACGGCATGAGCGAAACCATCATGCTGTGTTCGAACCCCTACCTCGCGCGGAACGGTGATCGGCGTGGTGGCACGGTGGGCTTGCCGCTACCCGGAGTCGGCGTCCGTGTGCGCGGCGAGGGCAGCGCGGAATTGCCCGCCGGCGGAATCGGCGACATCGAGGTGAAGGGCCCGAATGTGTTCAAAGGCTATTGGCGCATGCCCGACAAGACCGCCGAGGAGTTCACCGAGGACGGCTGGTTCAAGACCGGCGACGTGGGCAAGATCGACGATGGCGGCTACGTCACCATCGTCGGACGCAACAAAGACCTCATCATCAGCGGCGGGTACAACGTGTACCCGGCCGAGATCGAAGGCTATATCAACGAGATGCCAGGCGTGGCGGAGAGTGCCCTGGTGGGCGTGCCTCATCCGGATTTCGGTGAGGTCGGCGTGGCTGTCGTCACGCCAAAACCCGGGGCCCGCCTCGACGGCGAGCAGATCGTTTCGCGCCTGAAAGCGCAGCTTGCGAATTTCAAGATTCCCAAGCGCTGCTTCGTGGTCGACGAACTGCCCCGCAACACCATGGGCAAGGTGCAGAAGAACCTCTTGCGTGAACAGCACAGGCAGCTGTTTACTTAGGGAAGCTCTGCACAGAAGTGCTATAGAACGGTCGCGAATAACGACAGTAATTGTAACTCAGAAGCCACCTGAGCGCGGCTTCGTGCTTGAAGGCAAGCCCATTACAGAGCGGCCAAAGGATTCGCACGACATCCTCGGTGTTTTCAGGCAGGCCATCAATCCCGGCTGGGCGAATCAAAACGCTCGCAGTCGGCGAGTCGATACAAGGGCAGCTGAGAGCCCGACACGCAGACCAGATGAAGGAGCGGCCGGAGGTCTATCCGGGAGAGTTCAAGACCAAACCCAATCGGGCGGGGAACACCGAGTTTGTGCATCCACGGCTGATTCGAGGGACGCTTGTAGAGGGGTCTCGTCTTCTGCCGACCGTTCCGGAAGGGACGGCGCGCGCTCTGCTGGCCATGTTTCTAATCTCTGAGGTGCACCCCTTCACGGACGGTAATGGCAGGCTTGCGCGGCTGGTGATGAACGCGGAGTTCAATGTGGTCGGCAGTTGCCGAATCATTGTGCCGACGCTGTATCGTGAAGAGTACTTGGACTGCCTGCGAAATCTGACGCGCGATGCAGACCCAGTGCCATATATGAACGCCATGCAGCGCATTCACGAATGGACAGCGGCCTTCGACTATGAGAACCTGGACAACGTGATCGCCGTGATGACGAGGTGCAATGCCTTCGAAAGGTCGCCGGTTCAGTACAAACTGCTCTCGCCGTCCCAACTCGAGCCTCAGCCTGCGGCGTCAGGCGCGTAAGCTGAAGCGCATCACTCTTGTCGACGGAATGAGTCCTGTCGGTACTCTGTGCTTTAGTCGGTCACGTCACGGTTAGCGGCGAGTCTTCGCCCAGCCTTCGTAGTGCGCGAGATTTTCCGCGTTGGGCGGATACAGGCCCGGCAACGCCGCGCCTTGTTCGACCTGGCTCATGATCCATTCTTCCAGCCGTTCCTGCTCGGCGGCCGCAGCGATCACATCGGCCAGCAGCGCCGCGGGAACCAGCACCGCGCCGTCCTGGTCGACCACGATCACGTCATTCGGAAACACGGCGACGCCGCCGCAGTCGATCGGCTCCTGCCAGCCGACGAATGTCAGGCCCGCGACCGACGGCGGCGCAGCGGTGCCCTGGCACCACACCGGCAACCCGGTGCCCAGCACGCCTTGCACGTCGCGCACCACCCCGTCGGTGACCAGGGCGGCGACCCCGCGTTTTTGCATCCGGGCGCAGAGGATGTCGCCGAAGATGCCGGCGTCTGTCACGCCCATCGCGCCCACCACGGCAATGCAGCCGGCCGGCATGCATTCGATGGCTGCCCGGGTCGAAATCGGCGAGCCCCAGGAGGCGGGCGTCGCCAGGTCCTCGCGTGCCGGCACGAAGCGCAAGGTGAAGGCGCGACCGACGACGCGCGGCTGGCCTTCAGCCAGCGGACGGGTCCCCCGCAGCCAGACGTTGCGCAGCCCCTTTTTGAGCAACACGGTGGTGATGGTGCCGGTGGAGATGGCGGTGAGGGCCTGGGCGGCGGACGGATCGAGCGGAAGGGCGTCAATGGTCATGCTGGTTGCTATGTCTTGAAGTGGATGAAATTGCTGATTCTGGACCCTCGCCATTCTGATTCACACTTCTTCACGAAACGGTTACAGCTCAACGGTCGACCGGCCCTGTGGTGCGTGCGTTTTAGCATGGCGGGCCGGCAATGCGGCCGTTATCATCTCAACATTGAAAGACAGGAGAGCCAAATGAAACGAAGCCTTCGCGCCGTCCTGGCGATATCGGCCATCACCGTGGCAGGCCATGCAGCGGCCGAGATCACGTTCTACGAAGGCGAAGGTTATCGCGGCCGCGTCTTCAGCACCGACACAATGGTTCCGAACATGGCACGCACCGGTTTCAACGATCGCGCCTCGTCCGTCGTCGTGGATCGGGGCAGTTGGGAAGTCTGCGAGCACGCGCGCTTCGAAGGCCGTTGCGCAGTATTGCGCCGCGGCAGTTACCCGTCGCTGCGGCACCTGGGGATGGAAAATGCGATCTCTTCGGTCCGCAGAGTCGAGGATGGTCGGCAGCACGGCCTGGCAACCCCCGAGCCGCTGGCAGCGCCGGATTACGAATATCGTCGTCGCCCCGAGGAACCTGTCTTCGAAGCGCCGGTCACCTCGGTTCGCGCGGTGGTCGGCCAGCCGACCCAGCGCTGCTGGATCGAGCGGCAGCAGGTGACGCAGCCGTCCCGCGGTGAGCCCAACATCGGCGGCGCGATCGTCGGCGGCGTGATCGGGGGCATCCTCGGCCACCAGGTCGGTGGCGGCAGCGGCAAAGATCTGGCAACAGCCGGGGGAGCCGTGGCCGGCGCGGCCATCGGCGCCAATACCGGCCGCAACAGTGGCGGTGGCACCGTGGTCGATCGCGACGTGCAGCGCTGCGAATCGGTCAGCAGTACCAAGCCCGAGTATTGGGACGTGACCTACAACTACCAGGGGGTCGAGCATCGCGTGCAAATGAGCGCGCCTCCCGGCCGCACGATAGCGGTCAACCGGTTCGGCGAGCCTCGCCAGTAGCCCAGGGCCGGCGCTATTTCTGCCGGATCACGTACCGCACAAAACCATCGGGCTGCACGAACTGGTTGTACAGGTTGCGCGCCCGGTCGTTGTCTTCGCGGGTAACCCAGTACAGGCGGGCCCAGCCTTCGGCTCGCATTGAATTGCGCAGCCACTCAACCAGCGCCTTGCCGACACCGCGGCTGCGCGCTGACGGCAGCACGAACAGGTCTTCGAGGTAGCAGACCGGTTGAATCTCCCAGGTGTTCTCGTGGACGACGCAATGGGCGAAGCCGTAGACCTGGCCGTCCACCTCGGCCACGATGCACATGATCGCGGAATCGGGGTCGAGAATGCGCTTCCAGGTGCGGTCGGTGACATCGGTGCTGACGGTGGCGCCATAAAAGTCGCAGTAGCCACGCCACAACTTGCGCCAGGTGGCTTCATCGGCGGGCAGTGCGGAGCGGATCGTCGGGGCGGCCATGAACGGCTATTGTGCCGCCTCGGGGCGCATTGCGCTCCAAGCGCTACAACTGCTGGGCCAGCAACACCACTGCGTGCATCGCCTCGCGGTCGGCTCCGTCCTGGATCTGATGGCGGCAGCTCGTGCCGTCGGCTATGACGATGGCTCCGGGGTACTTGCGTATCGCCGGCAGCAGGGTGAGTTCCGCCATCCTCATCGAGATCTCGTAATGATCCGCCTCATAGCCGAAGCTGCCGGCCATGCCGCAGCAGCTGCTTTCGATCTGCTCGGGCTGTACGCCCGGAATCAGTTTCAGCACTTCGACGATGGGCGCAACCGCGGCGAACGCCTTCTGGTGACAGTGGCCGTGCAACAGCACGCGACGGTCGAGCGGACGCAGCTTCCGCCTGAGCTCCTGCAGCCGCCCGGCCTGCGCTTCCCGGGCCAGGAACTCTTCGATCAGCAGCGCGTGTGCGGACACCTTCTGCGCCGGCGCGCCAAGGCCCATCGACAGGAACTCATCGCGCAGCGTCAACAGGCAGGAGGGTTCGAGGCCGACGATGGCAATGCCTTTCTCGGCAAACGGCAGCAACGAATCCAGCATCTCCTTCGCCTTGGCGCGCGCCTTGTCGACCATGCCGCTGGACAGGTACGTTCGGCCGCAACACAGGTGCTTGCCGTCCGGCCGCAACTTGGTGGCGACGTGGACGGTGTAGCCGGCGCTTTGCAGCACCTTGAGCGCCGAGCGGGCGTTGCCGGACTCGAAGAAGCCATTGAACGTGTCGACGAAAAGCACCACCGGTTTGGCCGCCGACAAGACCTCTGCGCGCGTCGCCGTGCTCGGAGTGTCTCTGAAGAAATGACGCGCTTCCCAGGCCGGCAGGCTGCGCTTGGCGGAAAAACCGAGCAGGGTCTCGCCCAACCGGGCCAGCAGCCGGCTGCGATTGCGCAGGTTCAGCAACCCGGCGAAGCGGCTGGCGCTCCTTGCGTAGTCGGGCAGGCGGGCCACCAGCTTGTCCCTGGCCGTGTGGCCGTGCTTCTGTTTGTAAT
Source organism: Ramlibacter sp. (assembly GCA_046599015.1). Classification (GTDB taxonomy): domain Bacteria; phylum Pseudomonadota; class Gammaproteobacteria; order Burkholderiales; family Burkholderiaceae_C; genus Ramlibacter. The sequence continues at coordinate 25,001 of JBKJHN010000182.1, forward strand.
GATGCAGGAACTCGACCTTCATCTTCGCCATGTCGACCCCGGTCGGGCAATCGCGTTTGCAGCCCTTGCAGCTCACGCACAGATCCAGCGCCGCGCGAACCTCCTCGCTGATCAACCCCTCGGCGCCGAGCTGCCCGGAGAGCGCCAGCCGCAGTGTGTTGGCCCGCCCGCGGGTGAGGTGCTGCTCGTTGCGTGTGGCGCGATAGCTCGGACACATGGTGCCGGCGTCGAACTTGCGGCAGTGCCCGTTGTTGTTGCACATCTCCACCGCCTTGGCGAAGCCGTGGGCCGGATCGCCACCGGTGCCGGGCGGGCCGATGCGCTCGGTGACGGGATCGTTCTGCACGTCCCAAGCCGTCCAGTCGAGGGCCGTCTTCAATGGAATCACCCGGTACGACGGCGGGAAGCGCATCAGGCGCGTGTCGTCCATCCGCGGCGGGTTGACGATGCGATGGGGGGACAGCAGATTGAGCGGATCGAAAAGCTTCTTGATGTCGGCGAAGGCCCGGTCGACTTTCGGGCCGAACTGCCAGCGGATCCACTCGCCCCGGCACAGGCCGTCGCCGTGCTCGCCGCTGTAAGCACCCTTGTACTTGCGCACCAGGGCGGCGGTTTCCTCGGCGATGGCGCGCATCTTGGACCCGCCGTCGGCGCGCATGTCCAGGATCGGCCGCACATGCAACGTGCCCACCGATGCGTGGGCGTACCAGGTGCCCCGCGTACCGTACTTGTGGAACACCTGCGTCAACGCGTCGGTGTACTCGGCGAGATGCTGCAACGGTACCGCGCAGTCCTCGATGAAGCTAACCGGCTTGCCGTCGCCCTTCAGGCTCATCATGATGTTCAGGCCGGCCTTGCGCACCTCCCACAAATTCCTTTGCGGTGCTTCCTCGACCACCGACACCACCGAGCCGGGCAGACCCAGGTCGCCCATCAACTCGATGAGTTGCTCGAGCTTGCGCAACAGCGCCGAAGGATCCTTGCCTGAAAACTCCACCAGCAGCACCGCATCCGGCCGGCCGATCAACGCGCCGCGGATCACCGAAGCGAACGCCGGGTTTTGCAGGGAAAGCTCGATCATCGTGCGATCGACCAGTTCCACGGCGGTGAGCGAGCCGTCGGCGTCGCCGAGTTTGACGATGTGCTGGGCGCTGTCCATCGCCTTGCGGAAAGTCGGGAAGTTGACCACGCCCAGCACTTTCGCCTTCGGCAGCTCGGCCAGCTGCAAGGTGAGCGTGCGGGTGAGCGCGAGCGTGCCTTCGCTGCCCACCAGCAGGTGCGCGAGGTTGACCGAGCCGTCGCCCGTGTAGGGGCGTTCGTTCTGGTTGCGGAAGATGTCCAGGTTGTACCCGCCCACCCGCCGCAGCACCTTCGGCCAGCGCTCGTCGATTTCCGGCGCCAGGTCGGCGGCCAACTGCTGCACCGAGCGGCCGAGTCCCTGCGCTTTTCCGACCAGGTTGTCGAAGACTCCGAATTTGTGCAGCTCGCCATCCGAAGTCCAGGCCTGCATTCGCAGCACGTTGTGGACCATGTTGCCGTAGGCGATGCTGCGGCTGCCGCATGAGTTGTTCCCGGCCATGCCGCCCAGGGTCGCTTGCGCGCTGGTGGACACATCCACCGGATACCACAAACCGAGCTTCTTGAGCTGCAGATTCAGCTTGTCCAGCACGATCCCCGCTTCGACTTCGACCACCCGGGTGTTCAGGTCGAATCGCAGGATCTTGCGCAAGTGCTTGGAGTAGTCGATGACCAGCCCGGCGCCCACGGTCTGCCCGCACTGGCTGGTGCCGGCTCCGCGCGGGACGATCGGGACTTTCAGATCTCGGCAGATGTCCAATGCCAGCCGGACGTCGGTGGTGCGCCGCGGCACAAACACGCCTATCGGTGTTTGCTGGTAGATCGATGCATCGGTCGAATAGCGGCCGCGATCTCCCGCGGAGAACAGCACTTCGCCCTGGGTTTCCTTGGCCAGCCTTGCGGCCAGCAGCCCAGCCACTTCATTGCTCCCCCGCGCCACCTTGTCATACTGCTGGCCAGGCGCCGGTTTCAGTTTCTTTACCGGGAGCGGCGCACTCATGGCGCCAGCCCCGCTGCCGCACCGCTGGGTTCGTGGCGCAGCTCCTCCATGAGCACATCGCGTTTATTGCGCAGATGAGTCAACAGCACCTGGCGCATCGTCGTGGCGTCATGAGCCGCCAGGGCTTCAATCATCGATTCGTGCTCCTTCATGGCTCGCTGCCACTTCTCGCCATCCTGGTTCGAGCGGAAACGCAGCGCCTGCAGGCGGGCGTTGACCTGGTTGTAGGTGGCGGTCAGCACGGGGTTCTTGGCGGCCTGGTTGATGGCGCGATGGATCTGGGCATTGAGACGATAGTAATTGGACAGGTCGCTGCGGGTGTAGGCGGCCAGCATCTCGAAGTGCATGGCCTTGATCTCCGACAACTCCTTCTCGGTGATGCGCTGCGCCGCCAGTTCCCCGGACATCGCTTCCAGTCCGGCCATCACTTCGAAGGTGTTCAGTATGTCCGCCTCGTTGAGCGAAACGGCAATGGCCCCGCGATTGGGCAGCAGTTCTACCAGCCCCTCGGCAGCCAGCATCTTGATGGCTTCGCGCAGAGGTGTGCGCGAGACCTTCAAGCCCTCGGACAACTCGCGCTCGTTCAGCTTGGCGCCGGGGGCGATGCGGTTTTCAACCAGCATCTGGCGCAGCCGCATCGCGACCTGCTCGTGTAAGGCGGCACGCGGAATGGAAATCACATTAGCTGTCATGTGCTAAGTTTGTATGCAAAATTGGCAGCTGTAAAGTCAACCATTAGCTAGTAGACGGGTTGACTTTTGAATATTGTATGCAAAAATGCGGCGACTTTCTTCAAAAACGCCCATGCCCACACTCGACTTTCACCCGACCGGCCGCCACTTTTTGCAGATTCCCGGGCCGTCGCCCGTGCCGGACCGCATTTTGCGCGCGATGAGCCTGCCCACCATCGATCACCGCGGGCCGGAGTTCGGCGCCCTCGGCTTGCGGGTGCTCAAGGGCCTGCAGCAGATCTTTCAGACCCGCCAGCCGGTGATTGTTTATCCCGCCTCCGGCACCGGCGCATGGGAGGCGGCGCTGTGCAACGTTCTCAGTCCCGGAGATCAAGTGTTGATGTACGAGACCGGCCACTTCGCGAGTCTGTGGAACAAGATGGCGACGCGCCTCGGCCTGAAAACGGAATTCCTGGGCCTACCCGGCATCGAGGGCTGGCGTCGGGGCGTACAGGCGGACATGATCGAGGCGCGCCTCAAGGCCGACACGCAACACGCCATCAAGGCGGTCTGCGTCGTGCACAACGAAACCTCCACCGGCGTCACGAGCGACATCCCCGCGGTGCGCAAGGCGATCGATGCGGCCCGGCATCCCGCGCTGCTGCTGGTCGACAGCATCTCGGGGCTGGCTTGTGCCGAGTACCGGCACGACGATTGGCGGGTGGATGTCACCATCAGCGGCTCCCAGAAGGGCTTGATGTTGCCGCCGGGCATCAGTTTCAACGCGGTATCGCCCAAAGCCATCGAGGCGAGCAAGACGGCGAAGCTGCCCAAGGCGTTCTGGGCCTGGGATGAAATTGTGGAAATGAACAAGACCGGCTACTGGCCCTACACGCCCAACACCAATCTGCTGTACGGCTTGGGAGAGGCCTGCGACATGCTGCTCGCGCCCGAGCATGGCGGGCTGCCCGCGGTGTTCGCCCGGCATGAACGCTGGGCACGGGGCGTTCGGGCCGCCGTGCAGGCCTGGGGCCTGGAGATCCAATGCGTGGACCCAACGGTCTACTCGCCGGTGCTGACGGGTGTTGTCATGCCCGACGGCGTCGACGCTGATGCAGTGCGCCGCGTTATCTACCAACGCTTCGACTGTTCACTCGGCACGGGGCTCGGCAAGGCCAAGGGCAAAATGTTCCGGATAGGCCACCTGGGCGACTGCAACGACCTGACTTTGATGGGCGCGCTCGCAGGCTGTGAAATGGGCCTGAAGCTGGCCGGCGTCAAGCTGGCGGGCTCGGGCGTGCAGGCGGCCATGGACTTCTTCTCTTCGCATCAGGCACCGGTACCGTTGCAACTGGCTGCTTGAAGTTTTTTTTCAACCCGTCAGGGAGACACCATGCATCGCAGAACTTTCGTCACCGGAACGGCCGCCGCGGCCGCAACGCTTGCCGCGCCCATGCTGCGCGCCCAGAGCCTTCCCACGGGTCCGGTCCGGGTCATCGTCGGCTTCGCGCCGGGTGGAGGCACCGACATTCTCGCGCGCGTGATCGGCCAGAAGCTCGCAACCATGTGGAACACGCAGGTGCTGATCGAAAACAAGGCCGGCGCGTCGGGGACGATCGCGGCCGACTACGTGGCCAAGCAGCCCGGCGACGGCGCCACCCTGCTGATGGCGCACATCAACAGCCAGGCCATCACGCCGGCGCTGATGAAGCTCAACTACGACCCGGAGCGCGACTTCCAACCGATCGTGCTGGTCGGCGTGACGCCCAACCTGCTGATCTGCAACGAGCAGCAGCCCGCCAAGACCGTCAAGGACATTGTCGAGCTGTGCCGCAACAACCCAGGCAAGGTGAGTTTTGGATCGGCCGGCAATGGTTCCGCCCAGCACCTCGCGCTGGAGATGTTCATGCTGGCGGCCAAGGTCAAGGCGATCCACGTGCCGTACAAGGGCTCGGGCCCGATGCTCACCGACCTGATCGGCGGCAACATTCAATACAGCTTCGACACCATGACTGCCGCCACGCCGCACGTGAAGAGCGGCAAGGCCATCGCCATTGCCCAGACCCGCCTGGCGCGCGCCAAGTCGTATCCCAACGTGCCGACCATGGCGGAGTCGGGCTTCCCGGGGTTCGAGGCAACCACCTGGTACGGGCTTGCCGGTCCGGCCAAGATGCCGGCCGCGATGGCCAAGCGCATGAACGAGGACATCAACAAGGTGCTCGCGATGCCCGACGTGATGGAGCGGCTGGAAGCCTCCGGCGCCGAGGACGGTGGCGGCTCCCCCGAGAAGTTCGCGCAATTCACCCAGGTCGAAATCCGCAAGTGGGCCAAGGTCATCAAGGAGGGCGGCGTGAAAGGCGACGCGTGACCGAAGCTGCGGCCACCCGGCCGCTTCCGCTGGCCGGCGTCAAGGTTCTGGACATCAGTCAGGTCATGGCCGGCCCATACGCATGCATGCTGCTGGGCGACCTGGGCGCTGACGTGATCAAGGTCGAGCCGCCGGGCGGCGGCGACCAGACGCGCGGATCGATGGGTTTCAAGATGAAGGGAGCCGACAGCATGGGCTTCCTGAACATGAACCGCAACAAGCGCAGCGTTGCCCTGAACCTGAAGTCGCCGTCCGGGCGGGAAGTGCTGTTGCGATTGGCGAAGGACGCCGACATCCTGATCGAGAACTACCGGCCCGGCGCCATGAAGCGCCTCGGGCTTGGGTACGACGAGGTCAGCAAGGTCAACCCGCGCCTGGTGTACACCAGCATCTCGGGATTCGGACAGACGGGGCCCTGGGCCGATCGTCCTGGCTTCGACCTGATGGCGCAGGCGATGTCGGGCGTGATGAGCGTCACCGGCTATCCGGGCGGTCCGCCGGTCAAGGCCGGCGTTCCGGTCGCCGACATCGGCTGCGCGCTGTTCGCGATCTATGCGACGCTGGCGGCGTACATCGGCGCCAAGGCGAGCGGGCAAGGCCAGTACGTGGATGCGTCGTTGTTCGACTCGGCACTGGCCTTCTCGGTATGGGACATCTGCGACTATTGGGGCACGGGCAAGCCGCCCGAACCGCTTGGCACCTCCAACAAGATGACTGCGCCGTATCAGGCCATGTCCGCCTCCGACGGCTATTTCGTGATGGGCGCGAACAATCAGAAGCTGTGGCAGTTGCTGTGCAACGTCATCGGCCGACAGGAACTGCTGGCGGACGAGCGCTTCTTCACCATCTCGCTGCGCCTCGCGAATCGCGCCGCGCTAGAACAGGAACTGGAGAAAACCTTTCGCCAGCGGCCCAAGAACGAGTGGGTCGACACGCTGCTGGCTGCCGGCATACCGGCCGGCCCGATCCTGAGTTATCCCGAGGCCTTCGAGAGCGAGCATGCAGGTGTCAGGCACATGCGGATGGAGATCGATCACCCGATAGAGGGCAAGGTGCCGAACATTGGTTTTGCGGTGAAGTTGTCGGGCACGCCCCAGCAGGTGCGGCGTCATCCACCGTTGCTTGGCGAGCACACGAGCGAAGTGCTGGCTGAACTAGGCATCGGCGAGGAGGAGCGCGCGCGCATGGAAGCAGAAGGCGCTTTCTCGGCATGAGCGACGGCGCCGTTCGCCTTGCCACGGAGGGCAACATCGCCACGGTGACGTTCGATCGTCCCGAAGCGCGCAATGCGATGACGTGGGTCATGTACCAGGAGCTCGGCACGATTTGCGCGCGGCTGCAGGGCGACGATACGATACACGCCGTGGTGTTTCGCGGAGGTGGTGGCCTGGCCTTCGTTGCCGGCACCGACATCGGGCAGTTCAAGGATTTCAACGGCGGCGAGGACGGGGTCGACTACGAACGGCGCATCGACGAGGGCATCGCACGCCTCGAAGCGCTGCCGATGCCCACCCTGGCGGTGGTGGAAGGTTGGGCGGTCGGCGGCGGCCTGGCCATCGCCACCGCCTGCGACCTTCGCGTTGCCACTGCCGGCGCGAAGTTCGGCGTGCCGATTGCGCGGACCCTGGGCAACTGTTTGTCGATGGCCAATCTGGCGCGGTTGATCGCGGCCTTCGGGCGCCCGCGCGTCCAGCGAATGCTCGTTGCGGCGGAGATGCTCACCGCCGAGGAGGCGCGGGCCTGCGGCTATCTTTGCGAGGTGATCGAGCCAGGGCGACTCGACGAAGTTGTGCTGCAACATGCACAACGTCTGGCCTCGCTGGCGCCGGTCACTCAGGCCGTCACCAAGGAGGCACTGCGGCGTCTGCTCGCCCATTCGCTGCCCGACGGCGAGGACCTGATCCGTCGCTGCTATGGCAGCGAGGACTTCCGTGAAGGTGTCGCCGCGTTCAGCGAAAAGCGCAGCCCGGCCTGGCGCGGCCGCTGAGTCATGTCTCACTACACCGCTCAGATTCTCTGGCAGCGCGGCGAGCACAGCTTCGTCGGCAACCGCTACAGCCGCCGGCACCTGCTGCGTTTCGATGGAGGCGCCGAAGTGGTGGGTTCATCTTCGCCGCAAGTCGTGCCGGAGCCGCTATCCGATCCGGCCGGTGTCGATCCCGAGGAAGCCTTCGTCGCGTCGTTATCCAGCTGCCACATGCTCTGGTTTCTGTCGATCGCCGCGCGCCGAGGCTTCTGTGTCGACAGCTACACCGACAACGCCCAGGGCCTCATGGCCCGCAACGCGGCTGGAAAGATGGCGATGACCGACGTAACGCTGCGGCCCGAGGCTGTGTTCTCAGGAGAGAAGCTGCCGACTCGCGAGCAGGTCGACGAGTTGCATCACAAGGCACATGAAGAGTGCTTCATCGCCAACTCGGTGACGACGCAGGTGCGCTGCGAACCCGTGCACGCGGCTGCCTGAAGCTCGCGGGCTCAATAAGAAACTGGGGCGGGCTCGCGCAGAGTTTCGCGCGGTCGCATGGATCGAGAGCGGCCCTGCATCGGTCGACAGTGCATTTTCGCAGTTCACCGGAAGCCGGCAAACTCGGTCGCTGCCGGCGATCGCCTCGATCCCGATCAGCGGCGTCTTCAACTCCACGTTGCCGAAGATCGAGGCGGATGCCGCATCGGCCGCATCGCGGCAGGTGGCCACGCGGATGAAGCCCATCGGAATGGCGGTGCCGGAGGGGTCGAACAGGCACCAGCGTCCGCCGACATAGTCTTCGACATAAGCACGGAAGGCCGCATTCTTCCTTGTCGGCCGTCGTCAGGCCCCGCAAGGGGCGTGGTTTCATTGACCACTTACACTTTCGGGCGTGAACGGCGGTCACTCAGCGCGCTTGTTTGGGCGGTTAGACTCGGTTCCAGTCTGGTGCCGGGGGTAGGCGGGCGGCGGCCATTAAGAGCAACTGAGATCATGGAGACAAGAAACATGCTGAATCGAAGACGGCTTCTTTCGCGTGCGGCAGTGCTGCCCGTGGCTGCCACGACAGGCGCAGCTGTTGCCCAAGGCGCTTCCCGAAACCTGCCACCGGCCACGCCGGAGTGGATGTCACGACCGGGCGGGCCCTTCCTGAACCCGCCCTACGGGCAGCCTTCCCCGTTCGAGAAGAACGTGGTGCGGGTACTGCCATCGGCACCCAATCCGTACCCGACCGCCACGCGCTCTCCGCTGCAGAAGATGCACGGCATCTTGACCCCCAACGGTCTGTTCTTCGAACGGCATCACGCTGGCGTGCCGACGATCGACCCTGCGCAGCACCGTTTGATGATTCATGGCCTGGTCGACCGGCCGCTCGTCTTCACCATGGATGACCTCGTGAGGTTCCCGTCGGTCAGCCGCATCTGCTTCCTCGAGTGCTCTGGCAACAGTGCTGCGCAGTTCAAGAGCACCGCCGGGCGAACCGCGCAGGAGATCCATGGCCTGGTCAGCTGCACGGAATGGACAGGCGTCATGTTGTCCACCGTGCTGGCGGAGGCGGGCCTGAAGAGCGGCGCGAAATGGGTTCTGGCCGAGGGAGCCGATGGTGCCGCGATGACGCGCAGCATTCCGATGGAAATTGCCCTGGATGACGCCATGCTGGTTTACGGCCAGGGCGGCGAGATGCTGAGGCCGGAACAAGGATACCCTCTGCGACTCTTCCTGCCGGGCATCGAAGGGAACATGAGCATCAAGTGGCTGCGGCGGCTCAAGGTGGGCGCGCAGCCGTTCCACACGCGTGAAGAGACATCGAAGTACACCGACCTTCGGCCCGACGGGATCTCCGACCAGTTCACGTTCACGATGGACGCCAAGTCGGTCATCCTGTCACCGTCCGGCGGAGAGAAGGTCCTGCCCGGCACCTTCCGCGAGATCACCGGCATCGCCTGGACCGGCCGGGGCAGGATCAAGGCGGTGGACGTGTCGGTGGACGGCGGCCGCAACTGGCGCTCGGCCACATTGCACGAACCCGTGCTGAGCAAAGCGCTGACCCGATTCACGCTGCCGTGGCGCTGGGACGGCTCGCCGGTGATACTCCAGAGCCGAGCAATCGACGAAGCCGGATATGTGCAACCGACTCGCAAGCAGTTGCTCGACGCTCGTGGGCCGGAGTACACCTACCATTACAACGCCATCCAGAGCTGGCGCGTCGCCGCAACGGGGGAGGTCAGCAATGTTCACGCGTAGAACCATCGTTCCGCTCCTCGCCCCGGTCTTTCTGGTTGCCTGTACGCTCCCCGCGCAACAGCAATCCATCAAGGAACAACGGTATGACATTGGCAGGATCGCGACCGCCGAGGAGATTCGCGGCTGGGACATCGATGTCAGCCCGGACGGCGCGGGACTCCCACCCGGCTCCGGCACCGCCGCAGAAGGCCGGAAAGTGTATGAGGCGAAGTGCCTGGCCTGTCATGGCGCCAACGGCGCTGGCGGGACGGCTCCGCGCCTGACGGGAGGAATCGGTACTTTGGCGTCCAAGAGCCCCATCCGCACTATCGGCAGCTTCTGGCCCTACGCTCCGACGATCTTCGATTACGTGAATCGCTCAATGCCTTGGGACAAGCCCTTCTCGCTCACGCCCAACGAGGTCTATTCGGTGACTGCCTACTTGCTGCATGCGGATGGCGTTATCCCGGAAGCGGCCGTGATGAATGCGACAACCCTGCCCCAGGTACGCATGCCCAATCACAAGGGTTTCGTGGATGCGCGCACGGATCCTTTTCTGCGTGTGCCGAGGTGCATGACGAACTGCGGCATGTAACGTCGGGCTCACTCGTCCGCCTCGCCCACGTCCTCGGCGCCGTACGCGATCAGGCTCAGCGCCTCGCGCACGACCGTCATGCGGTCGGGGCCGACCAGCCGCTCGTAGTCCCGCTCGATCTGCGAGATGCACTTGTGCATGCGCGTGAGGTACTCCAGCCCCGCATCGGTGAATTTCACGAGGAAGGCGCGGCCGTCGGCGCCGTCGGGCTCGCGGTACAGAAGGCCGTCCTCCTCCAGCTCACGCACCAGCTTGCCGACCGCCTGCTTGGTCATGCCCATGCTGCGGGCGAGGTCGACACTGCGCGAACCGTCGACGTCGATGAAGGGCAGCAGGCGTCCGCGCGCCTGCAGCATCGTGGCGGCGGCGTCGTTCATCTTAGCGCCGAGCCGCTCCAGGAAATCGCGGCGCGCCAGCAGCAGCAAGCGGCCGATGCCGTGGCGGCGCGATGCCTGCAGCGCCTGGAGACGGGAGCGTGTTGCCATCTGGGAAATGTAGCAGCGGCGGGGGGTGTTTGCCACTGCTCTTCGGCTTCGGTAGTAAACCTGGTTGACTAAAATCCGGATCCGTCCTATATTGGCCGTTCCGACCAGAACGGAGACCAGCCTATGAACAGCTTCAGCCAGGCCGCGCGCCTGTTCGCCCGCGCCGCTGCCGCCGCGATCCTGTGCGCCGTTGCCGCCGGCGGCGCCGCTGCCCAGGACCGCTTTCCGAGCCAGCCGATCCGCGTCGTCGTGCCTTATCCGGCCGGCGGCAGCACCGACCTGATCGCACGCCAGCTGTCGGAGCAGCTCGGCAAGGAACTCGGCCAGAACGTCATCGTCGACAACAAGCCCGGCGGCGGCACCAACATCGGCGCTGAAGTCGTCGCGCGCGCCAAGCCGGATGGATACACGCTCCTGTTCGCCAACAACAGCCAGGTGCTCAACCCCGTGTTCGGCCCCACACCGCCCTTCGACCAGAGCGCCCTGGAACCCGTGAGCCTGGTGTCTCGCGTGGCGTTCGTGATCGCCGCCAATCCGAAGGCTCCGTTCAACACGGGCGCCGAGCTGCTGCAGGCCGCCAAGGCCAGCCCCGGCAAGCTCACCGTGTCGAGCGCGCAGCTCGACCTCTACGTCGAACTGCTGAACCGAAAGGCGGGCATCCAGCTGCTGCACGTGCCGTACAAGGGCGGCGCACCGGCCACTACCGACGCAATCTCGGGCCAGGTCAACATGGTGTTCGCGCTGGTGCCGGTGTTGCAGCCGCACATTCAGGGCGGCAAGCTCAAGGCGCTGGCGGTCACCTCTTCGAAGCGCCTACCCAGCCTGCCGGAGGTGCCCACGCTGACCGAGCTGGGCGTCGACTACGACACCACGATCTGGTACGGACTGCTGGCCCCGGCGGGCACGCCCAAGACGGTGATCGACCGACTCGCCGCGGCCACGCACAAGATCATGTCCAACTCCGACATGGGCGCGCGCATCCGCACCGGCGGGGCGGAGCCGGCGTGGAGCAAGCCCGAGGAGTTCCAGGTGCAACTGCGCAACGAGACCGCCTTCTGGCAACAGGTCGCGCGGCAGATCCCTCACCTGGTCACCAAATAAGCGGGGAAGCGCGATGGCATTCGAGAAGGAACTCGCCGAGTTCGAGATGCGCCGCCAGCAGGCGCGGTCGATGGGCGGCGAACAGAAGCTCGTTGAGCGCAAAGCGCAAGGCATTCTCAACGCGCGCGAGCGCATAGCCCGCCTCGCCGACGCGGGCACCTTTCTCGAGGCCGGCCTGTTCGGCGTCTCGATCCTGCCGCAGGCGCGCGACAAGTCGCCGGCCGACGGCAAGATCACCGGCTACGCCAAGATGGACGGCCGCGAGGTCGCGATCGTTTCGAACGACTTCACGGTGATGGGCGCCTCCAGCAGCGAGGTCAACACGAACAAGGTCGGCCACGTGAAGAAGGTGGCCACCTCGCGCGGCCTGCCGATGATCTTCTTGGGCGAATCCACCGGCGCGCGCATGCCCGACATCATGGGCGCGGCCGCGATCATGGGCGGCGACCGCCCGACGCAGTACCTGCGCAAGCGCGAGACGCCGTGGGTGTCCGCCGTGCTGGGCCATTGTTACGGCTCTTCCTCCTGGTACGCGGCGCTGGCCGACTACACCGTGATGCGCAAGGGCGCGATCACCGCGGTATCGAGCACCAAGCTGACCCAGATGGCCATCACCGAAGCCGTGGACCCGGAGGCGCTGGGAGGCTGGAAGCTGCACACCGAGGTGACCGGCATGGTCGACCTGGCGACCGACACGGACGAAGAGGCGCTGGACGCGATCAAGCGCTTCTTGTCCTACCTGCCGAGCCACCACAACGAGGCGCCGCCGGAATACCCGGTGCCGCAAGAGTCCGGCCGGGAGCAGCACAGGATTTTGGAGATCCTGCCGGAAGGGCGCACCAAGGTCTACGAGGTGCGCAAGATCCTCAACCTGATCTACGACGCCGGCAGCATCTTCGAACTCAAGCCGCGCTTCGGCCGCTCGGTGGTGACGGCGCTGGCGCGGCTGGACGGCAAGTCGGTCGGCATCGTCGCCAGCAACCCGATGTACAAGGGCGGCGCCATCGACCCGGACAGCTGCCGCAAGGTCACCAGCTTCCTGGTGCTGTGCGATTCCTTCAACATCCCGCTGGTCTTCATGGCCGATCAGCCCGGCTTTCTGATCGGCGTGGAAGGCGAGCGCGCCGGCGCGATCGGCCGGGTGATGAACTGGATGAACGCGCTGTCGCTGGTCACGGTGCCGAAGATCTCGGTGGCGATGCGCAAGTCCTACGGTCAGGCCGTGCTGAACATGGGCGGCGCCGGCAACGCGCACGAAGTGGTGGCGTGGTTCACCGCCGAACTGAACTTCATGGACCCGCGCCACGGCGTGACGATCGTCCACGGTGTCAAGGAGCAGGACGACCCGCAGCGCTACCAGCAACTGCTGGCGGAGATGTCCAGGGATACGTCCGCCTATGACGCGGCCGCGACCGCCGCCGTGGACTACGTGATCAACCCCGTGGAGACGCGCCAGGTCCTCACCCGCCTGCTCGACGTGCACCGCATGCGCCTGAGCAAGGGCGTCGGCGAGCACCTGATGCGCACCTGGCCCACCAGCTACTGACTGAAAATGAATTCGACCGAACAACCCGACGGCCCCGCTGCGAACGCCGCGTTCACGGAGCTCGACGCCCGCCGGGCCGCGGCGCTGCAGATGGGCGGCCCGGAAGGGCTGGCGAAACAGGCTTCGCTGGGCAAGCTGACCGCACGCGAGCGCATCGACCGCCTGCTGGATCCCGGCTCTTTCGTGGAAATGGGTATGCTCGCCGGCAAGGGACACTACGACGAGCACGGCGCCTTCGTCTCCTTCTCGCCGGCCAACGCAGTCATGGGCGCAGGCGACGTCGGAGCCCGGCGCGTCGTGGTTTCGGCCGACGACTTCACGATCCGCGGCGGCTCCTCGGAGTCCACCATCTCCGACAAGTGGATCTACGCCGAGCGCTACGCGCACCAGATGCGCCTGCCGATCGTGCGGTTGGTGGAAACCGGAGGGGGCAGCATCCGGATCCTCGAACAGAACCAGTCGACCAAGATCCCGGGCTATCCCTCCTGGCCCTGGATGCCGCTGTTGGCGCAGTCGCCGGTGGTCGGCGTCGCGCTCGGCGCTTGCGCCGGCCTCGGGGCCGTGAAAGTCTGTGCCTCCCACTTCTCGGTCATGGTCAAGGGCATGGCGCAGGTCTTCGCCGGTGGGCCGCCGGTGGTCAAGCGCGGCATCGGCGAGGACGTCCACAAGGAAGCGCTGGGCGGCGCCGAAGTTCACACCCGCCAGAGCGGCATCGTGACCAATGCGGCCGGGAGCGAAGAGGACGCGTTCGCCCAGGTGCGCCGCTTCCTGTCGTTCATGCCGACCAACGTGTGGAGCTTGCCGCCGCGCCTGAGCAGCGAGGACGAGCGCGGCCGCGCCGATGCCTGGCTCGACGAGGCGATCCCGCTCGACACTCGCAAGATCTTCGACGTGCGCCGCATCCTGCAGTCGGTATTCGATGCCGGCTCCCTGTTCGAACTGGGCCGCACCTTCGGCGGCTCCACGGTCACCATGTTCGGCCGGCTGGATGGCTGTGCGGTCGGAATCGTGGCCAACGACCCGCGCGTCATGGGGGGTGCGCTCACCGCGCAAGCGGCCCGCAAGCTGGAACGTTTCGTCGACCTCTGCGACACCTTCCACCTGCCGATCGTCAACCTCGTCGACCAGCCGGGCGTGATGTTCGGCAGCGAGGCGGAAAAGGCAGGTTCCATCGGCGCAGCGATGGCGGCCATCTCGGCGATCGAGCAGTCGCGCGTCCCCTGGTGCGCGATCATCCTGCGCCGCTCCTTCGGCGTGGGCGGCCAGATGCACGGGCCGCAGCACGGTCCCGACGGCTATGCGCTGCTGCACCGCTTCGCCTGGCCGACGGCGCGCTGGGGCTCTATTCCTGTCGAGGGTGGCGTCGCGGCCGCCTACAAGCGGGAACTGGCTGAAGCGGAGGATTCGCAGCAGCGGCAGCAGGAGCTCGAGGAGTACTACCGGAACCTGAGCTCGCCCTACCGAACCGCCGAGCGCTTCGGCGTCATCGACATGATCAAGCCCCGCGAAACTCGCCCCCTGTTGTGCGACTGGGTACGCGACGCATGCGCGGTCACCCAGGGCCAGACCGGCATTCGCACCCGCACCTTCCGCTGAGGCGGATTCAACCCAGAGTCAGAGGAGAGAGTCCATGAAATCACGATCCCGCGTCGCGCTGGCGGCGCTGGCGCTTGCCGCGCTCACAGGGTGGCCCACAGCACAGGCCCAAGCCTGGAAGCCGACCAAGCAGGTGGAGTTCGCCGTCGGCGCGGGTCCCGGCGGCGCTCTCGACCAGGTAGCCCGCACGCTGAAGAACATCACCGACCAGCAGAACTCCATTCCGCAAGGGATGATCGTCAGCAACAAGCCCGCGGGCGGGGGGGTGGTCGCGCTCAGCACACTCAAGCAGCATCCCGGCGATGCGCACTACCTCACATCCTTCGCGCTGCAGTTCCTGACGAACTACGTGATCGGCGACTGGAAGGAGTCGCCCACGACCGAATACACCATGCTGGCGGTGTTGTTCAACGAATATGTCGCGCTCGCGGTGCGCGCCGACTCGCCGCTGAAGAACGCCAGCGACCTCGTCCAGAAACTGAAGGGCGACCCGAGCTCGGCGAGCATCGCGGTGGCGACGGCGCTGGGCAACCACATCCACATCGGGGCGGCCAAGCCGCTGCTGGCCGCCGGCGTGGACGTCTCGAAACTGACCGTGGTGCCCTTCAAGTCCTCGGCGGAGTCGATCACGGCCCTGCTCGGCGGGCACGTGGACATCGTCGCGGCCAGCACCGCCAACCTGGTGACGCAGCTCGAAGCCGGCAAGATCCGGTTGCTGGCGATCTCCTCACCCCGGCGCCTTGGCGGCGCGTTCGCGCAGGTGCCGACGTGGAGGGACCAAGGCATCGACGCCGACTTCGCCTCGGTGCAGGGCATCCTGGCACCCAAGGGACTGACGCGCGCGCAGCTCGACTACTGGACGGAAACGCTCAAGCGCGCCACCGACACGCCCGAATGGAGCGCGTTCGTGCAGCGCAACCAGTGGACGCCTCGGCTCATCACCGGTCCGGATGCGCAGCGCTTCGCCGAAGACCAACTGGTGGAGATGCGCGCGATCCTGCGCCAGCTCAATCTCGCCAAGCAATGAGCACCAACATGGAACAGGTCAACGCAGGCGAGCGCAGCGGACCGCTGCGCGGCCACAAGGTGGTGGAGCTGTGCAGCACGATCGCGGGGCCGGTGTGCGCCCGGCTGCTGGCCGATTTCGGCGCCGAGGTCGTCAAGATCGAAACGCCCGAGGGTGACCCCGGCCGCAACTTCGGCGCGCAGGTCGACGGCGTGTCGCTGTACGGCACCTCGATGTACCGCAACAAGCAGTCCATTGTGCTGGACCTGAAGAAACCGGAAGGCCGGGACATCGCGCTGAAGCTGCTGGACCAGGCCGACGTGCTGGTGGAGAACTTCCGCCCCGGCGTGCTGGACCGCCTGGGCCTCGGTGAAAGCGTGCTACGCGCGCGCAACCCGCGCTTGGTGACCGTGCGAATCAGCGGCTACGGCCAGACCGGCCCCTATCGGGACCTGCCCGGCTACGGCGCGATTTGCGAAGCGGTTGCCGGCGTGCGCCACCTCACCGGCGACCCGGACCGCCCGCCCGCGCGCTGCGCCTTGCCGACGACCGACTACCTCACGGCGGTCTACGCCGCCTTCGGTACGCTGATGGCGCTGTACGAGCGCACCCGCAGCGGCGAGGGCCAGATGATCGACGTGGCCCTGTACGAGAGCGCCTTCTCGCAGATGGAGGAGCCCGTCACCTCGTACGAGCGCACGGGCATTGTCCCCACCCGCCAAGGGCCGCGCCTGATGAACACGGCTCCGAACAGCCTCTATCCGAGCAGCGACGACCACTGGGTGCTGATCGCGGCAAACAACGACGCCATCTTCCGCCGGCTCGCCGCCGTCATGGGCCATCCCGAGTGGGGCAGCGATGCGCGCTACGCAACGCAACGCGCGCGCGGCGAACGGGTGGAGGAAATCGATGGCCTGGTGAGTGAATGGAGCCGCCGCCACTCAGCGAAGGAATTGCAGCGCATGCTGATGGAAGCCGAAGTTCCCGTAGCCCCCGTCAACACCATCGCCGACATCTTCGAGGACCAGCACTACCGCGCGCGCGACATGCTGATGCGGATCCCGCACCCGAAGCTCGGCGAGGTGACGATGGCGGGCGTGGTGCCCAAGCTGTCGCGCACGCCCGGCCGCGTCGTGAAGGCCGGTTCCGGCATCGGCGAGGACACCCGCGAAGTGCTGGTGCATGGCCTGGGCATGAGCGATGCGGATGTGGACCGCCTGGAGCAGTCCGGCGCGGTGTGGTGCGGCGCCGGCGGCCAGCGCACGGACCAGGTCGCCAGCGCGGCGACCGCGGGCTGAGGGAGGTACAGCGATGTTCCAAAAAGTCGTAGTCGCCAACCGCGGCGCCGTGGCGTCCCGCGTGCTGCGTGCACTGAAGGCGCAGGGCATCCGCACCGTCGCGGTCTATTCCGAGGCCGATGCGGGACTGCCCTACCTCGCGCTCGCCGACGAGACCCACGCGATCGGCGAGGCCGACCCGCGCGCCAGCTACCTGAACCAGGACGTACTGCTGGACGTCGTGAAGCGCAGCGGCGCCGACGGCCTGCATCCGGGCTACGGCTTCCTGTCGGAGAACGCTGGCTTCGCCGAACGCGTGAACGCCAGCGGTGCCTGCTTCATCGGCCCGAGCCCTCGCTGGATCGACGCCATGGGCCACAAGACCCGCGCCCGCGACCTGATGAAGCAGCACGGCATGCCGATGGGCACCAGCTCTGCGCTGCTGGACGAAGACGAGCCGCGGACCCTGGCCGAGGCGGCGCGCGTAGGCTACCCGGTGCTGGTCAAGCCAGCGGGCGGCGGGGGCGGTATCGGCATGCTGCCGGCGCGAGACGACGCCGAACTGTTGAAGGCCGTGGCGCAGGCGCGCTCGCTCGCGCAGCGCAGCTTCGGCAACGCGGAACTGTACCTCGAGCGGCTGGTCGAGCGCCCGCGCCACATCGAATTCCAGATCCTGGCCGACCGGCACGGCAACGTGCGGCATCTCTTCGAGCGCGACTGCTCGGTGCAGCGGCGCCACCAGAAGGTGATCGAGGAGGCCGGCGCGCCGCTGATCCCGCGCGCGCAGGTCACGCAGGCCGCCGAGACCATCACCGGCATCCTGGGCGAGCTTGGCTACGACGTGATCGGCACGGTGGAGACGCTGTACGACGGCAGCGGCGGCTTCAACTTCCTGGAGATGAACACGCGGCTGCAGGTCGAACACGCCGTGACCGAGGAAGTGACCGGCGTGGACCTGGTGCGCTCGCAGGTGCGGCTGGCCTGGGGCGAGCGGCTGGACGCCGTGCTGCCGCAGGAAGTGCAACTGCGCGGCCACGCGATCGAGGCGCGCATCTACGCCGAAGACCCGGTGCGCTTTTTCCCCTCGCCCGGGCCGCTGAACACGCTTCGCCTGCCCTGCGGCGAGGGCATCCGCGTCGAGACCGGCTATGCCGAGGGCAGCCGCGTCACGCCTTTCTACGACCCGATGATCGCCAAGGTGATCGCCCGCGGCGCGACGCGCGCGCAAGCGATCGCGCGGCTGGTCGACGCACTGGACGCCACCGTGATCGAAGGCGTCAAGACCAACATCCCATTCGCGCGGCAGGTCCTGCTGAGCCCCGAGTTCGTGGCCGGCGAGGTCCACACCGGGCTCGGCGCCCAGGTGCTGGCGCGCGCGAAGGCGGCCCTCGCGGCCTCCCCCCAATCCACCCCCGCCTGAGGAGAACGAGAGATGGCACGTATCGAAGTGAAGGCCGAAGTGACCGGCAAGGTCTGGAAAATCCTGGTGCCGCAGGGCTCCCCCGTGGATGCCGACGATCCGGTGCTGATCGTCGAATCCATGAAGATGGAGATTCCCGTGGTCAGCGAGTCTTCCGGCACCGTGGTCGAACTGTGCGTGGCCGAGGGCGACGCCGTCGAGGATGGGCAGGTGGTCGGCTACGTCGAGACCTGATGCGATGAGCGTCGCGCCAACCCCGGGCACCGAACTGCCCGCGCTGGACAAGCCGCGCTTCACCCCGGCACACATCGTGCGCTGGATGGCCGCACAGCAGAACTGGGATCGCATCCACTTCGATCAGGCCTTCTGCCGCGACGTGGCGCGGCTGGAAGCGCCCGTGATCAACGGCGCGCTCAAGCAGCACCTCATCGTGCAGTTCCTGCAGCGTGCGCTGCCGGGTGCGTGGCCTTGGCGGGTCGACTACCAGTTCGTGGGGCCGGACTTCGTCGGCCAGAAGCTGCGCGTGCGCGGCACGGTGGGCGCCAGCCGCTGCGAAGGTGCGAACACCCTGGTCGAGGTCGCGGTCGAGATCGTCAACCTCGATCGCGGCCAAGTCACCACGCGCGGCCGCGCCACGGTGCTGCAGCGAAGCATGGGTCCCGTGCTCGATGCGCTGGACGTGCAGGCGCCGGCCGATTTCTCCCTGCCCACGGGCGCATCGCCCGCCGACCCGGCGATGCCAGCGGCAGCGAACGCGATGCTGGGCCAGCAGCTGGAGCAGCGCGAATCACGCTATCCCGTCGACCTGAGCCGCCTGCGCCTGTTCGCCGATGCCGTGATGGACCTCGACCCGGTGCACTTCGACCCGCAGGCGGCCTCGCCCTGGGGCGCGGTCGTGGCGCCGCCGCTGTTTCCGCTGCACGGGCTCGAAGCCCTGCCGGGAACGTATCCGCTCGGCGAGGATGTGCATGCGCAGGGCCGCGAAGGCGTCAACGAGGTCGGGCGCGACCTGGCGCCGGTATTCGGTTTCAGCGCCGCCGGCGGCATGAACGCGGGCAACAAGGTGGAAGTGCATTCCCTCGCCCGCGTGGGCGAGCGCATCCGCGTCATCAGCACGCTGGTGGGCGCGAAGCGCCGCAGCGGGGCGCGCGGCGGCGACATGGTGTTCTTCGAATCGCTCAACCGGTACAGCGAAGCCGGCGGGCGGCCCCTGCTGACGGAGAGGCAGACAGTGGTCGTCCGGCTGGTGGCGCCGCCGGTCGCCTGAAGCCTGACGACGCGGGTGCGCTGTGAACCCGTGCACTCCGCCGCCTGAGCAGGGCGGGCTCAGGAGACCGAAGCAGCCTTGGTCAGTTCACGCGGTGCATGGACCGACAACGGCCCGGCATCGGTCGACAGGGCGTTCTCGCAATGCACCGGCACCCGGCAAACGCCGTCCGCGCCGGCGATCGCTTCGATGCCGATCAAGGGCGCCATCCACTCCACACTGCCGAAGATTGAAGCGAATGCCGCATCGGCCGCATCGCGCCCCGTCGCCAGCCGGATGAAGCCCATCGGAATCGCGGTGTCGGAGGGGTCGAACAGGTACCAGCGGCCGCCAACATAGGCCTCGACATAGGCATGGAAGTCCGGCGGTCCCAGGGCAGGGTCGGCGCCGTAGTCGATGCCGGTGGCAAAACGGGCCGGGATGTTGGCTGCGCGGCAGAGGGCGATCATCAAATGGGCGAAGTCGCGGCAAACGCCCTGCTTGGTGATCAGCGTATCGACAGCTGAGGTGTTGCCGTCGGAAGTGCCCGAGACAAATTCCACGTGGGCTGCCACCCAGTCACGGATCGCCTGCACCCGCCCATGGCCTGGCTGCAAGCTGCCGAACTGCGAGAAGGCGAACCGATGCAGCCGGTCCGACTGGCAATAGCGGCTGGGATAGATGTATCGCAGCACTTGCGCCGGCAACTCGGAAATCGGCACTTCGCTCAGGTCTTGCGTCGCTTCGTAATGATGTACCAGGTCCACCACTGTTTCGCAGTAGACCCGCAGTGGCCCTTCTTCGGCACGCAGCCGCAGGTACCTCGAATTGGTTTCCGGATCGAC
>JBKJHN010000052.1:0-9366 GCA_046599015.1 Ramlibacter sp.
GGGGGCGCAGATGGGCACGGAGGAGTTGATGAGTCAGAAGGAAGCGCGGCGCTTGGCGGTGGTCACCAAGGTGCTGGACGGGGAAATGGCGCAGGCGGACGCTACGGCGGCTCTGGGTCTGTCGGTCAGGCAGATCAAGCGGCTTTGCCGCCAGGTGCGCGAAGAGGGAGCCGCAGGGCTGATCTCCAAGCGGCGCGGTGTGCCGAGCAACCGCCGCATCAGCGAGCAGGTGCGCGAGCACTTCGTGGGTATCGTTCGGGAGCGCTACAGTGATTTCGGGCCCGAGCTGGCCCGGGAGTACTTGGCCAGTGAGCATGGCTTTGTGCACAGCACCGAGACGCTGCGCGGCTGGATGGCGCAGGCGCAGTTGTGGAAGCCCAGGAGGAGGCGGTTGCAGCGCGTGCACAGCCCCAGGCAGAGGCGGGCGTGCCGCGGCGAGCTGGTGCAGATCGATGGCAGCCACCACGACTGGTTCGAGCAGCGCGCACCCAAGTGCTGCCTGATCGCCTTCATCGACGACGCCACAGGCCAGGTGCTGGCAGGCAGATTCTTTGCGACGGAGACCACTCAGGGGTATCTGGCGGTGTTGCGCGAGCATGCCAGCCGCCACGGGCTGCCGGCTGCGTACTACAGCGATCGCCACGGCATCTTCACCAAGCACGATGCAGAAGACCCCAAGCCCACGCAGTTCGAGCGGGCCTTGCTGCAGTTGGACATCGAGTCGATCTGCGCCCGCACGCCGCAGGCCAAGGGACGCGTAGAGAGGCTGTTCCAGACGCTGCAGGACCGCATGATCAAGGCCATGCGGCTGGCCGGCGTGAACAGCATGGAGGAGGCCAACGCGTGGCTTGCAGGGTACCTTGCCCAGCACAACGAGCGTTTCGCCGTGCTGCCGGCCAGTCTGGCCGATGCCCATCGCCCCTGGAGCGGAACTGCCCAGCAGCTCCAGCGCATCTGTGCGCTGCACCATCAGCGGCACCTGAGCAACCAGTTGAGCTGTCAATTCGAGGGCGACATCGTGCAAATCGCGCCGAAGCAGCCCGCCGCCCCCAAGGGACGGGCGATCGTGAACATCGCCCAGCACGCCGACGGGCAAATCGAAGTGCTGTATCACGACCAACCCCTTGAGCACCGCCGCTTCACCGTGCACCAGCACCTGAAGACGCCCAGGGTGGTGGATGACAAAAATCTCAATGACCGTGTCGACAAGGCCTTGGACAAGCAACGCCTGCGCATCGCTCGCTTGGCAGCGAGCATCGATCATCACAACAGCCAGCGCGCCGGCGGAACATACGTTGCTGCGGCCCCGGCCAACACCCCGCCGCGCGCGGTTTCAGCCAGCTGCGGGCTTCGCCCTGCGCTGGCTGAAACCGCCCACGCCTTACCCGCCTGAACGTCCCGGACAGGGGACATCTCTACTTGGGGGAAAAGGGGACATTTCTATTTTGGGTTGACAGTGCGCGTCCCGGCGGAGGTCGGGACCGAGATTTCAACTCGCGGCCTGCTCCAGGTAGCGCTGCGCATCGAGTGCGGCCATGCAGCCGGTGCCCGCGCTGGTGATGGCCTGCCGATACACATGGTCCTGCACGTCGCCCGCCGCGAACACCCCGGGCACGCTGGTCATCGTGGCGAAGCCCTGCAGCCCCGACCGGGTGATGATGTAGCCGTCCTTCATCTCAAGCTGGCCTTTGAAGATGTCCGTGTTGGGCTGATGCCCGATGGCAATGAAGCACCCTTGGAGCATGATGTCCTCTGTCTCGCCACTCTTGGTGTCGCGCAGCCGGACACCGGTCACGCCGCTGGCGTCCCCCAAAACCTCGTCCAGTGTCTTGAAGAGCTTGAGCTCGATGACGCCCGCCCTGACCTTTTCCATCAGCTTGTCGACCAGGATCGGTTCGGCCTTGAACTTGTCGCGCCGGTGCACCAGGTACACCTTGCTCGCGATATTCGACAAATACAACGCCTCTTCGACCGCTGTGTTGCCGCCGCCGATCACGCAGGTGACCTGGCCGCGGTAGAAGAAGCCGTCGCACGTGGCGCAGCCCGACACGCCCCGGCCCATGAAGGCCTGCTCGGACGGCAGCCCCAGATACTTGGCTGAAGCGCCCGTGGCGATCACCAGCGAGTCGCAGCTGTACTCGCCGCTGTCCCCTTTGAGCGTGAATGGGCGCTGGCTGAAGTCGACCGAGCTGACATGGTCGAACACGATTTCGGTGTTGAAGCGCTGCGCATGCTCCAGGAAACGCTGCATCAGTTCCGGCCCTTGCACGCCGTGCACATCGGCAGGCCAGTTGTCCACGTCCGTGGTGGTCATGAGTTGACCCCCCTGGGCGATACCGGTGATCAACACCGGTTTGAGATTGGCCCGCGCCGCATACACGGCGGCGGTGTAGCCCGCGGGGCCGGAACCGAGAATAAGAACTTTGGCGTGTTTGGCAGTTGGCATGGTAGAAACAGGTGTGGGATACGCCACAGCTCGGGTACATTTCGGCTTGCGGCAAGCAGCGATGCTTGCCGTTTGATTGCACCGATTGTAAGAAGCCAGCGCTGCGCTCGCACTGGAAGGGATAAAGAATGTCGATGCTGTCGAATCTCGAACTGATTCGCCGGGTCCCGCTGTTCGCATTGCTGACCGCCAATCAGGCCGAGGCGGTTGCGGATGCCGTTGTCAAGCGACGCTTCAAGCGCGGCGAGGCGCTCGTCGAGCAAGGCGAGAAATCCAACACCCTTTTCATCATCCTCACGGGCCGGGTGCGAGTGGTGACTTCCGACAAGCGTGGCCGGGAAGTGATCCTGGCGACGCTGCAGCCCGGCGACTACCTCGGCGAGATGAGCCTGATCGACAACGAGGCGCACTCGGCCACCGTCCGCGCCGAAGTGCAGACCGACACGCTGGCGCTGGGCCGGGCGGAATTTGCCCGCTGCCTGCCCGAAAACAGCTCCATGGCCTACGCGATCATGAAGGGGCTGGTGCAGCGCCTGCGCGCGGCCGACCGCAAGATCGAGTCGCTGGCGCTGATGGATGTGTATGGCCGCGTCGCGCGTGCCTTGCTGGAATTTGCCGTACCCGACCGCGACGGAGTCATGACGATACGGGACCGCATCTCGCGCCAGGACATCGCCAAGATGGTGGGTGCGTCGCGCGAGATGGTCAGCCGAGTGATGAAGGACCTGGAGGATCGGGGATTCATTGAAACGCGCGAAGACGGCTCGATGCTGATCAAGGACCGGCTGACGACATTGGGATGATCGGACGTCAGGTTGCGTTGCGGGGTTGCACCGGATCGCCGACGTGCGACCGATTTTGAGCAGGGCGGCGGGTGGCGCTGCGGTAAGCTTGCGCTCGCCTCATGACATATTCGCTCAACACCCTGAATAACCCTGGCGCATCGGCTGACGCACCGCGTGCGGGATTCAACCGCTTCGTGCACGAATTCGGTCTGCTCCTCGGCCTGGTGGGGCTCGTATTCTGGCTGATGGCTTTGGTGAGCTACTCGGCGCAGGACGCAGCGTTTTCCACTTCGGGCAGCGGCCCGGCCGTGCGAAACTGGGGTGGGCGCTTCGGTGCCTGGCTTGGCGATGCCAGCTATTTTCTGCTTGGATTTTCAGTGTGGTGGTGCTTTGCCGCTGCCGTCCGGGCCTGGCTGGCCACATTGGCTCAATGGATGCGCGGCGAATCGTTGCCGCAAACGGGGCAAACGGGCTTTTCGCGCACACGCCTGGGCTTCTGGATCGGGCTGGCAATCCTTCTTTGCGCCAGTACCGCGCTGGAATATTCACGGCTGTACCGGTTCGAAAACCGGCTGCCGGATCATTCGGGCGGCGCCCTCGGCTACCTGATGGGGCCGTGGGCCGTCAAGTGGCTCGGATTCACCGGCTCCGGGCTGGTCGGCATCGCGCTGGTTGTGCTCGGCGCTGCTTTCGTATTCCGTTTCTCCTGGGGCCACGTCGCGGAGCGCGTTGGCGCGCGGCTCGACGGGTTGCTCCAGGCACGCCGGGAAAAGCGTGAGCTGGCCCAGGACGTCGCGTTCGGTGAGGAGGCCGCACGGCAACGCGAGGAAATCCTGATCGACGATCGCATCGGGATCGAAGAGCACCACCCGATTCCGGTCCTGATCGAGCCCGCCCCGGTCAATGTTCCCAAGAGCGATCGCGTGGCCAAGGAGAGGCAAAAGCCGCTGTTCAGGGAACTGCCCGACTCCAGGCTGCCGCAAGTCGATCTGCTCGATACCGCGCAGGCAAAGCAGGAGACCGTCGCCCCCGAAACGCTGGAAATGACCAGCCGCCTGATCGAAAAGAAGCTGAAGGATTTCGGTGTAGAAGTCCGCGTGGTGCTGGCGCAGCCCGGCCCGGTCATCACCCGTTACGAGATCGAGCCTGCGACCGGCGTGAAGGGGTCGCAGATCGTCAACCTCGCGAAAGATCTGGCACGCTCCCTCAGCCTGGTATCCATTCGCGTGGTGGAAACCATCCCGGGCAAGAACTTCATGGCGCTTGAACTGCCCAACGCCAAGCGGCAGTCGATCAGGCTGTCCGAAATCCTGGGGTCACAGGTTTACAACGAAGCCAGGTCGATGCTGACCATGGGACTGGGCAAGGACATCATCGGCAACCCGGTCGTCGTCGACCTTGCCAGGATGCCGCACGTGCTGGTGGCCGGGACCACGGGCTCGGGCAAGTCGGTGGGCATCAACGCCATGATTCTGTCGCTGCTGTACAAGGCTGAGGCGCGCGACGTTCGCCTGTTGATGATCGATCCCAAGATGTTGGAGATGTCGTTCTACGAAGGCATACCGCACCTGCTGGCGCCGGTCGTCACCGACATGCGCCAGGCCGCCTACGGCTTGAACTGGTGCGTGGGCGAGATGGAGCGTCGCTACAAGCTGATGAGCAAGCTGGGTGTGCGCAACCTCGCCGGCTACAACCACAAGATCGACGAGGCCAAGGCCAAACAGCAGTTCATCTACAACCCGTTCAGCCTGACCCCCGAAAGCCCGGAACCGCTCGACCGGATGCCGCACATCGTGGTGGTGATCGATGAACTGGCCGACCTGATGATGGTCGTCGGCAAAAAGATCGAGGAACTCATCGCGCGATTGGCGCAGAAGGCCCGGGCCGCCGGCATCCACCTGATCCTGGCGACCCAGCGGCCCAGCGTGGACGTGATCACCGGCCTGATCAAGGCCAACATTCCGACCCGGATCGCCTTCCAGGTCTCCAGCAAGATCGACAGCCGTACCATCCTCGACCAGATGGGCGCGGAGGCGCTGCTCGGCATGGGCGACATGTTGTACATGCCCAGCGGCACGGGGCTGCCGATCCGGGTGCATGGCGCATTCGTCAGCGACGACGAAGTGCATCGTGTGGTCGCTTACCTGAAGGAGCAGGGCGGCGAGCCCAACTACATCGAAGGGGTGCTGGAAGGCGGCACGGTGGACGACGATGGCGACCTGCTTGGCGAAGGCGGCTCCGCGGAGAAGGATCCGATGTACGACCAGGCCGTGGAGGTGGTGCTGAAAAACCGCAAGGCCAGTATCTCGCTGGTGCAGCGTCACCTCAAGATCGGTTACAACCGCGCTGCTCGGCTGGTCGAGGATATGGAAAAGGCGGGCCTGGTGAGCGCGATGAGCGGCAGCGGGCAGCGCGAGATCCTGGTGCCGAATCGGGGCGAATAACGGTTCGCGACGAACTTTAGGCGCGGGTTTGGAACAAACCAGTTTGTCATTGCGGGCAGAGCGCCAGGCCCAAGGGAGTTACATGAACAAGGTGTTGTCCGCAGTCGCATCGCTGGTCTTCTCGATGGCTGCCCAAGCCTCCGGCCTCGACAGCCTCGAGAACTTTGTCAAGACCATCAAGAGCGGGCGGGCCGAGTTCACACAGGTCGTCACCCCGCCGGCGCGGGAGGGGCAGGCCGCGCGCAGCAAGACGTCGGCTGGAACCTTTCAATTCGTGCGGCCGAACCGTTTCCGTTTCGATTACCGCAAGCCCTTCGAGCAGACGATCGTGGCGGACGGGCAGACGCTTTGGCTTTACGATGCCGACCTGCGGCAGGTGACCGCACGCAAGCAAGCGCAGGTGCTGGGCAGCACGCCGGCGGCGCTGATCGCCGCCGCCCCCGACCTGACTGCGCTGCGCAAGGACTTCGATTTGGAAGCAGCGGGCGAGAAGGATGGCCTGCAGTGGGTACAGGCCACGCCCAAGGTGAAGGAAGGTCAATTGCTCGGCGTGAAGGTGGGGTTCCGCGGCAGCGAACTCGCCGCGCTGGAGATCCTGGACAGCTTCGGCCAGCGGTCGGTGATGACCTTCTCAAAGATGGAACTCAATGTCCCGGTGCCGGCCGACACCTTCAACTTCAAGCCGCCTCAGGGGGCGGATGTGTTGAAGCAATAGCGTGCCGCCGAGATGACGGGAATGGCCTGGTTCTCAGCCCTCCGTCCAGTTGATCAACGTCAGCGGCGCCTGGATACGCTCGAAATGCCGGTGATTGTTCGTCACCAGCACGGCGTCAGCAGCAAGAGCATGCGCAGCAATCATCATGTCCAGTTCGCCTATCGGCTGACCGGTGCTCAGGAGTTGATGGCGGATGTCGGCGTACCAGTCGGCCGCCTCGCTGTCCCAGGGCAGCACCCGCACGATCTTTAGAAATTGGCGCACTGCCAGGTGGAGGCGATGAGCAGGCGGCAAACGTTTCAGGCCGTATTGCAGTTCGGCGCGCGTCATCACAGAAATACACACCAGCGCCGGCGAAACGGTGCGCAGCTTCGCAGCGACGGCGGGTGAGCGCCCTTTAATGATGAAGCTGGCGGTATCCGTATCCAGCATGTGCAACATCGTCAAGATCGCATCGCATCATCAAACACACCTTGCTCCTTCGGCCGAACATTCAATGGCCGGCCAGCCATGAAGTCCCCGGGGACGTCGATGAACTGTACGAACTCAAAGAAGTCGTCCCATGTTTTCGTACTGGGACGGCTGGAAAGGAGTACGCCCCCGGTTGCTTCATCGCGGGTGATATACACCTCGTCGCTCTCGAAACGAAATTCAGCGGGGAGTCGAACGGCTTGACTACTCCCGTTCTTGAACAGCTTGGCAATCCGGGCTTCCTTCATAATGCCTCCTGAAACTTACAGTATATGCGCCAGTATATACGAAGGTTGCCGTGCTTGCCCGTAAGCCCAGGCGTGCGGTGGCTCAGGGGACGATCACGCTGTTGCCGGTGACCGGCGGCGGGTCGTAAGGTTGTTGTTGTCGTTTCGGGCTTGACGCACTGTCAGGCCCGCGATGACAGCTAGATTTCTCGCGTGACCCTCTCCAGGTCCTTGCGCTCGATGAACTCCTCCATGCGCGAGAGCAGCCGCCACCACTCGCTGCCGTCATCGCGGTAGACACGCATCGCGCCGGCCCGCACCAGTATCTTGCGCAGCTCGTCGTCCTCGAAGCCGCCCAGGTGCTTTCGCAAGGTGTCGAAAGACCGGTCGGTGAAGCTCTTGTGGCTGAGGAAGGTCCGAGCTGTTTCTTCGGCCATGAACTCGGTGCGGTGCTGCTCCCGTGCCAGGCGCAGCTGATTGGCGAACTGCTGCCGATTGAGCAGATAGCTGATCCCGCCGCCCACCAGTGCGCCGAGCAGGGCTGAGAAGGTCGACCAGAGCGCGGCATTCATGTTGCCGGCACTATAAACTGCCCGCGCGGGGCAGCATCCATAATTCGCCGGTGGCCAAGAACGTAGTCCCCGCGCACCAGCCGCTGGCCGAGCGCCTGCGCCCCAAGTCGCTTCGCGAGGTGATCGGGCAGCAGCACCTGCTCGGCGAGGGCATGCCGCTGCGGATCGCCTTTGAATCGGGCCAGCCGCACAGCTGCATCCTGTGGGGTCCGCCGGGCACCGGCAAGACGACGATCGCCCGCCTGATGGCCGACGCCTTCGAGGCGCAGTTCATCACGATCAGCGCGGTTCTCGGGGGCGTCAAGGACATCCGGGAGGCCGTGGAGCAGGCCCAGATCGCGCAGGGCACGGCGCTGGAGGGTGCAGCGGGCGCTGGCGGGCGCCGCACGATCGTCTTCGTCGACGAGGTGCATCGTTTCAACAAGAGCCAGCAGGACGCGTTTCTGCCGCACGTCGAATCAGGCTTGTTCACCTTCATCGGCGCGACGACCGAGAACCCCTCGTTCGAGGTCAACTCCGCCTTGTTGTCCCGGGCGGCGGTGTACGTCCTGCAGCCCCTGACCGAGGCTGACCTGGAGCAGATCGTCGCGAAGGCCCAGGCGATCGGCGCTGTGCCGGCGATCGCGAAGGCGGCGCGTGACCGGCTCGTTGCCTACGCCGACGGCGATGCGCGGCGGCTGCTCAATACGCTGGAAACCCTGGCGACCGCGGCGAGCCAGGACAAACTTCAGGAGATGGCCGACCCCTGGCTGCTCAAGGTGCTCGGCGAGCGGATGCGCCGCTACGACAAGGGCGGCGAGCAGTTTTACGACACCATCAGCGCACTGCACAAGTCGGTACGCGGCTCCGATCCCGATGCGTCGCTGTACTGGTTCATGCGAATGCTCGATGGCGGCGCCGATCCGCGCTACATGGCGCGCCGTCTGATCCGCATGGCCGCCGAGGACATTGGCCTGGCCGATCCCCGGGCCTTGCGCCTGGCCCTGGATGCCGCTGAAGTCTACGAGCGCCTGGGCACGCCGGAAGGCGAACTGGCGCTGGCCGAGTGCGTGATCTATCTGGCGATGGCGCCCAAGTCCAACGCGGTGTACAAGGCGTTCAACGAGGCCAAGGCCCTGATCAAGAAGGACGGCACGCGGCCGGTGCCGCTGCACCTGCGCAACGCGCCGACGCCGCTGATGAAGGATCTCGATTACGGCAAGGACTACCGCTACGCGCACGACGAAGAGGGTGGATTCGCCGCTGGCGAGAGTTACCTCCCCGAGGGGATGGCGCCGCCGCAGTTCTACCGGCCGGTGGATCGGGGCCTGGAGATTCGCATTGGCGAGAAGTTGCGAGAACTGAAGAAAAAGAACAACGGCGGGCCCGATGAGAGTTGAGAAAATTCCGTCGTTGCGGCCCGCGTGCAGGGTAAACCCCCGCCGAACCTGCGTTCGGGCCGTCGTGCCGCTTGGCTACAATCGCTCACCCGAAACCCGCCCATGCGTATCCTGGCGGGTTTTTTGCTAAATGGGATGATGGGCTCACAAGGCGCATGTCCCCATAAAAAGGCCCGGCCCGGACCCAGCGGGGCCGCCACGTGGCCGATTAAGCCGGTATAGAAACGGAGAAGTCGATATGGAAATACTGCTGCAGCAGATCATCAACGGTCTGGTCCTGGGCAGCATGTATGCCCTGGTGGCGTTGGGCTACACCATGGTGTACGG
>JBKJHN010000122.1:0-7627 GCA_046599015.1 Ramlibacter sp.
GCGGCGTTCTGGCCCAAGCCGGTGATCGTGCGACTGTCAGACTTCAAATCCAACGAATACCGCAAGCTGATCGGCGGCTCGCGCTATGAGCCCGAAGAAGAAAACCCGATGCTGGGATTCCGTGGCGCCGCCCGTTATGTCAGCAGCGAGTTCCGCGAGGCATTTGCCATGGAGTGCGAAGCCTTGCGACGCGTGCGCGGCGAAATGGGGCTGATCAACGTGCAGGTGATGGTGCCGTTTGTTCGCACGCTCGGCCAGGCCGACCGCGTCACCCAGCTGCTCGCCGAGCATGGCCTCAAGCGCGGGCAGTGCGTCAGCGGCGTCCCGGATTCCGAACTCAAGATCATCATGATGTGCGAGGTTCCCAGCAATGCGATCCTGGCCGACGAGTTTCTGGAGTTTTTCGATGGCTTCTCCATCGGCTCGAATGACCTGACGCAGCTCACGCTTGGACTCGATCGCGATTCGGGGCTCGAACTTCTCGCCGCCGATTTCGACGAGCGCGACCCAGCCGTCAAGGCTCTGCTGAGTCGGGCGATCGCGGCTTGCAAGGCGCAGGGCAAGTACGTCGGCATCTGCGGCCAGGGCCCCAGCGATCACCCGGACTTCGCCCGGTGGCTACTGGAAGAGGGGATTACATCGATTTCGCTGAATCCGGACAGCGTCATCGCCACGTGGCAGCAGCTCGCGGCAGCTGATCCAACTGCATCCAGGGCCGCTTAAGGCATACCCTGTTTGCCGGGCAACCTCCCGGTGCGATGATGCGCGCACGGAGGGGCTCCCCGAGAAAAAATGGCAGACAACCGTGAATACGCGGCCTACAAGCGGCGGCTTGCGCGCATCCTGATTCAGTATGTACTGGGCTTGTGCGCGGTGCTGGCTGCACTGGCATGGGCCGAGCACAACGGCCTGTCGCGCCAGTGGCTGGGGCCGATCTTCCTGTTCTCCACGGTGATGATCTATGCGGCCATCGGGATCTACGGCCGCACCACCGATCCCGAGGAATACTATGTCGCGGGGCGACGTATTCCGCCGATCTACAACGGAATGGCAACAGCCGCGGACTGGATGAGCGCAGCCTCGTTCATCAGCCTGGCCGGCGGGCTTTATCTACAGGGCTTCTCGGGCTCCGGCTCGCAACCGGGCGGACTGGCCTATGTGTTGGGGTGGACCGGTGGCTTTTGCCTGGTGGCGCTGCTGGTAGCGCCTTACCTGCGCGCGCTCGGTTTGTACACGGTGCCGGATTATTTCGCTACCCGCTATGGCGGGCGCTGGCCTCGCCTCATCGCGGCGCTCTCGGCGATGCTGTGCTCTTTCACCTATGTCGTGGCGCAGATCTACGGCATCGGCCTGATCGCGTCTCGCCTCACCGGAGTGCAATTCGAGATCGGGATCCTGCTTGGATTGGGCGGAGTGCTGCTGTGCTCCTTCCTGGGCGGGATGCGGGCGATCACCTGGACCCAGGTGGCGCAGTATGTGATCCTGTTGCTGGCGTTCCTGATCCCGGTCTCATGGCTGGCGTACAAGCAGATGGGCAACCCACTGGCGCCGCTCGTCTACGGCCAGCAACTGCAGAAAATCACCGAGATCGAACAGGCGCTGATCGACTCGCCGGCCGAGAAGCAGGTGCAGGCTGAATACAAGCGCCGGACGGCCGAATACGCGGAACGGCTGCTGGATATCGAGGGTTCATTGCAACGCGATCGCGCGGCTGCCCAGCAACGCGTTCGTCAGCTCAAGGTCGAAAACGCGGACTCGGCGCGCATCGTCGCAGCGAACCGGGAATTGGCGGCGATTCCGCGGGATGAGGCGCGCGCGCGTGAGCTATGGATGCATGCCATGCAGGAGAGCTACGAGCGTTCCAAACCGCTTGGCGGCCTGCAGCCCCATGGCCAGCCGTTCGCGGGCGACCCTGAGGGAACCCCCGAAGAGAAGGAGTTGTTCCAGACGTCGAGAAACAATTTTCTGGCGCTGGTTTTTTGCCTGATGGTGGGCACGGCGGGGCTGCCCCACCTGCTGACGCGCTTTTACACGACTCCGTCGGTTGCCGAGGCCCGATCGTCGGTTGGCTGGGCATTGTTCTTTATTGCTTTGCTTTACCTGAGTGTCCCGGCGCTGGCCGTCATGGTGAAGTACGAGGTGATGCAAGGTTTGGTCGGCAGCAGCTTCGAGAGCCTTCCTGCATGGATCCTTCAGTGGGGCAAGGTAGACCCTTCCCTGATTTCGGTGAAGGATGTCAACGGCGATGGCATCGTGCAGTTCGGCGAAATCCGCCTGGGCGCCGACATCATCATGCTTGCCACCCCGGAGATCGGCGGCATGCCGTACGTGGTGTCTGGGCTGGTGGCGGCGGGGGGCCTGGCCGCGGCGCTGTCGACAGCTGATGGCCTCCTGCTCACCATCAGCAACGCGATGGTGCGCGATGTGTACTCGCAGGACATCGGACACCATGTCACGCCGGAGCAGCGTGTCATCTTGTCGAAATTTGCGCTGCTGGCGGTCGCACTCGTCGCCGCCATGGTGGCATCGCTGAAGCCAGCCGACATCCTGCCGCTGGTGTCGGCATCATTCTCGCTCGCGGCGGCGGCGTTCGTTCCCGCGATGGTGCTCGGGATCTTCTGGAAAGGTGCAACTCGTGCCGGCGCCGTGGCGGGCATGCTGGCGGGGCTGGGCGTCACCGTTTACTACATGCTGGTCAACTCGTCTTTCCTGCGAAGCCTGTTCAAGTTGTCGCTCGAGCCGCAGCTGTGGTTCGGCATAGCGCCCGTTTCCGCCGGTGTGTTCGGGGTCGCCCTGGGCTTCGCCGTCGCTCTCGTGGTAAGTCTCGTGACGCTGCGGGCCGACTGACGCGATCGCGCGAGCGCCGCGTGGCAGCCCTTATTCAGAGCTTCCCTGGGACAATCGCGCCTGAATTTCAACCGCGAACTGGCTCTGCGGCCTGTGTCCCGCGGACGTCCCAGCTGCGTTTGCCGTCAACCAGTATCAGCACCGACCTGAACTTCGGAGCCAGTCCATGTTGCCGGGTGGCAATCGGGCCGGGTAATCCCTCAGGGGGTTTACGTCAAGCGCAGCCTTTTTGTAAGGAACGAGTAAGCCGTGCTTTCAACCATGCATGCCACTAGGCTCGCGGAGACAGGGTTGCTTACTCTCGTCAGTATTGTCAAGCTGTTGGCAGAAATTGCGTTACTCGCTTTGCTGGGGCAGGGCGTGCTGGCATTGTTGGCGGGTGCCAAGCGCGAGCAAAACCTGTTCTATCAAATGCTGCAGATCATGACGCGGCCTTTCGTTGCCGGCGCCAGGCTGATCACCCCCAAGTTGGTGATCGACCGGCACCTGCCCATCGTCACGTTCCTGCTGCTGTTTTTCGTCTGGCTCGCGGCCACCATCACGAAGATCAGCATGTGCGTCCAGATCGGCGTTGAGTTGTGCAAGTGATCCGCCGCATCCGCTACCTGGGCCTGAAATGGCGCGCTATGGCCGCACTGGTTTTCGCCCAGCGCCAGCTTGCTCTCGCACTGTTCGAAACGATGTTGCTGGAGTTCCCCGGCGACGAATATGCGCTGGCCAGCAAGGGACACCTGCAGGCCCAGATGGGCGACCGCCGCGGTGCGGTGGTGACGATGGAGCATCTGGTCCAGGCTTATCCCGACAATGCCCGGCACTGGTTCAATTTCGGATTCCTTCTGGAGGAACTCGAGCAATACGAGCGGGCCGAATCCGCGCTGCGCCGATCCACTGAAATCACTCCCAGTCTGGATCGCGCCTGGTATGGCCTGGGCCTGGTTCTGATCCGCCTGCGGCGATTCGACGAAGCCCTTATCGCCCTCAAGAAAAACACGCATTTGCAACCCATGAGTCCGTACGGCTGGTACCAGCTGGCGCGGGTTCATGTGGATCGGCACGAACCCGACGAGGCCCTGCGGATCATCCGCCACCTCAAACGATTCGAGCCGAAAGTGGCCGCTCAACTGGAACGCGAGACGGGAATATTCGCCCCGCCCGCCGGCTAAGTGGCGGTTTCAGGCGCGGCATGGGTTGCAAACCGGCGGGTACCGCCGGGCGGCGTGGGTAAGTAAGCCCGATTCGGGCCATAACAGGAGACAAAGCATGCAATTGACCGATGGACACCGCGAGTACTGGCGAAAGACCTTGAGAGTCACGGCAATCCTGCTGGCGATCTGGTTCGTCGTCACATTCGTCGTGAGTTATTACGCCAGGGAATTGAGCTTCAGCTTCTTTGGCTGGCCGTTCAGCTTCTGGATGGGGGCGCAGGGCTCGCTGGTGATCTACATCCTGATCATCGGTTTCTATGCCCGGTACATGGGCAAGCTCGACGTCCAATACGGCGTCGAAGAAAACGAGGAGGACTGATCATGGCTGGAATGTTTGATACCCAGGCCGGCGTGAGCGCCAGTGCCAGTACGGCTGCCTTCAAGAAGAACCTGAACAAGGTGTACAAATGGTACACGGGCGGCTTTCTATTCTTCCTGGTCATACTGGCGATCCTCGAGCAAATGGGAATGTCCCGGCAATGGATCGGCATGTCCTTCCTGCTCGCCACCGTCGGCCTGTACGCAGGCATCGGGATCATGAGCCGGACCACTGATGCGGCCGAGTATTACGTTGCTGGCCGCAGGGTGCCGGCGATGTACAACGGCATGGCCACGGGCGCGGACTGGATGTCGGCGGCGTCCTTCATCGGCATGGCGGGGGGGCTGTACCTGACCGGCTACGACGGCCTGGCGTTCATCATGGGCTGGACTGGCGGCTATTGCCTGGTCGCGCTGTTCCTCGCACCTTACATGCGCAAATTCGGCCAGTTCACGGTGCCTGATTTCCTCGGTGAGCGCTACGGCGGCCACATTCCGCGCTTCCTCGGAATCGTCGCCGCCATTCTGTGCTCGTTCACTTACGTGGTGGCGCAGATCTACGGGGTGGGACTGATCACGGCGCGCATGGTGAACGTCCAATTCGAAGTGGGGATTTTCCTGGGCCTCGGCGGCATTCTGGTCTGTTCGTTCTTGGGGGGCATGCGCGCCGTGACATGGACGCAGGTCGCGCAGTACATCATCCTGATCGTGGCCTACATGATTCCCGTGGTGTGGCTGTCGATCAAGCAGACCAGCGTTCCCATCCCGCAGGCGGTCTATGGCTACCAGCTTGAGAAGGTCAGCGCCAAGGAAAAGCAGCTGACCAACGATCCGAAGGAGATCGAGGTTCGGGAAATATTCAAGAAGCGCTCGGCTGATCTTGCAGAGAAGCTGAAGAACCCGGGTCCCGCGCTGGCTGCGGACAAGGCGGCCGCCGAAAAGAAGCTGGCGGACCTCAAGGCCAGCAACGCGATCGCGGCCCAGGTCACAGCCGCCGAAAAGGAGTTGGCGGCCATCCCCAAGGACGAGGCCGCCGCCAAGGCAGCCTGGACCCGTGCGAAAGCCGCGGCCGACACCAAGTCAAGACCGCTCAACGGCATGCCGATGCACGCCTCGCAGTTTGCCGGGGACCCGAATGGTGACGCCGCCGCCCAGAAGACCTACGACACCTCGCGGCGTAATTTCCTGGCGTTGATCTTCTGCCTGATGGTCGGCACGGCAGCGCTTCCGCACATCCTGATGCGCTACTACACGACGCCCAGCGTCAAGGAGGCGCGCGAGTCGGTGACGTGGTCGCTGTTCTTCATCTTCCTGCTGTACTTCACGGCGCCTGCCCTGGCGGTGCTGGCCAAGTACGAGGTGTTCCATGTGCTGATCGGCACGCCCATAGACCAGTTGCCTGGCTGGATTGCGGCCTGGAACAAGGTCGATCCAACCTTGATGTCGATCACGGACATCAACAGGGACGGCATCCTGCAGCTCAATGAGATGAGCATCGGCGGCGACATCATCGTGCTGGCTACTCCTGAGATCGGCGGCTTGCCGTACGTGATCTCCGGCCTGGTAGCAGCCGGCGGCCTGGCGGCGGCGCTGTCCACGGCCGACGGCTTGCTGCTCACGATCGCCAATGCGCTCAGCCACGATCTGTACTACAAGATGATCGACCCGAATGCGTCCACCGCCCGGCGGGTGACCATTTCGAAGGCGCTGCTGTTGGTCGTGGCGCTCTGTGCGGCCTATGTCGCTGCGCAAAAACCGGCTGACATCCTGTTCCTGGTTTCGGCGGCGTTCTCGTTCGGAGCCGCTGCGTTCTTCCCGGTGCTCGTCCTGGGCATCTTCTGGAAGCGCGCCAACAGGGTCGGCGCGTCGCTGGGCATGATCGCGGGCTTGGGTACGACTGTGTACTACATGGTCATGAACCAGGCGTGGCTTCGTGGGGTCTTCGGGGTGACGAGCCCGGTAGATCTGTGGTTTGGGATCCTGCCCATTTCGGCCGGCGTGTTCGGCGTCCCTGTGGGCATTGCCGTGATCATTATCGGAAGCCTGTTGACCCCGGCGCCCAGCCAGCACATCCAGGAGTTGGTTGATCATGTGCGTTACCCCAGCCTGAAGGGCTCGGCGAAGAGCCTGGTGCACGGCTAACGCCTGACCCGAGCAGGAGGGGTGTGCATTCGGCACCCCCTAATGCCTGAAGCCGCCCCGCCTTACGGCGTGGGCGGCTTTCATTTTGAGCCTACCGCACGCACGCGGGAATGTCGCGCATGGTCCGGCAAGGGTGGCTGCGGCGGCTTCTTGCTATAATCACGGGCTTTCCTTGCCACACCATTTGCGACGCTCTGGGTGGCTTCAATCCTCAAGGAGACTTATGCGTCATTATGAAATCATCTTGCTGATCCATCCGGACCAGAGCGAACAGGTTCCCGCCATGCTGGAACGCTACAAGGGCATGATCACCGCCGGCGGCGGCAAAGTGCACCGTGTGGAAGACTGGGGCCGCCGCCAGCTGGCCTACCAGATCAACAAGCTCGCCAAGGCCCACTACCTGTGCGTCAACATCGAGGCCGAGCAGCCTGTGATGGCTGAGCTGGAACATGCGTTCCGCTTTAACGACGCGGTGCTGCGCCACCTTACCGTAGTGCGCAAGAAGGCCGATACCGGTCCGTCTTCCATGATGCGCACCGTGGAGCGCGAAGAGGCTCGCAAGGCCCAGCAGGCGGAGTACCAGGCCTAAGGCACAAGCCGAGGATTTAACCGGGAGTGAACCAGGTCGTCCTTAGCGCCCGTATCGTCGAAGCCAGTGTGCTGCGATACACGCCGGCCGGATTGCCTGCCCTGGACTTCAGGCTCGAACACGAGTCGGAACTCACAGAAGCAGGGCAGCAGCGGCAGGTGAAAGTGGCGGTCAAGGCAGTGGCCTTTGGCAGCGTGGCCGAGACGCTCGGCAAGCAGGCCATCGGCAGCAACTGGAACTTCACCGGATTCCTGGCGACACCGCGCAACGGCAAGCACCCCGTGCTTCATATTCAGTCATTCAGTCGGGATTAATTTGCGGGACAGACCTTCAACTCTGTCCTCAACGATGTTTTTAGCTTGCGGGACAGATCTTCAGCTCTGTCCCCAACACTTTAGAAAGGGCCCCACATGGCCACGTTCAAGAAATTCAACAAGGACAAGCGTCCGAAGCGCAACACCCAGTCGCTGCTGTTCAAGCGCAAGCGCTTCTGCCGCTTCACCGTCGCCGGCGTCGAGGAAATCGA
>JBKJHN010000161.1:0-18886 GCA_046599015.1 Ramlibacter sp.
GAAATGCGCCAGCCGCGACGCCAGCGTGTCCCAGGGTTGGGCCGTGGTGTAGGTGGTGTCGCCGGTGCGGGTGATGAATGTCGCCCGCATCACCGGTTCGAAGCCGACGATCGCGGCCAGCCGGCCTCCGATCTTCAATTGGGAAAGCAGCACGGGCGGCACCTCGGCGACCGAGCCGCTCAATGCGATCACGTCGAACGGGGCCTCGCCGGGCAAGCCACGGGCGCCATCGGCCTCGCGCACTTCGACGTTGGTGACGCCGCCGCGCTGCAGGTTCTCGCGGGCGATCCGGACCAGCTCGGGATGCAGTTCCATGGTCACCACACGTTGAGCCCGATAGGCCAGCAGGGCGGCCATGTAGCCGGAACCGGTGCCGACTTCCAGCACCTTTTCGTGCGGCTGCACCCGCAGGTCCTGCAACATGCGTGCTTCCACCTTGGGTTCGAGCATGCAATGGCCCTGCTGCATCGCCTGGTCGGTGGGTTGCAACAGCGGAATCTGCATGTCAGCGAAAGCCAGCGCCTTGTGCGCCAGCGGAACGAAGTCTTCGCGCCGCACCAGCGACAGCAGTTCCAGCACATCGGCGTCGAGCACGTCCCAGGGACGTATCTGCTGCTCGATCATGTTGAAGCGGGCGCGTTCGAAATCGACAGGGGCGTTCATGGTTCTTCTTTCGGGGAGAGTTCAATTCAGTGCAAGTCATCGATTCTAGAGGCGGGCACGGCATCGGCCCGGCCGCCGCCCCCTGAGGCGCGTGGCCGGCGCCGCATCCAGTTGGCCAGATCGTCGAGATAGCAGTAGACGACGGGAACCACCACCAGTGTCAGCAGCGACGAAGTGATGACGCCGCCGATCACCGCCTGGCCCATCGGAGCGCGCTGCTCCGAGCCTTCGGTCAGGGCGAAGGCGAGCGGCACCATGCCGAAGATCATGGCCAATGTCGTCATCAGGATCGGCCGCAGACGCACCTTGGCGGCTTGCAGCAGGGCGTCCGTGCGGTTCATCCCCTGGGCTCGCATCCGGATCGCAAAGTCGACCAGCAGGATCGCGTTCTTGGTCACCAGCCCCATCAGCATGACGATGCCGATGATCGAGAACATCGACAGCGTGGAACGGAACAACAGCAGCGCCAGCACCACGCCGATCAAGGTCAGCGGCAGCGCGGTCATGAGCGCCAGCGGCTGCAGGAAGCTGCGGAACTGGCTGGCCAGGATCATGTAGATGAAGATGATCCCCATGGCCAGCGCCGACACCGCATAGCCGAACGATTCGGCCATGTTGCGGGTGGAGCCGCTGAACTGGTAGCGGTAGCCGGGCGGGAAACTGATGGTGTCCAGCCGGGCGCGAATCTCTTCGGAGACCTCGCCGGCCGAGCGGTTGAAGACGTTGGCGTTGATCGCCACTTCGCGCGTCAGGTCGCGCCGGTTGATCTGGTTGGGGCCGGTCCCTTCCTTGACCTGCGCCACCTGATTCAGCCGCACGATCCGCGAGCTGCCGTCGGCGTTGCTGCCGGTCGCGAAGGGCAGGCGCTCCAGGTCCTGCGGTGTGTTGCGCCCGTCCGGGGCCAGGCGCACGTTCACGTCGTAAGTCTGGTCGTCCGGCGCGCGCCAGTTCCCCACCGTCTGGCCCGCGACCAGGGTGCGCAACGAACTGGCGATCTGGGCCACCGTGAGGCCGAGGTCCGATGCGGCGTCGCGCCTGACATCGATATCGATCACCGGCTTGTCGGGTTTCACGCTGGAGTCAAGATCGACCATGCCGGGTACGTCGCGAATGCGCTGCGTGACCAGCCGCGCCAGACGCTCAAGCTCTTTCAGGTCGGGGCCCTGCAGCGAAAATTCCACCTGCTTGTTGCCGCCGACGGCGTCCAGCAGGCCCACATGCGTCACGGTGATGCCTGGCACCTGCTTGAGGCGTTCGCGCAGCACGCCGGCCATCTGGTCCACGCTACGCGAGCGCTCCTTGCGGTCGACCAGGCGGATATACAGCGATGCATACATCTTGCCCTGGGCGTTGCCGGTGTTGATGGTGGCCAGCGTGTACTTGACTTCCGGGAACTCGCGCACGATCGCCTCCACCTGCCGGGCCTTGGCCTCCGTGGCTTCCAGCGACGATCCCACGGGCGTGTAGAAGTTGAGCGAGGTTTCGGAAAAGTCCGCCTTGGGCACGAATTCCGTACCGAGCAAGGGCACCATGAAGATGCTCGTCGCGAACACCGCCACTGCGAGCCCGGCGGTGGTGAGCCGGTGGGCCAGCGACCAGCGCAGGATCGACTGATAGCCTTCGGCCAGGCGGTCGGTGCCGCGATCGAACCAGCCCGTCACGCGGCCGATGGTGTTGTCGTACCAGTTGCGGCGCATCCCGCGCTTGCCATGCGCTTCGATCTCCGGGTCGTGCCAGACCGAAGACAGCATCGGGTCGAGCGTGAAGCTCACGAACATCGAGATCAGCACGGCCGCCACGATGGTCACACCGAACTCATGGAAGAACTTGCCGATGATCCCGCCCATGAAGCCGATCGGCAGGAACACCGCGACGATGGAGAAGGTGGTGGCCAGCACGGCCAGCCCGATCTCCTGTGTGCCGTCGAGCGCGGCCTGGTAAGGCGATTTACCCATCTGCACGTGGCGGACGATGTTCTCGCGCACGACGATCGCGTCATCGATCAAGAGGCCGACGCACAGCGACAGCGCCATCAGCGTCACCATGTTGATCGTGAATCCGAACAGGTTCATGAACAGGAAGGTGCCGATCAGCGCGATCGGCAGCGTCAGCCCCGTGATGACGGTGCTGCGCCAGGAATTGAGGAACAGGAACACGATCAGGACCGTCAGCAGTGCGCCTTCGATCAAGGTGCGCCGCACGTTTTCCACCGACACGCGGATCGGCCGGGAGTTGTCGGTGATCTGCTCGAGCCGCACACCCGGCGGCAACTGCGGCTTCATGTCGGCCAGCGTCTTGTTCAGCCCGTCCACCACCTCGATGGTGTTCTCGTCCTGCGATTTCTGCACGGTGAGCAGCAGGGTGCGCTGGCCGTTGTAAAGCGCGAGGCTGTCGACTTCCTGGGGGCCGTCGGCCACCCGCGCCACATCCTCCACGCGAACCGGCACCCCGTTGCCGGCCTGCCCAGCCGCGCCCGACCCCTTGCGCGCAACGATGATCTTGCCGAAGTCCTCCGGGCGCTGCATGCGCGCGTCGATCTGAACCACGCGCTCCTGCGACAGCGAACGGATCGCGCCCACCGGCAGATCCTGGTTCTCGTTGCGAACGGCGGCGACCACCTGGTCAGCGGTGATTCCCAGCGCTTCCATCGCCGCCGGGTTCAGATAAATGTTGATCTCGCGCTTGGTGCCGCCGACCAGCAACACCGAGCCCACCCCGCGCACGTTCTCCAGCCGCTTCTTCAAGACCTGGTCGGCCCAGTTGGTGAGCTCGACCGAGTTCATGGGCTTAGCCTTGGCGGTGTCGGGCAGGACCGCCACCGACCAGATCGCCCGGGCTGCCGGATCGAACCGCAGGACCCGCGGCTCCTTCGCCTCGGTGCGAAACAGCGGGCGGATCGACGCCACCTTCTCGCGCACATCCTCGGCGGCCTTGCGTCCGTCGATGTGCAGCTGGAACTCGATGATGACGACAGCCTGACCCTCGTAACTGCGCGAGGTGAGGGCGTTGATGCCGGCAATCGAGTTGACGCCTTCCTCGATCTTGCGCGTGACTTCGCTCTCGACGATTTCAGGCGACGCGCCCGGATACTCGGCGGTCACCACCACGACCGGAAAGTCGATGTTCGGGAACTGGTCGACCTTCAGCCGCTGGTACGAAAACAGGCCCAGCACGACGATGGCGAGCATCACCATGGTCGCGAAGACCGGATTCTTCAGGCTGACACGGGTGAACCACACGGGGGAAGGGGCTAGGGAGTAGGGCCTAGGGGTTAGGTCTACAGGTTAGGGGCTGGGAGTTTTGCTCCCTCCCCCGTTGGGGGAGGGTGGGGGTGGGGGCATGGCCGCGCCCGTGAACTTCACGGACGTGCCCTCGCGCAAGGGTCCGACATTTCCCCTTATCACCAGCATGCCGGCTTCCAGGCCCTTGACGGCAACCATCACTTCGTTGTCGGCCTGCCCGCGCGCAGCGGGCTCCACCGTCCGGTGCGCGACCTGGCTGTTCTGCACGAGTTGCACGTAGGGGGCGGGCTTGTCGGTGCGGACCGCGGCGAGGGGCACCGCCAGCGCGGAAGTCTGGCCGACGGCCAGGGTGCCCTGCGCGAACAGTCCCTGGCGCAGCCCGGTGGAGTCGGCCACCGCCAGATACGCCAGCACCGTGCGGCTGCCGGCCTGCGCGCTTGGGTTGATGCGCACCACCTGGGCCTGGATCGGGCGGCTCGTGCCCTCGATCTGCAGCAGCGCGCCCTGGCCGACGCGCACGTCTGTCGAATCGGCGGAGGTGAGTGTCGCCTCCAGTTCAAGTCGGCTCAGGTCGACGATCTCGATCACCCGTGCGTCGATCGCTACGCGCTCGCCGGGTTGCGCCAGCCGCTGCGACACCACGCCCGTAATGGGCGCGCGCAGGACCGTGTCGTCCAGCGTCTTGCGTGCCATGTCCACTGCCGCAAGCGCAGCCTTGTGATTGGACTGCGCGGCATTCAGGTTGTTCAGCGAGGTGTCGAGCGCGGTGCGGGAGATGAAGCCCTGGTCCACCAGCGCCTTGTTGTTGTCGTACTGGCGTTGCGCGATGTCGATCTGCGCCCTGGCGGCGCCGGCCTGTTCCTGCGCCTGCTTGACACGTGCGTTGTACTCCGTGGCGTCGATGCGGGCGACGACCTGGCCGGCTTTGACCGGGTCGCCCTCGCGCACCGTGAGCCCTTGCAATTCACCCGCCGCGCGGGCCTTGACCACTGCCGAACTCACGGCCTTGAGGGAGCCGGAGATCGGCAGGCCCTGGGCCAGTTCGCGTGTCTCGGCCTTGACCACATCGCTCGCGGCCAACTCCACGACGGTCTGCAGCTTCGCGACACTGGCCTGCGCCACCGCTTCCTGTTGCGCCTTGCGCGCCGAAAGAGCGCGCACGACGCTGAAGCCGATCAGCAGCACCACGAGTGCTAGCGCCAGCCACTTGAAGTAGCGCTTGATCATTTACGGCTCCGCGCCGCTGGTTTTTCCGGCGAGCGCACGCATAAGCCGTGCAGCAGCGTCTCTACCTGCGAAGCGATATAGCGCTCGGGGTCGAGTGGATAGTCCTGGGGCACGCAGGCTCCGAGCGAGTGCTTCATCATGATCAGGAACATCATCGGCGCCGTGATGCTGAACAGCGCGTAGTCGAGGTCGAGCACGCGGAACTCGCCGCGGTCGACGCCGCGCTTGAGAATCCGCCGGATCAGGTTCTGGCTGGGCTTGATCACCTCCTGCTGATAGAAGGCGGCGATGTCCGGGAAATTGCGGGCCTCGCTCATGATCAGCTTGGTGATGCCCGACGCCTTGGTTGCGCCCACGCGCTCCCACCATACTTTCATGCAGTAGCGAACCATGTCCGCGCTGGAACCCTGGAAGTTCTGGAATTCCTCGCTCCACTCCTGCAAGCGGCCGGAGATATTTTCGCGCACCACCGCCTTGAACAGCTCTTCCTTGCTGGGGAAGTACAGGAACAACGTGCCTTTCGAGACGCCGGCGCGAGCGGCCACCTCCTCGGCGCGCGTCGCGGCGAAGCCCTTCTCGACGAACAGGTCCAGCGCCGCCTCGAGCAATTCGCCCGGCCGCGCCTCCTTGCGGCGCTCGCGCTTGACATGCACGTCGTCGGTCCTGGCAGTGATGATCTTGGAAACGGGCATGGAAGTTAATGACTGACTGGTTAGTAATGTAGCTTTGCCAGGCCCAGCCGTCAAGCTGCGCAGTTAGTTTTCTTTGTTCCAGGTCA
This sequence comes from Ramlibacter sp., assembly GCA_046599015.1. Lineage (GTDB taxonomy): Bacteria > Pseudomonadota > Gammaproteobacteria > Burkholderiales > Burkholderiaceae_C > Ramlibacter. The sequence goes on from JBKJHN010000161.1 coordinate 5,911, forward strand.
TGATCGTGTAACGGTAAATATTCGGTAAATCCGCGATGCCCAGGTGTGAGTCGGCAAGGATGTCCCGGTCCACTTACATTAAGCTATTCAGCATTTGCAGGAGAACGCCATGAGTAGCCGTCGCGAGTTCATGTCCCATTCGGCGGCCGCAGCGTCCGCGCTGGCTTTTCCGCTGATCGCCGGGGCCCAGCCCAAGCCCGTGAAGATCGGCGTGCTGCACCCGGTGACCGGGGCCCTGGCCTTTTCCGGCCAGCAATGCCGCGAAGGCGCCTTGATGGCCATCGAAGACATCAACAAGGCCGGCGGCATCAAATCGATGGGCGGGGCAAAGATCGAAGCGTTGCTGGGCGACGCGCAGTCCACGCCGCAGGCCGGCACCGCCGAGGTCGAGAAGATGAACGAAGCCGGAGTGGCCGCCGTGCTCGGCGCCTACGCCTCGGCCATTTGCCTGGCCACCACGCAGGCTGCCGCCAAATACAACCTGCCGCACGTGGTGGACGTGGGAGTGGCCGACCAGATCGTGGAGCGGGGCCTGAAGAACACCTTCCGGTTCGGCCCCGGCTATCGCAAGTGCGCCGAAATCGCGATGACCAATCTGCATGTGCTCAATACAGCCGCCGGCAAGCCCGCCAGGAGCGTGATGATCATCCACGAGGAGTCGTTGTTCGGCACCGGCACGGCGCAACTGCTGGCCCGCGAACTGCCGGGCTACGGCTACGACGTGAAGGAAGTGATCAAGCACGCCAACCCGACGCGCGACTTCAACAACATCGTGCTGCGGATGAAATCGCTCAATCCGGATATCGTGATGCCGGCGAACTACTACAACGAATACGCGCTGCTGATTCGCACGATGCAGCAGCAGAAGGTCACGCCCAAGGCCATCTATTCGGTGCTGGGCGGCGCGGCCTCCAGCTACAAGTTCGTCAAGGAGTTTCCCGATGCGGCCAACGGCATCATCGACTGCAATCACTGGTTCAACCCCAAGGACAAGCGTTCCGCCGAGTTGCGCAAACGCGTCGAGACCAAGAACCTGTTCTACACCTACGAGATATTCAATACCTACACGGCGATGATGCTGCTGGCCGACGCAATCAACCGCGCCAAAAGCGCCGACCGCGCCGCGATCACCGATGCACTGGAGAAGAGCACCTTCTCGGATCACTTCATGCCATACGGGCCGACCAGGTTCGTCAACGGGCAGAACACCGGCGCCCAGCCACTGATGACGCAAGTCGCGAAGAACGACATCAAGGTGATCGTGCCGCGCGAGTATCGCGAGATCGATCCGGTGTTCCCGCTGCGCTCGTGAACCGCACGCCTCGCGCCGCATGCTCGATGTCGGGATTCTCTTCGCGGCGGTCCTGAACGGCCTGACCACCGGCGCCGTCTACGCGCTGGTGGCGCTGGGCCTGACCCTGATTTACGGCGTGCTGCACATCATCAACTTCGCCCATGGCGCGGCGTTGATGCTGGCGCTCTATGCCGTGTACCAGCTGAAGGAAAAGCTCGGAATCGACCCGTACCTTGCGCTGGTGGCGGTGGTGCCCGGCATGTTTGCGCTCGGCTACCTGCTGCAACGGGTGATCATCGAGCGGGCCAGCCACGGCAAGGACGAGAACATCCTGCTGGTCACACTCGGCCTGGCGATCGTGATGGAGAACCTCGCGCTGCTGTTCTTCAAGAGCGACACCCGCAGCATCGAGACTTCCTATACCTTGACAACCGTGGCGATCGGCCCGGCCATGATTGCCTTGCCCAAGTTGATTGCATTCGGCGGCGCGCTCGTGGTATCCGCGCTGTTGATGCTCCTGATGGCCCGGACCGACCTGGGGCGGGCCGTGCGGGCGGTTGCCAAGGAGAAGCAGGGCGCCCGCCTGATGGGAATCGACGTCGAGCATGTCTACGCGATGAGCTTCGGCATCGGGCTGGCTTGCCTGGGCGCCGCGGCGTGTTTTCTGATGCCGGCCTACTACGTCAATCCGCAGGTCGGCAGCGGCTTCGTGCTGGTGGCGTTCACGATCGTGGTGCTCGGCGGCATGGGCAGCTTCGCCGGGGCGCTGCTGGGCGGGCTGCTGGTGGGCGTGGTCGAATCGCTGGGCGGGCTGTACTTCGGCGAGTCCCTCGGGCAGATCGGCATCTTCGCCATCTTCATCGCGGTATTGCTGTTGCGGCCCCAGGGACTGTTCGGGGCGCGCGCATGAAGGACCTGGCAGCCATAGCGCTGTTCGTCGCCGTGGTGGCGTGCGCGCCGCTGCTGACACAATCCGGCGTCACCCTCAACTTCATCATGATGGCGCTGTATGCCTGCCTGCTGGCACAGGCCTGGAACGTCCTCGGCGGCTTCGGTGGGCAGTTCTCTTTCGGCCACGCGCTGTTCTTCGGTACCGGCGCCTATGCGCAGGCGATCGCGCAGGCGTACGGGGTCAATCCCTGGCTGGCGCTTGTGCTCGCGCTGATTGCAAGCGCCGGGATCGGCATCATCGTCGGAGCGCTCACTTTTCGCTACGGCCTGAAGGGCTCTTACTTCGCGCTGGTCACGCTGGCGTTCGCCGAGGTCTTCCGCATCCTCGCCCTGTCAGTGCCGTTCACCGGCGCGGGCGTCGGGATGATGGTGCCTTTGCGCGAGTCGTTTTCCAACATGCAGTTCTCCTCGCGCGCCGGCTACCTCTGGCTGGTGCTGGCGATGGTCACAGTGGCACTGCTCGTCACCGCGTGGCTGCGCCATTCCCGCTTCGGCGCGTATCTGCAGGCGGTGCGCGATAACGAGGATGCGGCGCGGGCTGTCGGCGTCAATCCGTTTCGCGTCAAGCTGGGCGCCATCGGAATCTCGGGCGCCTTGATGGGCGCGGGCGGCGCCTTCTATGTTCAGGTGTTCCAGTACATCGACCCCGGCATTGCCTATGGCCCGGGAACCTCAGTGGAGGCGCTGGTCGCGGCCATCGTTGGCGGGATGGGATCGCTATGGGGTCCGGTGCTCGGGGCACTGGTGCTGCACGCGCTGGCCGATGTGACGCGCAACCTGTTCGGGCAAATGCCCGGCATCAACATGGTGATCTATGGCGCGGTGCTGGTGCTGATCGTGATGTTCCTGCCGCGCGGCATCGCGGGCATGGGTGTGCCGGTGAGCTGGCGGCGCCGCCGTTCGCGGGAGCAGCTGAAGTGACCGGTCCTTTGCTGGCCGTGCGCGGGGTGTCTCGTTCGTTCGGCGGGGTAAAGGCCGTCAATGACGTCAGCCTCGAAGTGCCTCCGGGAAGCCTGTGCGCACTGATCGGGCCCAACGGCGCGGGCAAGACGACGCTGTTCGCGCTGGTCTCGGGTTTTCTGCGCCCTGACAGCGGCCGGGTCGAGTTCCAGGGTGTGGACATCACGGGCCGCGAGCCGCATCTGAGCGCCGGGCTCGGCATGACACGCACTTTCCAGATCGTCCAGCCGTTCGCGCAGCAGACGGTGCGCCAGAACATCGCCGTCGGGGCGCACCTGCGCACTCGCAGCCGGCGTATTGCGTTGGAGCAGGCTGAAGAGGTCGCGCAGCGGGTGGGCCTGGCACCGCAGCTGGATCAGCCGGCCGCCGATCTCACCATCGGCGGGCGCAAGCGCCTGGAACTGGCCCGCGCGCTGGCCACGCGGCCGCAACTGCTGCTGCTCGACGAAGTGCTGGCCGGGCTCAACCCGGCCGAGATCGGCGACATGATCCCGGTGGTGCGCGACATCGCCGCCAGCGGAGTCACCGTGCTGATGATCGAACACGTCATGCAGGCGGTGATGAATCTGGCTGAGCAGGTCTGGGTGCTGGCGCAGGGACAGCTGATTGCGCAGGGCTCGCCCGGCCAGGTGACACGCGACGCGCGAGTGATCGAGGCCTACCTGGGTCACGGCATGGCCGCCCGGCTGCGGGCGGCGGAGGTCGCGGCATGAGCGCGCTGCTCGAAGTGCGAGGCCTTCGCGGTGGCTATGGCGCGGTGGAGGTGTTGCGCGGCGTCGACATCGAGATCGGCGAGGGCGAGGCGGTCGCCCTGCTCGGCAGCAATGGCGCGGGCAAGAGCACCTTGAACAACGTCGTCTGCGGCATCTTTCCCCCCTGGTCGGGCGTGGTGCGCTTCGATGGGGCCGACCTGACTGGCGCCCACTACCGCGACGTCGTCAAGGCCGGCCTGATCCAGGTGCCCGAAGGCCGGCGCATCTTCCCGAATCTCACGGTGCTGGAAAACCTGGAGCTGGGCGCCTTTGCCCGCGCACGCGAGCATCGGGCCGACAACGTGGAACGCGCTTTCGAGCTGTTTCCGCGGTTGCGCGAGCGGGTGCGCCAACTGGCCGGCACCTTGAGCGGTGGCGAGCAGCAGATGCTGGCGATCGGCCGGGGGCTGATGGCGCAGCCGCGACTGCTGATTCTCGACGAGCCGTCGCTGGGCTTGTCGCCGCTGCTGGTGGAAGAAATGTTCGCGCTGATCAAACGCTTGCGGGACGGAGGTCTCGCGGTGCTGCTGGTCGAGCAGAACGTCGCCCAGTCCCTGGAGGTGGTGGACCGCGCCTATGTGCTGGAAAATGGCGCGATCCGCTTTGCCGGGCTGCCGTCGCAGCTGCTCGGCAGCGGCGAGTTGCGCCGCGCCTACCTCGGCATCTAAACCTTCCGCTGGCTGAGGCATCATCTGCTTTGTCTTTACGGAGTCACCTTACCGCCATGAAACGCCGCCACTTCTTCCTCACTTCCTCGGTCCTGCTGGGCGCCGGCGCGTCTTCCCTGCGCGCGGAGACCACGCCCGTGCGAATCCTGGTGGGCGCGAGCGCCGGCGGCTCCACCGACACGCTGGCGCGCACGCTCGCCCCCGAGCTCGGGCGGCGTCTCGGGCGCGTCGTCATCGTCGAGAATCGGCCCGGTGCGGGCGGCAACATCGCGGCCGATGCGGTCGCGAAGGCGGAACCGGACGGCAACACATTGCTCATGAGCTTTACCAGCCATGCCATCAACGCCACGCTGTATCCCTCGCTGCCGTTCGATCCGGTGAAGGACTTCACGCCCCTTACCTGTGTCGCCACCGCGCCGTCGGTGCTGGTCGCCAACCTGTCGGTGCCGCTGAAAGATGTGCGCGATCTGATCGCCTACGCCAAGCGGCATCCCGGCAAGCTCAATTTTGCGATCGGCGGGGTCGGCTCGTCGCTGCACCTGGCCGGAGACGCGTTCAAAATGCAGTCCGGCTTGTTCATCGTCAACATCCCATACAAGGGGACGGCCCCCGCGCTTCAGGACGTCATCGCCGGGCAGGTGGAACTGATGTTCGCGCCCATGATCCAGGCGCAGGCGCAGGTCAAGGGCGGCAAGGTGAAGGCCCTGGGCGTCACGAGCGCCAGGCGCCTGCCCCAATTCCCCAACGTGCCGGCGATCTCCGAGGTGCTGCCCGGCTACGAATCGAGCGCCTGGTTCGGACTGTTCGGACCGGCCCGCATGAACCCGGTGGTCACCAAGAAGATCGCCGGCGCGGCTCGGGCCGCAATCGCGGCGCCCGAGGTGCGCAAGCGGCTCGAATCCGACGGCGCCATCCCGGTCGGCAATTCGCCCGAGGAGTTCGGCCGCTTCGTGCAGACCGAGATCACGCGCTGGGCCAAGGTCGTGAAGTTTTCGGGAGCGAAGCCTGAGTGAAACAGGTTGAGCAGACGCTTGCGCAGAAGCTGATCGCCCGCGCGGCCCGGCGCAGCGAAGTTTCGGTCGCCGAAATCGTCAATTGCAGGGTCGACCTGGCGATGTTCCACGATTCGTCGGGGCCGCGCCGCCTCAAGCCCATGCTGGAGGCGCTGGGCGCGACGATCTGGGACCGCTCGAAGATCGTGCTGGTGATGGATCACTACGTGCCCGAGCGCGACGACGACTCGCGGCGCATCGTGCGCATCGCGCGCCAGTGGGCCAAGGACCAGCACCTGCCCCATGTGTACGACAGCCAGGGCATCTGCCATGTGGTGGTGCCGCAGCACGGGCACATCCGCCCCGGCATGTTCTGCGTCGGCGGCGATTCGCATTCGCCCACGGGCGGCGCGTTCGGCGCCTATATGTTCGGAATCGGCGCCACCGAGATGCTCGGCGTTGTGGTGACCGGCGAGATCTGGTTGAAAGTGCCGCGCACCATCCGCATGCAATGGCAAAACCGCCTCGCCCCCGGCGTGGTCGCCAAGGACATGATGCTGCACATGATCGGCCGCTTCGGCATGAACGGCGGCCAGTACCAGGCCGTCGAGTTCTGCGGCGAAGCCGTGCGTTCGCTGGGCATGGCCGAACGCATGACGCTGTCGAACATGAGCGCCGAGCTGGGCGCGCAAGTGGGACTGATCGCGCCGGACGAGGTCACGCAGCAATGGCTGGCCGCCACCGGTGCGCCGCCAGTGGACATTACCGGCCTGCATACCGACGACAGTGCGGCGGGCGCCCCCGGCTGCGAGACCCACAGCTTCGACGCGGCCGTTCTCGAGCCTCATGTGGCGGCGCCGCACAGTCCGGCCAACGCGCAAGGGGTGGGCCACTGCGCCGGCCAGCCGATCGACGTTGCCTACATTGGCGCCTGCACCGGCGCCAAACTGGAAGATTTGAGAGCCGCAGCCGAAGTGCTGCGCGGCCATCGCGTTGCCGCCGGGGTTCGCCTGATGGTCGCGCCGGCCAGCCTGAAGGACCAAGACGCCGCCCGCGCCGAGGGCGTTCTGCAGGCGCTGGTCGAGGCCGGCGCGGAACTGTTCGCCACGGCTTGCGGTGCCTGCTCGGGCTATGGCGAGACCATGCCGGACGATGCCAGGGTGATCTCGAGCACCGCGCGCAATTTCAAGGGGCGCATGGGCTCGCCGACCGCGCGGGTGTACCTGGCTTCGCCCTATACCGTCGCCGCCTCCGCGCTGCGCGGCTGCATCACCGACCCGCGCGAGGTCCTGGCATGAGCGCTGCGCCGAACCTGGGGACGAAGGGCCGCACCCGCGCCGCCGGCGCCCGCGTCTGGCGCCTGGGCTCCGACATCGACACCGATGCGCTCGCGCCGGGTCACGCCATGAAGCACGGTCTGGACGTGATCGCCAGGCACTGCCTGGAGTCGGTGCGGCCCGAATTCGCCGCTGGCGTGCAACCGGGCGATGTGATCGTGGCGGGCCCCAGTTTCGGCATCGGCTCGTCGCGCGAACAGGCTGCATCGGTGCTGGTCCGGCTGCAGGTCGCCGCCGTGATCGCGCCTTCGTTCAGCGGCCTGTTCTTTCGCAATGCCTTCAACGTCGGCCTGTTGCTGCTGACATGCCCGCAGGCCGAGCAGATCCAGGAGGGGGAGCGCATCGGCTTCGAAGCCCGCGCGAGCCACCTGACGCGGGCGGACGGACGGGTTTTGCCGGTCGAGCCCATTCCCGATTTCCTGCTGGACATGATCGACGCCGGCGGCCTGCTGGCGCAGCTGGAACGACGCTTTCACCCTGCGAGGAACCCCGCATGAGCACACCTTCCTATGACCTGCTGATCAAGAACGTGCGCGTGGTGCGGCCGCACGGCAACACCGTGCATGAGGGCGACATCGCCGTCGCCGGCGGCCGGATCGCGAAGGTCGCGCCCGCCATCGACGTGAAGCTTGCGAAGAACCTGCACGACGGCAAGGGATGGCTGGCGTTCCCCGGCGTGGTCGACGCGCACATGCACAGCGGCATCTACTCGCCGCTGGAAGAGGACGCGGTGAGCGAGAGCAAGGCCGCGGCGATGGGCGGCGTCACCTCCAGCCTCAATTACTTCCGCACCGGCCAGTACTACCTGAACAAGGGCGGCCCTTACGCGCAGTTCTATCCCGAGGTGCTGAAAATCGCACAAGGGCGCTTCCATGTCGACTACGGTTTCCACCTCGCGCCCATGGACAGCACGCACAACGGCGAAATAGAGATGCTGATCGAAAAGTACGGCGTCGCCAGCTTCAAGATCTTCATGTTCTACGGCTCGCACGGCCTGCATGGGGCCAGCGACAGCCAGCGCGAGTTCCTGATGATCGGCGAGGACGAGCGCTACGACTTCGCGCACTTCGAGTTCGTCATGCGGGCGGTGCAGGCGGCCCGCGAGAAGATGCCGGAGCGGGCGGCGCAGATCTCGCTGTCGCTGCATTGCGAGACGGCCGAGATCATGACGGCCTACACCAAGATCGTGGAAAAGGACAAGTCGCTCAAGGGGCTGGCTGCATACAGCGCCGCGCGGCCGCCGCACTCCGAAGGGCTGGCGGTCTTCATTGCCAGCTACCTCGCCAACGAAACCGCGTTGCCCAACATCAACTTGCTCCACCTGTCGTCGCGCAAGGCGGTGCAGGCCGCGCTGATGATGGCGGACGTGTTTCCGCACATCGATTTCAAGCGCGAGGTGACGATCGGCCATTTGATGCTGGACATCGACAGTCCGGCGGGTGAGCTGGCGAAGGTGAATCCACCGATCCGTCCCCGGCAGGACGTCGAGTTCCTTTGGCAGGCGCTGTTGGCCGGTGAGCTCGATTGGGTGGTGAGCGACCATGCCTGCTGCCGCCACGAAACCAAGATCCCCAAACACTACTTCGGCAACATCTGGATGGCCAAGAGCGGCTTCGGCGGTACCGAGTACCTGCTGCCCTCGCTGGTCAGCGAAGGCACGCGCCGGGGCATGAGCTACAACCACATGGCACAGCTGACAAGCTGGAACCCGGCGCAGCGCTTCGGCCTTAATCGCAAGGGCGATATCGCCGAAGGCTACGATGCCGACATCGCGTTGGTCGACCCGGCGAAGACCTGGACCATCTCGGCCAAGACGTCACCGTCGACGCAGGGCTATACACCGTTCGAAGGCCTCGAGCTTTCGGCGCGCGTGGAGGAGACTTTCCTGCGCGGCCGCCTCATCTATCAGGACGGCAACGTGATCGGCAAGCCAATGGGCGAATACCTGTTTCGGCCCACCGCATGACCCTGCCATGACTGCGAGCGGGCCCCAGGTGATTCGCGCAGGCCGGCCGCCGCACAACGCTGCTCATGTGCCGGCCGCCATCGTGGGCGCCGGAGCTTGCGGCTTGACAGCGGCGCTGGCGCTCGCGGATCGGGGGATCGAGTGCGTGGTGCTCGAACGTGACGCCGCGCCGGCGGGTTCCACGGCGCTCTCGTCGGGGTTCATTCCCGCACCCGGCACGCGGGCGCAAAGGGCGCGCGGCATCGAAGACAGTGCTGCCCAGTTCGAACGCGACATCCAGGCCAAGGCACATGGCACGGCCGCCCGCCACCTCGTCCAGGCCTACGCCCAGGCGATCGCTCCGGCGCTCGACGCCTTGGAGCAAAGGCACGGACTGGAGTTCGAGTTGCTGGACGGCTTCCTGTATCCCGGACACAGCGCGTTGCGGATGCATGCCGTGCCCGAACGCACCGGCGCAGCGCTGATGAGCCGACTGCAGCGGGCCGTTGATACCGCGGGCATCGCCGTGCTTGGCAATGCGCTGGTTCGTGAGCTGTGGATGGACGCCGAAGGGAATGCGACGGGCATCGGCTACTGGCGGCCGGATGGCAGCATGGAGCACGTTGCCTGCGATGCGGTGTTGCTGGCATGCAACGGCTTTGGCGGCAACCGCGAGTTGGTGCGCGAACTGCTGCCCGAGATGGCCGATGCGATCTTTGCCGGGCACGCGGGCAATGATGGCAGCGCAATCGCATGGGGCAGGGCGCTGCAGGCGCGGCTCGCGGACCTGGGCGGCTACCAGGGCCACGGCTCCTGGGCGGTGCCGCAAGGCGTGCTGGTCTCGTGGGCGTTGATGATGGAAGGCGCGGTCCAGGTCAATCAGCAAGGCCGCCGGTTCCATGATGAAAGCCAGGGTTACTCCGAAGCGGCGGTGCAGGTGCTGGCGCAACCGGGCGGCGTGGCCTGGAACGTGTTCGACGACTCGCTGCTCGACTTTGCCCAGCAGTTCCCGGACTTCCGCGAGGCACAGGCTGCGGGTGCGGTTCGCAGCGCCGTGGATGTGCGCGCGCTGGCCGACCTGATCGGTTGCGACAGGGCCGCGCTTCAAGCCACTTTGGACAGTGTTCGCGCGGGTGGCCATGCGCCGGATGGCCGGCCATTCACCCGCGCGCTGGCGCCGCCGTATCACGCCGTCAAGGTGACGGGAGCGCTGTTCCACACCCAGGGTGGTCTCGACATCGACGCACGCTGCCGCGTCCTGCGCAACGACGGCACGCCCTGGCCCAACCTGCTGGCGGCCGGCGGCGCGGCGCGGGGTGTCTCGGGCAATGCCGTGTGGGGCTACCTGTCGGGCAATGGACTACTCAGCGCCGTAGCGGGTGGCGCCATCGCCGCCGAAACCGCCTCACAGATCCTTGCAGTCCAGGAGCAACGATGAAACTGAAACAACATCTTCAAGCATCGCAGCCGCTGCTCGCTCCCGGGATCTACGACGCGCTCAGCGCCCTGGTGGCCGAGCAGGCCGGCTTCGAAGCGTTCTATCTCTCGGGCGCTTCGATTGCGTACTCGCGGCTCGGGCGGTCCGACATCGGCCTCGTCACCGCCAGCGAGGTGGCGCAGACACTCGCGCTGATCACCGACCGCGTGAACTGTCCAATCATCGTCGATGCCGACACGGGTTTCGGCAACGCGCTCAATACGCAACGCACCGTGCGCGACTTCGAGCGCGCGGGCGCAGCCATGATCCAGATCGAGGACCAGACCTTCCCCAAGCGCTGCGGTCACCTGGACGGCAAGGCCGTGATCCCGGCCGCGGAGATGCAGGGCAAGCTGCGGGCTGCGCTCGACGCGCGCCACAGTGCGGACACGCTGATCCTCGCGCGAACCGACGCGCTGGCGGTGGAGGGTCTGGAGCAGGCGCTCGAGCGCGCCGAGCGCTACCTCGAGTGCGGCGTCGATGCGCTGTTCATCGAGGCACTTCGCACTGCCGATCAGATGGATGCCGCTTGCCGCCGCTTCGCTCATCGCGTGCCCTTGCTGGCGAACATGGTCGAGGGGGGCCAGACGCCGGTGCAAAGCGCGGACGAACTCGGGCAGCGCGGCTTTCGCATCGTCATTTTTCCAGGCGGTACCGCGCGGGCGGTGGCCCACACGTTGCAGGGGTATTACGCGAGCCTGCGCGCACATGGCACGACGGCGCCGTGGCGCGACCGCATGCTGGACTTCGACGGCTTGAACAAGCTCATCGGCACGCCTGAACTGCTGGCCATGGGCAAGCGCTACGACTAAAAGTCTGCGCTCCTGAGTCAGCAGGCCCCGCCCCGGTAAGATCGTCCGCTCCCGGCCGACTCACAGCTTTCCACGGAGAAAATTAATGCCAACTTCAACCGAAACCATTGTGCTGGGCGGCGGCTGCTTCTGGTGCACCGAGGCGGTGTACGTGAAGGTGCGCGGCGTCACCGATGTCGAATCTGGCTACAGCAACGGCCATGCCGAACATCCCAGCTACGAACAGGTCTGCACGGGCACGACGGGGCACAACGAGGTCGTGAAGCTCGCCTACGATTCGTCGCAGATCAGCCTGCGCCAGATCCTGGAGATCTTCTTCGTGGTTCACGACCCCACCACCTTGAACCGGCAGGGTGCGGACAGCGGCACGCAGTACCGCAGCGGCATCTACTACACGACGCCGCAGCAAAAAGAAGCAGCCGACACGATGATTCGCCAGATCAGCCAGGACAAGTTGTTCGGCAAGCCGATTGTCACTGAGGTGCTCCCGCTGGCCAACTACTGGCCGGCCGAGGAGTATCACCAGGACTTCTTCGACAAGAACCCGCATCAAGGTTACTGCGTGGCAGTCGCCGGCCCGAAGGTCGCGAAGTTCCGTAAGACATTTGCCGAACTGGTGAAGAGCTGATTGGTACGCTCGAGAGCCGCGCCGCCGTGTGCGCAATTACGGCGCAAGCCGCTCCCGCACCCACTGGACGCCCTGCAGCCGATAGCGCAGCCGGTCGTGCAGCCGGCTCCTGCGGCCCTGCCAGAACTGCCATTCATCGGCGATCAACCGGTAGCCGCCCCAATGCGGCGGGCGTGGTGGATCGAGCATGAACTGCGCGCCGTATTTCGCTGCGTTGGCAACCAGCAAGGCGCGGCTGGCGATCACCTGGCTCTGCGGGCTGGCCCAGGCGCCGATGCGTGAATCGAGCGGGCGCGTCCTGAAGTAGGCGTCGCTCTCCTCGCCACTCGTCTTTTCGACGCGGCCTTCGATGCGGACCACTCGCTCGAGTTCGACCCAGTGAAATTGGAGCGCGGCGTACGGGTTGCCCGCGAGTTCCTGTCCCTTGCGGCTCTCGTAGTTGGTATACCAGGCGATCCCGCGCTCGTCATAGCCCTTGACCAGGACCACGCGAGTGCTTGGGCGCAGGTTGCTGGCCACGGTAGCCAGCGTCATCGCATTGGGCTCGGGGATTTCCGCCGCGATGGCTTCGGTCAGCCATTGATCGAACTGCCGCAGCGGGTCCGCATGGGAGGCGTCTTCGCTGAGTTCCGCGCGCTCGTAACTCTTGCGCAGTTCGGCGATGCGTCCGGAAGTCGTGCTCATGGAACGATTGTCTCTCATCGCCAAAAAGGCGTTCCGGCAGTACAGTGAGCATTGCGCCCCTTGACACCCAAAGTCCATGAAGCAACCCACCGTTCTCGTTTTGGCCTCTGGCCGCGGTGAACGTTTCACCGCCTCGGGCGGTGTGGGTTCCAAATTGCATGCGCTGCTGGCTGGCAAGTCCGTGCTGGAACGCACTCTCGACGCGGTGCGCGGCAGCGGGCTGCCGTGGCACCTGGAGGACGCCGGGCACGCGGGCATGGGGGACTCCATTGCCGCGGGGGTTCGTGCAACGCAGGACGCCGGCGGTTGGCTGGTGCTGCCGGGCGACCTGCCCCTGGTGCGGCCCGAAAGTTTGCGCGCCGTGGCGGCGGCGCTCGCCAGCCATGCGATCGTCTTGCCGCACTATCGCGGAAGGCGCGGTCACCCGGTGGGCTTCGCCGGGTCGTGCCGCGAGGCGCTGATGTTGCTCAGGGGCC
>JBKJHN010000215.1:0-20767 GCA_046599015.1 Ramlibacter sp.
GAGCTTCCGGGCTGCGAATGTGGGCTCCCTTCCAGCCAGATCTAAGCTATAGTAAAGCGTAACATGTCACAGGAGATTCGAGATGGGTACAACGGCATCTCAGCGCGTGCAGCGCTACCGTGATGGATTGAGAGCACAGGGTCTGCGGCCGGTTCAAATCTGGGTGCCCGACGCGCGTCGCCCTGGTTTTGACGCTGAATGTCGACGCCAGTCGCGTTTGGCGGCCAAGGCAGACAGCCACGATGCAGGCCTGGCTGTCTTGATGGACGCGGCCCTGGCCGACGTGGATGGCTGGAGGGAATGAAACGCGGGGATTTTGTGACCATCGCCATGCAGGGCGACTTTGGCAAGCCGCGCCCTGCCCTGGTGGTGCAGTCCGACAGTTTCAATCAGGCCCATGCCAGCGTGACCGTGCTTCCTGTGTCAAGTGCGCTCGTTAACGCACCGTTGTTCCGCATCACCGTGGAACCCGATGACGGCAACGGCTTGAGCAAGCGCTCCCAGGTCATGGTGGACAAGGCGATGACGATCAGGCTCGACAAAATAGGCTCTTCTTTCGGCAAGGCAGACGACGCCTTGATGCTTGCCGTCAATCGCTCACTGGCGGTCTTCCTTGGAATCGCATCCTGAACGCGGCACTGCTGGCGTTGAGCGGGTCAGCGTCAGCCGCCCAGGCGAAGGTAGGCAGTCTTAATTCCAGCGCCTTTGTAGTCGCCCGGTCGCCCGCTGCCTTCAGAGTCAACCGCATCACTCTTCGTAAATGGACTCGCTGCTCGGTAGTTCGCGGCCGCAGAAACACGCCCTATTCCGGCGATTACTCGATCACCTCATTGGCGCGCAGCAGCAGCGATTGTGGAACCTTGACGCCGAGCGCATTTGCGGTCTTGAGGTTAACAACAAGATCGAACAGCGTAGGTTGCTCGAACGGCAGGTCGGACGGTTTTGCCCCCCTCAGGATCTTGCCCACGACGCCCGCAGCGCGCTGGAAAATGTCGATGGTGTTAGGGCCGTAGCTCATCAGGCCGCCACGCAATGCATCTTGCCGGAAGGCGAAGACAGACGGCAGCTTGCTTTCGATCGCCAGCCTCGCAATAAGAGCACTTTGAAAATACAAAAATGCATCGCTTGCTACGACCAGTCCCTCGGAACGCGCACCCGCCATGAGGGAAAAGGCACGCTCGACATCCTGCACAGTGCTCGCGTCGAATCTTGCTACTGTCACGCCGAGTTGCTTCACAGCTAGCGAGAAGTTTTCAAGATAGATCAAGTGATTGGGGTTGGCCGGATTGACCAGGAGCGCGACCCGCGAAAGTGCTGGTTTGACGACCTTCAATAGTTCGATCAGCTTCGGGAACATGTCAGTCGTGAGGTCGGACAGGCCGGTGATGTTTCCTCCCGGCCGCGCCAGGCTTTTCGCAAGGCCGGATGCCACCGGATCACTCACGGCTACTGCAACCACCGGGACAGTGCTGGTCGCCTTTTGTGCCGCGAGCGCACAGGGTGTTGTCTCGGCAACGATCGCATCCAGATTCGATTTCGCCAGCTCGGCGGCAAGCTCGGGCAGCAACTCGTACTTGTTGTCCGCATAGCGCCGCCCGACCACGAGATTGCGGCCTTCTACATAACCCAGATCGCGCATGGCCTGATAAAAAACAAGTTGGAGCGAATTGGGAATGGACTGAGTCGGGAGCGAGCTCACTGTGAGGAACCCGATGCGGTAGACCCTGCCCTGCGGCTGGGCGAGGGCACCCATTGGTGCCACCAGCACGCCCGCACCGAGTGCGAGGACAACCTGTCGGCGCGAGGTTACTCGATTGACCGAGTTGGCTGCGACAACGTGAGCGGTAGGACGAGTTGAATTGCTCATTTCTCACTGTACACCCAGCACAAGCCCGGTCACATTGAACGCCGGCACGGCCTTGTGGAAGCCCTTCAAGGTCAGCTCGCCGGCCGGATCGGCATGCACCAGGTTCTCCATACGCCCCATGACCCGCTGCGACACCAGGATCTGCCCGCCGCGAGCCTCGCCGCAGAGGCGGCTGGCGAGATTGCAAACCGAGCCGATCGCGCCGTAATCCTGCCGCCCTTCGAAGCCGATCACGCCCAGGGTCGCGAAGCCCTGCGCGATGCCGATACCCAAGTCCAGTTCATGCCCGCGTTTGCGCCACGCTTTCCTCAGGGGCGCGAATTCCGCCTGCATCTCCAGGCACATGCGCGCCGCCTGTTCGGCCGGGTTTTCGAGCGGCAAGGGGTCGTTGAAGAAAATCATGATCCCGTCGCCGGAAAATCCTTCGAGCGTGCCCTGGTACTTCATGATCAGTTTGCCCATGGCCGCGTGGTACTCGCGCAGGACCAGCAGCACTTCTTCGGGGTCGGCCGTCTCGGTGAATGCCGTGAATCCCCTCATGTCCAGGAACACCACGGTGATCTCAGCGCGGTGGCTCTTGAGCGATGCTTCGGAACCCACGATCAGCTCAGCGATCTGTGGCGACAGGAATCGGCGCATCCTGCTGAGCTTTTCCACTTCCAGTACACCTTCCTCCACCCGCCGCTCCAGCGTGCGGCCCCACTCGTGCAATTCGCGCGCCTGCGCCTGCACCTTGTCGTGGTAGGCCTTGATCCGAACCAGGGAGCGCACCCGCGCCAGCAATTCCGGCTGGTTGATCGGCTTGGCGAGGAAATCGTCGGCGCCCGCCTCCAGGCCTTTCACTCGTTCCTCGCGCGGATCGAGCGCCGTCACCATCACCACCGGCAGGATCGCCGTTTCCGGATTGCCGCGGATTGCCCGGCACACCGAATAGCCGTCGAGGTCCGGCATCATCACGTCCAGCAGCACGAGGTCCGGCTTCTCCGCCTCGATCTTGGCCAGGCCTTCCTTGCCTCCACCGGCCGTGACGACCTCGTAGCCGTTGAACGTGAGAATGTCGGCCAGCATCTTCACGTTCATGGGCGTGTCGTCCACGACCAGGACCTTGGCGCTCATTGCGGCTTCCTCCCCGCGGTCAGGAAGCGCTGCACCGTCTCAAGGAACTGGCGGATGTCGATCGGCTTGGTGATGAACGCATCAAATCCGGAGTGCACGATCTTGAACTGCTCATCGGGCATCACGGAGGCGGACACCGCCAGCACCGGCACGGCGTCGAGCGACTGGTGTTCGCGGATCAACTGGAGCGCCTTGATTCCGTCGATGTCGGGCAACTGGATATCCATCAGGATCAGGTCCGGCTTCTGCTCGATCGCGAGCCGCACCCCTTCATTGCCCGTTTCGGCCTCGAGTGTCGTGTAGCCTTTGAATTGCAGCAGGTCGCGCACCAGCTTCATGTTCTTTTCGTTGTCTTCGACGATCAGGACCTTGCTCATACCGCCTCCAGCACCCTCTCGGGAAGAACGAAAGAAAAGGTGGAGCCTTCGCCCGGGGCACTCTCCACCCTGATCGAGCCGCCGTGCAGCTCGACGAAACTTTTCGCCAGCGACAGGCCCAGGCCGGTGCCTTCGGACTTGCGCAGGTAGTCACCGCCGGCCTGGCGGAACTCCTCGAACACCAGCGCCTGCTGGTCCTGCGCGATGCCCACGCCGGTGTCGATCACGGAGATCTCGACATCGCTCGAATCGCCGTCGGCCAACGGCACGCGGCGTGCTCGCAGCGTGACGGAGCCGCCGGCGGGCGTGAACTTCACGGCGTTGGACAACAGGTTGACCACCACCTGCTTGACCTTGCGCTCGTCGGCCACCCAGTCGGTCAGCCCCTCCTCCACTTCCATCCGCAAGGCCAGGCCATGCCGGCTGGCGCGCTCGCGGACCAGGATCGTACAGTTGTCGAGCAACAGCGCCAGGTTGAAGGTGGCCAGATCGAGTTCCATCCGGCCGGCCTCGATCTTGGACAGATCCAGGATATCGTTGATCAGGGAGAGCAGGTGGCGGCCGGAGGAATGGATGTCCTGCAGGTACTCCATCTGCTTTTCGTTCACCTTGCCGAACATCTGCTCGCTCAGCACTTCGGAGAATCCGATGACCGCATTGAGCGGCGTGCGCAGCTCGTGCGACATGTTGGCCAGGAACTCGGATTTGTGCTTGTTGGCCTTTTCGAGCTGCATGCTCTTGTAACGAATCTCGTTGAACAGCCGCGCGTTCTGGATGGCAATGACGCCCTGGTCGGCAAATGTCCTGAGCAGCGAAATTTCCTTGTCGGTGAAGGCGCGCGCCACCGCACGGCCGATGTAGATGGCGCCGATCCCCTGCCCCTCCCACAGCATTGGCGCGAACACGAGCGACTTGACATTGTTCGCGCGGCCTCCGCGGATCACGTACTCGGGCAGGTCCTGCGTCTTATCGAGGTCGGGGAAGTGCAGCACCTCACGTTGGAGGATCGCAGCCCCGGAACCGGATGCCATGCTCAGCGGGATCGGATAAAGCTCTTCCAACGCCTCGCGCCCCGGCCCGCGGTAGGCTGCCAGCGTGAGCGTCCCGTTGGCATCCACCAGGCTGATGCCGACAGTGACTCCCTCAAAGATGCGCGCACAACTGGCTGTGATCGCGTCGAACACGGGCGCCGTGTCGGCCACCGAATTGCTGATCACGTTGAGCACTTCGGCGGAGGCCCGCTGCTGCTCCAGGGCGAACGTCAACTCACGCGTGCGCTCCTCGACCTTGCGCTCCAGCCCGGCGTAGGACGCCTGCAGGTCCAGGCCCATCTTGTTGAACTGCTCGGCCAGGCCTTCAAGCTCGTCGCCCGTATGCACCTGGATCCGCTGATCGAGCTCGCCCTGCCCGATGCGCGCCGCGCCGGCTTGCAGGGCGCGCAGCGGCCGCACCAGCGCGCGCGCCAGAAAAAAGCTCGCGATCGCCGACAGCAGCAGCCCCGCGGCCAGCACCAGCCCCATGCGCACGATCGTGGCGTACAGCGGGGCCAACACCTCGGCGCGAGGCGACTCGACGAACACCGTCCAATGGAGCGTCGGAATGACGGCGTGCGCCGAGAACACTTCCTCGCCCCTGAGGTTGCGTCCCAGCAGGGGCGCGTCGGGCCGGTCCAGCGCCGCCACCTGGGGCAGCGCCTTCATCTCGGTTTTCTTCAGCACCAGGCTGATGTCCGGATGCGCGATCAACGTGCCGCCGGAGTCGATCACATAAGCCAGTCCGGCCTGGCCGATCTTGATGCGCGACACCACGTCCCAGACGAACTTGAGGTTCACTTCAGCCACGGTGACGCCTCCGCCGCTGCCTGCCGGTCGCGAGATCGTCATGTAAGGCTCGGTGCCCTTGCGGAAATAGACGGCGCCGTAATGGATCTTTCCAGCCTTGGCGTCGCGGAAACTGGCCTCGCGCGATTGGTCGGCGCCCCCGCTGAGCGCATCCATCGCCAGGCGCGACACACGCAATTGCTCCTTGCCTTCGGGATCGAGCCACGTTACTTCGGTGACCGCGGGCGCCTGCCGCAGCAGCTTGAGGTATTCGATACGGCGCGCCTCGAGCGGCTCGCCTTTGGCTTCCATCCGCGGCAACGCGGTCCAGCTCAGTTGCTGCTGGATTTCGAGCACGTATTGCTCGATACGGTTGGCCGCGCCCTGCGCCTTTTCGGTCTGCAGCGCCGCCAGATGGTCCTGACTCTCCTGATACGAGAAATACAACCCCACCGCCCCACTGGCGATCAGCGTGCCCCCCACCAGCGCGATGATCAGCGTCGCGTATTTGGGGAACAGGCGCCACCGGCGCTTCAGCTTCATTCGATCACCTCGGAAGCCTGCATGAGCAGACCTTGCGGGATCGCAAGTCCCATGGCCCTGGCCGTTTTCATGTTGATGCTTAACAAGAACTTCGAAGGCTCTTCCACCGGAATTTCGCTGGGCTTTGCGCCTTTGAGAATCTTGTCGATCATCCAGGCATCGCGACGGTCTATCGCGCCGAAATCGGGACCATAGCTCATCAAACCACCGCCAAGCACTGGCTCTCTTGTCGAATACAGGGCAGGAATTTTGAGGCGTGAGGTGAATTCGATGATGCGAGCCTGGTTGAGACGGATCGCCCCAGTCATTGCAAAAGCCAATCCATCGGGCCGGTCCCGGGCAATCGATGTGAATGCCAAATCAAGATCGGACTGAGTCCGCACGGCCAAAGTGTTCAAACGCAGCCCCATCGCCGAAGCGGCCTCCTCGGTCCACTTGATGTACAACGGCATGCCGGGATAATCGGGGTCGCTCAGCCAGGTGATGCGTGACAAGCGCGGGATGGCTTCGCGCAGCACCTGTGTCATCTTGCCCGCCATTTCCGGCGCGTTTGTCGTGGTCCCCGTAATATTGCCGCCCGGATGTGCCAGCGATGCGACCAGCCCCAATTCCACAGGGGCGGATACGTACATCATCACGATAGGAATCGTGGACGTGACCTTCTTGAGTGCGGCGACATCGGTGTTCAGGGGCGCCACGATCAAGTCGGGTTTGGAGGCAACCAATTCCGCCGCGAGACCTGGCAGCAACTCCGGCTTGCCCTGCGCGAACTTGAAATCGACGACAAGATTGCGCCCCTCTTCGTACCCGAGCGCGCGCAACCCGCCGAGCATGCGCAAGCGCGGGAAGATTTCGGACAACACGCCGATCCGATAGACCTGGCCAGAGGGCTGCGCCAGGGGGGAGGATGGCACGCCCAGCGCGACCGTTCCGGCCATGATCACAAGACGACGTCGCTTCATCGATGATCCTCTTCGCTGCGCTAACCCCGCTGCGCTGACGCTCCCCGCCCGTTGGGTTATAGCACCCTTGCCCTATGCGGCCAACCTTCGCCGGGGTCGGCGTTGCTCGTGCCCGCGCCACTCATTCGATCACCTGATCCGCTCGCACCAGGATCGAGGGCGGAACGGTGAGCCCGATCGCTCTGGCGAGTTTCAGGTTAACCGCCGCGCGGCGGCAAACTGGATAATTTCCTTCCTCCTGGCCTGAATCGACACGCCGCTGGTCAGAACCAGCGCTTCCACCCCCTGCGAAGCGACTGACGCGAGCACCGCATCGAGTTCTTCGGCCTTCGAGATCTCGAACACACGCAAGTCGAGCCCGAGCCGGCTCGCCGCAGCTTGCATCCCCCCGATGATGAGGTCCGTCTCCGCGCGTACATGAAGCGGTGGAACATAGGTCATGAGGACACCGACCCGCTTCACGCTAGGCTTGGCTTCATGAACCAGTTGCACCAGTTTGCCGAACTCGGTGTGCCCGAACTCGCGCAATCCGTCCGAAATCATCTTCAACCACGGTTCCCATGCCGGGAGGAAATCGGGAAGGATCGCGATACGCAACGTGGCGCGCGAGTGCTGCTCCTGTGCAACCGCCGTCAGCGGATCGCCGGCCGCGCTCATGGCGAGCAACGCAAGACCCAGTCGCGCCTGTTCATGGAGACCCCCTTCAAGAGCTTGGTCGTCTGATCCTGAAGCCTCTTTTACGACCCGGCGCGGCGCGCCGTCTTTGACGGGGATCAACTAACGGAACGGGCCTTTCATTCGATCACTTGGTCCGCGCGCAGCAGCACCGATTGCGGAAACACGACTCCCAGCGCGAGTGCACCCGGCACACGCCGGTCGGGCCGTTGATGGCCACGAAAACGCCGTCGGCGCGTTGCTGCTTCATGGCAACCGAGCGTAGACTGTCCCCAGACTTCGGTTGCCCGGGCACTGTCCCGGCGCTTAAGTCCGCACCATCAATCGGAGGTAATCTGATGTACAGACGTGACGCGATTCAAGCACTCGCTGCGCTGGGCGCACTCGGTCCGCGCATCGGGGTTGCGCAGACGTCGGCGCGGACAAAAACAATCGGATATCTCTATTTGTCTCGCAATCCACTCCTGAGTGTATTGGGCCGCACGTTGAACGAGCTTGGCTGGGACGAGCGCAAAAACATTGTTGCTCATCATGCGTCGGCAGAGGGAGACCCAAACCGGCTTGCCGCGCTCGCGGCGGACTTGGTCAACAAGGAAGTGGATGTCATCTTCGCCAGTGGTCCCGACCCCGCAGTTGAGGCTGCCAGGGCGAGCAAGATAATCCCAATCGTGTTCTGGGGTCCAGCGTTTCCAATTGAGCAAGGTCTGATCGATTCGTACGCACGTCCCGGAAGGAACATCACGGGTGTTGCATGGGGCAACACGTTTGCAAAGCAATTGGAATTCATCAAACAGCTGACTCCCCGCGCCGCTCGGGTCGCGCACTTCAGGCTTCCTACCGCGATACGCAAAGTCGATGGCGGAACGCTTGAAATGGCGCTGGCGGAAATCGAGTCCCCCGGAAAGAGAATGGGCTTCGAGGTGAAGTCGTTCGACGTGACGAAGCAGGAGGACTTTGAGGACGCCTTCAAGGCCATCAAGGCCTGGCGTGCGCAGGCGCTTATCACATACACCGCGCCAACGACAGTCGTTGCTCGGGAGCGAATTGTTCGTTTCGCCAACGGTGGCCGCATTCCGGGCTTCTTCGATTGGCGCGGTTTTGTAGATTCTGGTGGTTTGTTTTCATACGGCCCCCTGACGACGGAGATGACCGTGCAGGCAGCCAGGCAAATCGACCGCATCCTGCGCGGTGCCCGGCCGGCGGACGTGCCGGTGGAACTGCCGGCGAGATACGAAATGGTCATCAACGGGAAGACTGCCGCCGCATTGGACATCACGATCCCGCAGGAACTGCTGCTCCGGGCAGACGAGGTGATCCGGTAGAGCTCGCATGCACGCGGAGGGCAAGCCCACAGGCTTTGTCGACGCATTGGAATTTGCGAAGCAGCAACGCGTGGACGCGTTATTCATCGCAGCGTCACCTCTGACCGGTCAGTTCACCAGCCTGTTCGCCGAATTCTCGATTGCAAATCGAATTCCTGTTTCCTGCGGGATCACCAAAATGGCCGACCGTGGCTGTTCGATGGCTTATGGCCAGAATTTCACGCGCTTCATCGCCAGATGGATGACTTACGTGGACAGGATACTCAAGGGTGCCAAGCCGGGGGGAACTGCAGCTCGAGCAGCCCACCAAGTTGAGTTGGTAATCACCCTCAAGAACGCGCGATCGATTGGGCTGAAATATCCGGATCCGATGCTCGTGTTCGCGGAGCGCTTGATCGAGTGACTCGAAGCACTTCGGATCGACTTCACTTTGTGGATTGAAGTTGGAAATCTGGTGGGCCGTGTTGGACTTGAACTAACGACCAAAGGAATATGAGTCCGCGGGCAGCGCTTCGCGTGGCACGCGAAGCCGGCGCCGTCCAGATCGCTTCGGGAACCCCTGTCCAGAAAGCCAGAAGCCCCTAGTCCGTCGAACTTGAGTTCATATAGCCAGCCGCGTTGATCGAACGGGAGCCAGTTACCCCGGCGTTACGCCATCCAAATGCTGCTATTGTTGTTAGAGCACAAAACGTACTGTTTACTGGCCTGCCCGGAGGGAATCGAACCCCCGACCCACAGCTTAGAAGGCTGTTGCTCTATCCAACTGAGCTACGGGCAGTCAAATGGGGAAAGGCCCCGCAGGGCCTTTCTTGTCATCGGCCTTTACTCAACCGACCGGCTCCGATTCTGACACCTTTTTCATTCGATTCGCTCTGACGGACTGGCGCGCGCGCGAACCGGTCAGAGTAATCCTACACGCCATCGCATAAGAACCTTACTTTGGGAGCTGATAAGGATGCTCATCATTGCGATTCCACCGTCGCGTCATTTCCAAGGAACGCCAAATGCCCCAAACATGCGCTCAGTCGCTCGCACAACTGGATGTACCACTGGAACGTGACGTATTTCTCCGGACCCTCATCCGGGAGCTGTCCGGCACCCTGCAGGACGTGGTCGGTTTGGAAGAGGCGTCCGGCTTCGTAAGCGTTGTCGGTCAGCGGGTGGGCGACCAGATTAACGAGAGCTACAAGGCTGCGCTGCAGGTGTCTGAGCTGTCGCGCGAGCAGGTGGCGCAGGTGCTGGTCGACTTGAAGCGGCGTATCCGAGGTTCGTTCTACGTCATCGAAGAGGACGATGAAAAGATTGCGCTCGGAAACAAGGATTGCCCCTTTGCCGAAAAGGTGCTCGGCCGCCCTTCGATGTGCATGATGACCTCGAATGTGTTCGGCGTGATTGCGGCGGAAAATCTGGGCTACGCAAAAGTCACCTTGGAGAAAACCATAGCCGCCGGTGACGGGGAGTGCAAAGTGATCGTCTACCTTCGCCCGGGAACTGATTCCGACGGCGTCGTTGGGCGTGAATACTTTCAGTCTTAAACACGGCGTCGTGCAAGTCGGCCGCGAATTCAGCGACCTCGCTGACATACTCCCGGAGCCAACGCTTCTCGTCACGAGCGAAGGACGTCTTGCGTTCGCCAACAAGGCCGCGACGGCGCTGTTCAAACTGGCAGCGGCACACCTGGCTGGAGAATTGCTGAGTCGTTTTGTCACGGAAAGCGAGGTCGCCGTCGCCGCCCTGCTCAAGGCCGGCTCCCGCACCAGTAGCCCGGTCCCATGCAGCCTGACGGTTGCCCAGCCATCGGGCGCAATGGTTCGCTGTCGTTGTGAATGTGCCATCTATCGGCCACGCAGCCCTGATTCGCCTGCGCTCATACTCTTGCGCCTGACCCGAAAGGAAGTGGCTTCGAGCCAGTTTCTCCTGCTGAAGCAGCGGATTGAAGCGCTGTCAAAAGAAATCGCGCGACGCCGGTGTGCTGAGGCTGCGTTGAGGGAGACCACCGCGCGCTATCGCGTGACATTGGAAAGCATTGGCGACGCGGTGATCGCCACCGACGCCTCAGGTCGCATTACTTTCATGAATGCCGTGGCCGAGCAATTGACCGGGTGGCCGTTGGCGGATGGCCGCGGGCTCCACCTGGATCGGGTGTTCGTCATAGTCAACGAAGCTACGCGCGAAGTGGTGGAGAGCCCGGTCACCAAGATCCTGCGGGTTGGCGGCGTGGTGGGGCTCGCTAACCACGCGATCCTCATCAGGGCTGACGGATCTGAGCTTGCCATTGACGACTCCGGCGCGCCGATCCGTGACGACCATGGCGCCATCACCGGCGTCGTACTGGTTTTCCGTGACCTCAGCGAAAGGCGCGCCTTCGAACACGCGCTCCTGGAAAAGACCAGGCAGCTCCAGGAGACAGAACGCCGGAAGGACGTGTTTCTATCCATGCTCGCGCACGAATTGCGCAACCCGATCGCACCTTTGTCCAGTGGTGTCCGCTTGCTTGAAAAGCGGTACCCGGACGTGCCTGGTTTGCCTGCATTGGCGCAGATGATGGAGAGACAAATCGCGCACTTGGTGAGGCTGGTGGACGATCTTCTGGATGTCGCCCGACTTACAAAGGGGAGAATTGAACTCAGGAAACAGCAAGTCGAAATCAGCGAGGTCTTCTCCAGGTCCGTCGAACTCACGAGGCCCCTGTTCGATGCGCGGGCGCTGCGTCTGGTGGTGACTCCCGCGCCAACGGAAGCCCTCGTCGAGGCCGACTTGACTCGCCTGGTCCAGGTGTTTGCAAACTTGTTGTCGAATGCGGCAAAGTTTTCGGCTGAGGGCGGCGTTGTGCATATGGGCTCGCGATTCGAGGGCCATCAGATCGTGGCTTTCGTTCGGGATTCCGGGCTCGGTATCGACCCTGAGTTGCTGCCGCATGTATTTGAGCTGTTTGTGCAAGGTGATCAATCCCTCGATCGTTCCCGAAGCGGCCTGGGAATCGGGTTGACTATTGCCCGATCGGTTCTGGAATTGCATCAAGGATCCATAGAAGCCTGGAGCAACGGACTGGGTCTGGGCAGCGAGTTTGTCGTACGATTACCTCTGACGACTGCGAACGTACACGCCAACTCGATCCAGACGGTACCGGCACTTCCGGGTGGCGCGTGTTCGTCCCCGCTCAGGGTCTTGATCGTTGACGACAACAAAGATGCGGCCGAGACGCTTGCAAGCGTCGTGTGTGACTGGGGTCATGTCACACAGATCGCATATGAACCCGAGGCTGCGCTCGACCTCATCCGGCACGGTGACGCCGACACGGTTCTTCTCGACATCGGTCTGCCGGGAATGAACGGGTATGAGCTTGCCAAAGCGATTCGGGCGCTGCCTGAGGGAGGCCCCCGTTCCCTCATCGCAGTCACAGGTTATGGCGATGCCCAGGCCAGGGCGCGAAGTCTTGACGCGGGGATTGACCACCACCTGACGAAGCCCGTCGAACTTGAAGCTCTTCGCGCAATACTTTCCACATTGGCCTTGCAATAAGCGGGGCATGCCTGATTGACACCTGAATCCATGAAAAGTACTGTAGCCACGCGAACCAGCTGACGCGCGCCGCGGCGTCGTGGGCTCGCGGAGTCCTTCAATCCATGAAAATCGCTGTTCTCGGCGGCGGGCACGGTTGCTACGCTGCCGCGGCCGACCTGGCTGAAGCGGGGCACGAGGTGCGCCTGTGGCGGCGCGACGCGCAGGCGCTCGCGCCCGTCCTGCAAAGCGGCTCGATCATTCTCAAGGACGGCGGCGGCTCGCGCGAGGTTCGCATCGGTCTGGCCACGCCGGACATTGGCGAAGCGGTTCGCGGTGCACAGCTGCTGATGATCCCCTCCCCCGCCATCGCGCAGGCCGACATCGCACGCCTTCTGGCCCCTCACCTGGCCGACGGTCAGGTGGTGTTCCTGCCACCGGGGACTTTCGGCAGTTTCGTGATGGCCCGTCTCGCCCGAGAGGCGGGCTCGCGCGCCCGCGTGCTCTGGGCCGAGACGGGCACCCTGCCCTACCTCGCGCGCAAGCATGGCGAACGCGAAGTCAACGTCACGATCCGCGCGGTTCGATTGCCCACCGGGGTGTATCCGGCCCGGCATGCCGAGGAGGCGCTGGCCGTCATTCGTGAGGCCTACCCCAGCGTGCACGGCTGCGGCGATGCGCTGTCGGGCGCATTAATGAACGCCGGTCCCGTCATTCACCCGCCGCTCATTGTCATGAACGCCGCGCCGCTGCAGCACTTCGAGCGCTGGGACATTCACGCAGAGGGTACACAACCAGCGGTGCGCGCCGTGACCGACCGGCTCGACGCCGAACGCATTGCGATCCGCGCAGCACTGGGCTTCGGCGCCCCGCACTACCCGCTGGCCGACCACTACACCAGCGACCGATGGATGTACGGCGACGCGCACAAGCGGCTGGTCAAGTCCGGCGACTGGCGCGAGCACATCGACTTGCACACGCACCGCTATGTCGTCGAGGACACGGAACTCGGGCTGGCGTTCTTCGCGTCGGTGGCGCGCTGGGCCGGTGTCGACGCGCCGGTCATGCAGGGGCTGCTGGCCCTGACGGGCGCCTGGCTGGGCCGCGACCTGCGCACGGGCGCGCGCACCTTCGAGGCACTGGGTCTGGCCGGCATGGACCGGACGCAGCTGCAGCAGCTGCTGTACGACGGCGAATGAGCGGCATGGCCCGCTTCGCCGCCGCCGGCGCCGGCCGCATGGGCCGGGGCATCGCCACCGCTTTTGCCTGGGCCGGCCATCGGATCGCGCTGGTCGATCTGCGCCAGCGTACGCCCGAGGCTCACGCTCGACTCCGCGACGAAGCGCTGGGCGAGATCCGCTCCAGCCTCGCCGTGCTCGCCGAGCTGGGGGCCTTGCCCGCTGCACATATCGAGGCCGTCGTACAACGCGTCGAATGGGTCGACGGCGACGCCATACCGGAGGCGCTGTACCGAGCCGAACTCGTGTTCGAGGGTGTGCCCGAGACGCTCGAGGCCAAGCGCGATGCCTTCGCGCTGCTGTCGAGCCATTGCCGGCCCGATGCCGTCCTGACGTCCACCACCAGCAGCATCCTGGTGACGCAGATCGTGCCGCTGGTCACG
The DNA here is from genome assembly GCA_046599015.1 of Ramlibacter sp. Taxonomy (GTDB): domain Bacteria; phylum Pseudomonadota; class Gammaproteobacteria; order Burkholderiales; family Burkholderiaceae_C; genus Ramlibacter. The sequence goes on from JBKJHN010000215.1 coordinate 13,805, forward strand.
CATCCCGAGCGCTTCCTGAACATGCACTGGCTGAACCCGGCCTACCTGATCCCGGTCGTCGAGCTCAGCACGCATCCGGGTACCTCGCCTGCGGTGGTGCGGCAAACGTGCGACCTGATGCGTTCCATTGGTAAGCTGCCGGTGGTCTGCGGCGTGGCACCAGGCTACATCGTGCCGCGCCTGCAGGCGCTAATGATGAACGAGGCGGCCCGGATGGTCGAGGAAGGCGTCGCCTCGGCCGAGGACATCGACACTGCTACGAGGTTTGGCATGGGCCTGCGCTTCGCGGCCATCGGCGTGGTCGAATTCATCGATTTTGGCGGCCTCGACATCCTGCACCACGCCAGCCGCGAGATGGCCAGCTCCATCGACCCGGCCCGGTACGAGGAGCCCGCCATCGTCGCGCGGATGATGGAAGAAGGGCATTTGGGGCTGAAGTCCGGCAGCGGGTTTTACGACTACGCCGGGCGTGACGTGCGCGCCTACCGGCGCGATGTGCTGCAGCGCACGCTCACGATGCTCCGGCACGCGGGGCTCTGGCGGCCCGCCGCGGCCCAGGACGTCGATCCGGAGCCGGCGGCGGCACGGGACCTCGATGCGGACTCGGCCGCGCCGGACTGATCCATGTCCGCTCCCATCCGCCGTGCCTTCGCCGACCTGCCGCACGGGCAGGTCCACTATGCCGCCTGTGGTGACAATCAAGCACCGGCCGTGCTGCTGCTTCATCAAACGCCGCGCAGCTGGACCGAGTACCGCGCGGTGCTGCCGCTGCTGGGCGAGCGCTTCCACGCGATTGCCATGGACACCGCCGGTTTCGGCGACTCGGCGCCGCTGCCGGGCGCCCCGACCATCGAGCGCTGGGCGCAGGTGGCGGTGCAGTTGCTGGATGCGTTGGGCATGGCGCAAGCCCATGTCGTAGGCCACCATACCGGCGGCGTCATTGCCGTCGAACTTGCCGCCGTCCATGGCAACCGCATCCGTTCCCTCGTGCTGTCGTCGACGCCGTTCACCAACGTGGCCTTCCGCATCGCCCGCGCCCAGCGGCCGCCAATCGACGCCGTGGAATTCAGCCCTGATGGCGACCACCTCACGGCGCTCTGGCGCAAGCGCCAGGCCTTCTACCCGGCAAGTAGGCCCGACCTGCTGCAGGCCTTTGTTGCCGACGCGCTGAAGGTGCAGGGCGATGTCGAGGGCGGACATCGCGCCGTCGCCGCTTACCGCATGGAGCACCGCGTCGAAAGCCTGCTACGCGTCCCCACGCTGCTGATCCACGCGCCGGGCGATCCGTTCGCGTCCCCTCACACGGCTGAATGGCGCCACCTGTTGCCCCATGCCGAGGTGGCCGAAGTACCTGGCGGCATGGTGCCTCTGCCGGACCAGCTTCCAGAGGCATTCGCCGCGGCCGTAAGGTCCTTTCTTGAAAGCGTCCCATGAAGGCATTGCGCGTTCACGCCTGGGGCGAACCGCCTCGGCTGGAGGAGCTGCCCAGCCCGGTGCGCTCGCCCGGTCATTCGCTGGTGCGCGTGCGCGCGGCCAGCGTCGGCCACATCGATCACACGATCTGGGGCGGCAACTTTGCACTGCGCCCGCCGCTGCCCTATGTGCCCGGGACAGAGGCGGCCGGCGAGGTGCTCGAAAGCGACCGCTTCCCCGCCGGGTCGCGTGTGTGGCTGCGCGGCGGCGGCCTCGGCACGCGCCGCGATGGCTGCTGGCGCGAAGTGATTGCCGTCCCCGACGACATCATGGGCCTGCTGCCCGACGCGGTGCCTTTCGACCTGGGCGCCGCCTTCTTCTCGCCCTGCACCGCGGCCTGGTGCACGCTGCACGATCTGGGCCGCTGGCAGCCGGGTGAGCGCATTCTCATCACCGGTGCGAGTGGTGCGGTCGGCTCCATCGCCGCGCAGCTCGCCCGCGCCGCGGGGGCGAAGCTCCAGGCTGTGCTTCCAACTGGCCGTGGCAGCCGCGTGCCGGCCGGTGTCGAAGCCGTTCGCCTCGATGAGCTTCGGCCAGAAGCGCAACTTCTGATCGATACAGTAGGCGGCGACGTGTTGCCCGGGGCACTGCGCGGCTTGGCCCCCGGTGGCCGGGCCGTGCTCGTCGGTTACACCGCGGGCACAGAGTTGCGCCTGGACCTTCCGCAACTCATGCTGTCCGATGTCGCCCTGCTGCCCTTGAACATGGTGCGGCGCGAAGCGGCGGCCCGGCAGTTGGCGCCCGAGCTGCTGGCCCGGCTGGCCGATGGGCGGCTGCAGTTGCGGGTGGAGAAGTTTCCGCTCACCGAAGGGATTCGGCTGCTGCCGGGCCTTGGCGCTCACCGGCCTGCAGGCAGACCGGTCCTGATCACCAGTTGAGCGGCGGAGCGGACGCCCTACTCGTCCTCGTCCGGCGCCGCGACGAACTCTGCCTCGCGCTGCAGGGCGAGCGTTTGGGTTTAAAGTGTTTGACGACACCCGCGGCGGGCGCGGGTTCGTGGCAGGAACAAACTTCTGAGCTGAACCATGACCACCACCCTCGAGCCATCGACGCAAACAGGCACGTCCCCGCTTTCGTACCGCGATCCGAAAACGATTGCCGCCCTGGTGCAGCCCGACCAGGTGCACCGCGACCTGTACATCTCGCCCGAGATCTACGCCCTCGAGCAGGAGCACTTCTTCTCCAACACCTGGAACTACATCGGGCACTCCAGTCAGATCCCGAAGGCGGGCGACTACATCTCGATGGATATTGCGGGCCGCCCCATGATGGCGGTGCGTGATGCCGATGGCACGGTGCGCGTGATGATGAACCGATGCGCGCACAAGGGCTCGCGGCTGGTCAGCCAGCCCTGTGGCAACACCGGCACCTTCTTCCGCTGTCCGTATCACGCCTGGGCGTTCAAGACCGACGGATCGCTGCTGGCGATCCCACGCAAGAGCGGCTACGAGGGCACGCGGCTGCAGGAGTGCGAGGCGTCGCGTGGGCTGACGGTGTTGAAGAACGTGCGGGTGTACCGCGGCTTCATCTTCGCCAAGATCAACGACGCGGGGCCGGACTTCGAGGCCTACTTCGGCGATTCGCTCACCTCCATCGACAACATGGCCGACCGTTCGCCCGAAGGCGAGCTCGAGGTGGCCGGCGGGTGCCTGCGCTACATGCACGCGTGCAACTGGAAAATGTTTGTCGAGAACCTGAACGACACGATGCATCCCATGGTGGTGCACGAGTCGTCCGCCGGCACAGCCAAACGCATGTGGGCCGGCCAGCCTGCCGAGGCGCTCAAGCCGATGGCGATCGAACAGTTCGTGCCCTTCATGTCCGACTACCAGTTCTTCGACGACATGGGCGTGCGCGTGTTCGACAACGGGCACAGCTTCTCGGGGGTGAACTTCTCGATCCACAGCAAGTACTCCAACATTCCCGAGTACGACGCCTCGATGAAGTCTGCTTACGGCGAGGAACGCGCCGGCCAGATCCTCTCGCTGACGCGTCACAACACCGTCTACTACCCCACGCTCACCATCAAGGGCGCGATCCAGGCGATTCGCGTGGTGCGGCCGATAGCCGTGGACAAGACCCTGATCGAGAGCTGGACCTTCCGCCTGAAGGGCGCCCCCGACAAGCTGTTGGAGCGCACCTGCATGTACAACCGGCTGATCAACTCGCCGTTCTCCGTGGTCGGCTCCGACGACCTGCACGCCTACCGCGGCATCCAGGCCGGCCTGCACGCCAGCGGCAACGAATGGGTCAGCCTGCACCGCAACTTCGACCCCGCCGAAGAAGAACAGGCCGATGTCACCACGCGCGGCACCAGCGAGATATCGATGCGCAACCAGTACCGTGCCTGGGTCCGGTACATGACCTTGACGATGTAAGGAACACCGCGATGCAGACCCCGACCGAGAAGGACCTGATCGATTTCGTGGTGCGCGAGGCGCGGCTGCTGGACGACAAGCAGTACGAAACTTGGAACACGCTCTTCACCGACGACGCTTTCTATTGGGTCCCGCTCGCGCCCGGGCAGGAAGACCCGCTCAATCACACGTCGCACATGTACGAGGACAAGCTGTTGCGCGACCTGCGCATCGAGCGGCTGAAAAGCCCGCGCGCGTTTTCGCAGCAGCCGCCGAGCCGCTGCCATCATTTGCTGCAAATGCCCGTGGTCGAGTCGCTGGATGCAGCGGCCAATCGCTATGTGGTGCGCACCGAGTTCCACTACACCGAATCGCAGGGTGACGAGCTGCAGTTCTATGTTGGCTCCTTCTTCCACCATCTCACCGTGCAGAACGGCGAGCTGAAGATGACGCTCAAGCGTGTGAACCTGCTTAACAGCGACGCCGCGCTTCCGGCGGTGCAGCTGTTCATCTGACGGCGAAATGGAGATCGTCTCGGTCCACCAGCGGTTCGCGACCACGGCAGCGGCGCGTCCGCAGGCGGACTGCCTGTGGGTTGATCCGGTGACGGCGGACGCGTACGGCATCCCGGCTGGTGGCATCCGGTGGTCCGAAGCGGCCGCTCAGGTCGAGTGTTTGCAAGCGGCATACGCCGCCGCTGGTTACGGCCACGGCCACCGGGTGGCGCTGTTGCTTGAAAACCGGCCCGCCTTCCTTTTCCACTGGCTTGCGCTCAATTCGCTGGGCTGCAGTGTCGTGCCGCTGCACGTCGACCTACGCGCAGCCGAACTCGAGTACCTCGTCGGCCACGGCGAGGCGGTGCTTGCCGTGGCGCTGCCGGAGCGTGTCCGCGACTTGCAGGCCGCGGCGCGCGCGGTCGGCAGCGATTGCGCGGTGGTCTCACACGATGATGTCGCGGCCGGCAGCTTGACTCCAGCGGCTGTGCCTCCGCCGGCTGCCGATGCGCCGATTGGCCTTCTGAGCGAGTGTGCCCTGCTCTACACCTCCGGTACCACTGGCCGGCCCAAAGGCTGCCGCGTGTCCAACGATTACTTCTTGCGTGCTGGCCGCTGGTATGCCGGTCTCGATGGCGTGTCCTCGGTGCGTCCGCACGAGGAGCGAATCATCACGCCGCTGCCGCTCAATCACGTCAACGCGATGGCGTTTTCCACGATGGTGGTGTGGACGGCTGGCGGCTGCCTGGTGCAGCTGGACCGCTTTCATCCCAAGAGCTGGTGGGACAGCGTGCGCGCCAGCGGCGCCACCATCCTGCACTACCTGGGGGTCATGCCGGCGATGCTGCTGGCCTCGCCGACCGAGACGAAAGACCGTGAGCACAAGGTGCGCTGGGCTTTTGGAGCCGGCGTGGACCGGCGCAACCATGGCGCCTTTGAAGAGCGCTTCGGCATTCCGCTCGTCGAGGCCTGGGCCATGACCGAGACGGGCGCTGCGGCCTGCATCATGGCCAACCACGAGCCGAGGCACGTGGGCAACCACTGCTTCGGCAAGCCTGAAGCTTTCGTGCAGGTGCGCCTGGTCGACGATGCGGGTCACGACGTACCGGCAGGTGAGCCGGGCGAACTGCTGGTGCGCTCAGCCGGCCCCGACCCCCGGGCCGGCTTCTTCGGCGGCTACCTGAAGGACGAGGCGGCGACCGAAGATGCCTGGGCCGGTGCCTGGTTCCACACTGGTGACGTGGTGCGCGCCGACTCGGAAGGTCTGCTCTACTTCGTCGACCGCAAGAAGAACGTGATCCGCCGCAGCGGCGAGAACATCTCGGCGCTGGAAGTGGAGGGCGTCCTCAATCAACACCCCGCTGTGAAGAGCGCCGCCGTCGCCGCCACGCCCGACCCGGTGCGCGGCGACGAGGTTTTAGCTTGCATCGTCACGCAAGAGCCAGTGCGACCCGATCAGCGTGACGCGATCGCACGCAGCATCGTCGAGCACGCGCTGTCGCGGCTGGCCTACTACAAGGCGCCGGGGTACATCGCGTTCGTCGAGGCATTGCCGCTCACGGTTTCCAACAAAATCCAGCGTGGGCAACTCAAAGAGCTGGCCTGCGCCCTGGCCGGCCAGCCGCATTGCATCGATACTCGGGCGATGAAGAAGAGGACCGCGCCATGACGGGCCGCATGGGCTACGAAGGCGTCGCCGTCGCCGTGCCCGTGACAGTGCCCTATGTGCGCTACTCCACGCAAGGCGCCCACTGGTTCATCGGCCAGGCGCTCAAAGCGCTGCTCGACGCGTCCGGCCTGGACAAGGCTCAGATCGACGGACTGACGGTCAGCAGCTTCTCGCTGACGCCGGACACCGCGGTCGGCGTCACGCAGCACCTGGGCATGTCGCCGCGCTGGCTGGACCACATCCCCACCGGCGGCGCCTCGGGGGTGATGGCCTTGCGCCGTGCGGCGCGCGCAGTGCAGGCCGGCGACGCTGACATCATCGCTTGTGTCGGCGCCGACACCAACCACGTCGACTCGTTCCGGCTGATGCTTGGCGGCTTCTCCGCATTCGCCCGCGACGCCAGCTACCCCTACGGCTCGGGCGGCCCGAACTCGATCTTCGCGTTCATCACTTCGCACTACATGCGTACCTACGGCGCCGAGCGCGAGGACTTCGGCCGCATCGCCGTGGCCCAGCGCGCCAACGCGCTGAAGAACCCTAACGCGCTTTTCAAGAAGCCGCTCACGCTCGAGGAGTACATGGCTGCGCGGCCGATCTCCGACCCCCTGCACCTGTTCGATTGCGTGATGCCCTGCGCGGGCGCCGATGCGTTACTTGTGATGCGCGAGGAGAAGGCGCGAGAGCTGGGCTTGCCGCACGCGCTGGTGCGCGGCGCCATCGAGCGACACAATGCCTATGCCGACGACCCGGTGATGGTGCGCGGCGGCTGGTTGATGGACCGTGACGAGCTCTATGCGCAGGCGGGCGCAACGCCGGCCGATGTCGACTTCATTCAGACCTACGACGATTACCCGGTGATCGTGATGCTGCAATTCGAGGACCTGGGCTTTTGCGACAAGGGCGGCGGCCCCGAGTTCGTCCGCACCCGCACGCTCACGCACGACGGCGACTTTCCCAACAACACCAGCGG
>JBKJHN010000045.1:0-7003 GCA_046599015.1 Ramlibacter sp.
GGCAGCCGCTCAGCCGGCAAGCGAGGCGGACAAGCTCTCCGCCGTGGCGAGGTGGCCGCGCATCACCGAAAGCATCCGGTCGATCCACACCTTCAGGTCGCGGTCATTGACATCGCGCCGGGCTCGTTCAAACGCGGCGATGTTGGCCCGGTGGTCCTCCACGCCGACGACCCTGACATAGCCGTGGTCGAACGCCGTGCTGGGCGGCAGGCTGGCAAGCCGATGCAGCTTGGTGGCACGGTCAGCGGCCAGGCCCTTTGGCGGCGCCACGCCGCGGGCGCTCATCAACGCAATGAGTTCCTTGTTGGCCTGGGTGTGGTGGACCACCATCGCCTGCGCATAGGAGCGTACGCCGGGATTGATGGCGCGGTCGGCTGCCAGCCTGGAGACCTCCACCTCGTACATCCCCTTGGCAGCGGCCTTGGTTGCGAAATCGCGTTCGGCCGCGGTCAATCGCGCCGGCATCACCGGGGCCGGAGTCGCCGAGGTTGCGCCCATTCCCGTGCTGAAAGGCGTTGCGGGGTAGCTGGTAGCGCATCCGCCGGCAAGAACGGTCAAGGCGGCGAGCGCGCAGGCAACCAAAGGGCGGGCAGCATCGAAACGTTCCATATCGGCTCCTTCTTGTCTGAACTTCAGAACGGCCGTTGCTTGCTGCCGCTCAGGTTCATCAATTTACGGCGATGCCCGGTTGTGCGTGTTGGGAAATGTTTCGCGCCCCTGTTGCCCTGCTGAGCTTGACGGCCTAATATCAGGTCGTTTTCGGGCGCGCCCCCGCAGCTGCCCGGGCATAGGAGCACCCATGACGGAAACCCTTGCTACGGGCAGCGGCGCAAAGCAGATCGTGCGAAAACTCAATGTCCGGCGCGACACACTGGACTTTCGCGACCGCATGTTCGAAGCCACGCTGATCGAAGTGCCGACGCATCTCCCCCTTGCGGCCTATCGCAAGTTTCGGGTGCCGGTGCTGGATCAGGGTGAAGAAGGCGCCTGCACCGGCTTCGGGCTGGCCACCGTGGCCAATTACCTGCTTGCCCGGCGCAAGGTCGTACCCGACAAAGCGCCTGTCAGCGCGCGCATGCTGTATCACATGGCGCGCCGCTACGACGAGTGGCCCGGCGAAAACTACAGCGGCTCCAGCGCACGCGGCGCCATGAAGGGCTGGCAGAAGCACGGCGTCTGCAACCAGGACTCCTGGCCGCACCAGCTCACGCCTAAGGATCCCGCCGGGCTGACGCAGGCGCGCACCGCCGACGCGATGCGCCGGCCTCTGGGCGCGTACCTGCGAGTCAACCACAAGGACCTGGTCGCCATGCACAGCGCGCTGGCGGAAGTGGGCGTGCTGTTCGCCAGTGCCACGGTGCACCAGGGCTGGCGCGAGGCCGATGCCAGAGGCGTCATCCCCTACCCCGCGCCGCTGTCGGGCGGGCATGCATTCGCAATCGTCGCCTATGACAGCGACGGCTTCTGGATCCAGAACTCCTGGGGCGCCGACTGGGGCATGGGCGGCTTTGCGCGGATCTCGTACGACGACTGGCTGGTGAATGGTTCGGACGTGTGGGTGGCGCGGCTCGGAGCGCCAGTGGTGCTGCGCCTGAACGAGTCCACGGCCATCGCGCACTCAGCGGCTGCCGGCCGTTCGGCCGCCTACTCGTACAGCGACTTGCGGCCGCACATCGTCAGCCTGGGCAATGACGGTGCGCTGCGTCCGGGGGGCGACTATGGCACTTCCGAAGCCGAGCTGCGGCACATCTTCGAGATCGACATGCCGCAGGCCATGGCCGCGTGGCCCGAGAAGCATGTGCTGCTGTACGCGCACGGCGGGCTGGTGGACGAGCGCAGCGCGATTCAGCGGATGGCGGAGTACCGCACCGCGATGCTGGCTGCGCACATCTATCCGATCGGCTTCGTGTGGAACAGCGATCTTTGGTCCACGTTCACCAACCTCCTGCAGGACGCGATGCGCAGGCGGCGGCCCGAGGGGGCGCTGTCGGCGGCCAAGGACTTCCTGCTGGACCGGCTCGACGACACGCTGGAAATCCTCACGCGCCCTCTGGGCGGCAAGGCGTCCTGGGATGAGATGAAGGAGAACGCGCTGGGCGCCAGTCTGGCGGGCGGCGGCGCATCGACCGCGCTCGACCAGCTGGCCGCGCTGCACCAGCGCATGCCGTTCAAACTGCACGTCGTGGGCCACAGCGCCGGTTCGATTTTCCAGGCGCCACTGGTGCGCTTGCTCACGGCGCCGGCCGGTCCCATCGGCTCGGGCTTTCTGAAAGGAATGACGGGTTACGGCATCGGGCTGGACACCTGCACGTTGTGGGCGCCGGCCTGCACCACGCGCTTATTCAAGGATGCGTACGTCCCCGCCATTCGCGACGGCAGCATCGGCCGCTTCGCGCTTTTCGCGCTGGATGACCAGACCGAGCAGGACGACAACGTCTCGAAGATCTACAACAAGTCCTTGCTGTACCTGGTGTCGCGCGCCTTCGAAGAAAGTGCGATCGGCGCCGGCACGCCAATCCTCGGGATGGAGAAATACCTGGCCGCCGACCCTGAACTCTCCGGCCTTTTCACGGGGGGTCAGGCCGAACTGGTGTTCTCGCCGAACAGCGACTTGGAAGGTTCGATCACCGCGTCGCGCTCCACCGAACATGGCGCGTTCGACGATGACGGCGCCACCGTGAAGGCGACGATCGCGCGGATGCTGGCCAGCGGCGCCGCGCGGCCGGTCGAGATGAGCGCACCCGATCTGCATTTCCACCATGGCAGCGGCTCGCTGCGCAGCCGCCGCGAACAGATCGACCGGCAGTCGGCAGCGCGGTCCTAGCGCTGGGGCTGAGTGCGAACCTGCATTACAATATTGACTAAAGTAAGGACAGCACCAATGACGGAATCCACCATCACGGCGAAGGGGCAGACGACCGTGCCGGCGGACGTCCGGGCATTTGTACAGGCCCAGCCGGGCACACGTCTGGTCTGGTCCGTGATGCCCGACGGCACCATCATCGTCCGCGCCAAAACCAAGTCCATCCTCGACATGGCCGGCATGCTGAAGGCTCCCAAAGGCAAGCGTATCGGCGTGGAACAGATGAATCCCTGGCGCTGATGCCGGCCCTCGACACCAACGCGCTGGTACGCTTTCGGCCGCCGAGCTAAGCTTCGAATCGGAGCGCGCGCTCGAAGTCGCCCTGCAGCTGTACCGCGAGAGCTCCGCCGACTTCGCGGACTGTCTGCACGTTGCACTTGCAGCTCAAGCCGGCGCGTTGCCTCTGTGGACATTCGACAAGCGCGCCGCCAAGATCAATGGGGCGCAAGCGATAGGCCGCTGACAGATCTCAACGCCACGCCGCGCGAGCGCGGGCGCGCACTTGAAGTAACGGCGCTTGCGGCTTAGCCGCGACGAAACTGCACGCTGCCGCTTCGGGCCAGGTAATCTGCTCGAACTTTTCCGCCATGGCTTCGCTGATGAAGCGCGTGCGCCCCGCGTACATGTGCCTGTCGCCCCCATCGCCTTGCTGCGTCACATAGAAGCGATGCGGCACGATCAGGTGCAGGTGCTCCTTGGCCCGGGTCATCGCCACATACAACAGCCGGCGCTCCTCCTCCACCTCCTCGGTGCTGCCGGTCGCCATGTCACTCGGGATGCAGCCATCGACCACGTTGAGCACATGCACCGCTTTCCACTCCTGCCCCTTGGCGCTGTGAATGGTGGACAGGATCAGGTAGTCCTCGTCAAGATGCGGCACACCGGACCGGTCGCTGGTGGATTGAGGCGGATCAAGCGTGAGTTCCGTCAGAAAGCGCTCGCGGTTGGCATAGCCCGAGGCCAGGCGCACCAGCTGATCGACATCCAGCTTGCGCACCTGGGCGTCGTCATGGATCCGCTCGAGTTGCGGCAGGTACCACGCCTTGGCCAATTCCAGTTCGGCTGGCCAGGCGACCAGCGGATCACGCAACCGCGTATAGAGCTGCACGAATTGCGACCACTCCTGGCGGGCCTGTGCCGGCGGCTCGAATCGCTGCAAGACAGTGACGGGCTCGGTGGCTTCACCCATCGCGTCGAGCAGGCGAGTTGCCGTGGCCTGCCCGATGCCGGCAATCAGTTGCGCGACCCGGAACCCCGCCATGCGGCCGCGCGGGTTCTGCGCAAACCGCAGCACGGCCAGCAGGTCCTTCACATGCGCGGCTTCGAGGAATTTAAGGCCGCCGAACTTCACGAAGGGAATGTTGCGCCGGGCGAGTTCCAGTTCCAGCGCGGCGCTGTGCGTGCTGGTGCGAAACAGCACCGCCTGGCTCTTGAGCGTCGCGCCCGCTTCGCGCTGCCGCAGCACTTCGTCGGCCACCCAGCGCGCCTGCTGCGTCTCGTCCGGCACCAGCAACAGCTGCGCCCGATGGCTCGATACCCGATCGGTCCACAGGTTCTTGGCATGGCGTTCGCGCGCCGCACCGATCACCGCGTTGCTGGCTTCGAGGATGGCCTGCGTGCTACGGTAATTGCGCTCGAGGGTCACGATGCGCGCCGGCTGAGCGAACTGGTGCGGGAAGTCCAGGATGTTGCGCACTGTCGCGCCGCGAAACGAGTAGATGCTCTGCGCATCGTCACCCACCACTGTGACGCCCTGACCAGTAGGCTTCATCGCGACGATGGTCTCGGACTGCAGGCGGTTGGTGTCCTGGTACCCGTGCCGTGCTGCACGGCTGCTAACTGCTCGGTGTTGAGATCGTTCACCCGCTGTATATTACTCAGTAATACAGTGACCCACATTCTCATAGGCACCGCGTCCTGGACCGACAAGAGGGGAACTTGGCGCAGGCTAGACTCCTCGCAATCCTTTTGCCTCGGAATTCGAATGAAGCGTTATCCCTCACTCCTCTTCGCGCTGGCGGCTTTGCTGTTCATCGCACCGGCCAGCGCGCAGCTCAAGCCACCACGCACCCAGCAAGCGCCCGCACCGGCGCAGTCCGGCGCTGCGGCCACACAGGCACCCGCACCGGCACCTGCCGCCGACGCGGCCAGCAACGTCAATGCCGAGAAAGAGGCTGCCGCCAGACTTGCCGCCGCAGGTTGGCTCATATTGCTCGACAGGCGGGACTGGGGCCGGGCATGGGAAACGTCCAGCTCCGTGTTTCGTGCGTCGGTGCCTTTGGGGACGTGGATGGATAACGTCCCCAAAGTGCGCCAACCCTTTGGAGCGTTGGTGGAGCGCGTGCCCGCCGAGTCCGTCTACAAGACCACGTTGGCAGGGCGGCCTGACGGCGAATATGTCAGCATCAATTTCGTCAGCAAATTCGACAAGCAGGAAGTGCAGGAAGTGGTCACCACAGTGCGCGAGGCCGATGGCAAGTGGCGGGTCACCGGCTATTCACCTCGATAGTCAGCGCACCTGTCAGGCCGCACCGCTGTCAGGGGCGGCCATCGAGAGCAGCGCGAGGCGAACCGGCCTTGACCAGTTTCGGCCGCGGTGTACCGGCAAAGCGTTCTGCAGTCGATAGGTGGTATTGGAGCGCCGGCACGCTCCGGTCGATCCACGCCTTGAGCACCGGGTCGCGGGCGGTGAGGCCGGCCCTCTCATAGAGCTGCACAGCCTCCTGCTGGTGCCTGATCGCGACTTCATGGATGTATTCGCGATCGAATTTACTGCCGCTGATCTTGACCAGGCGGTTCAGCGTCTTGCGCTGTTCGTTTCCCAGCATCGGGGGCGCCATGCCGCGGTTATGAAGCATGTGCTGCAACTCGGTGCCGGCCGCGACGTGGTGGTTGATCAGCGCACTGGCGAACGAGCGCACCCGTGGATCATTGGATTTGGCCAGCGCCAACCGCGAGGCATCGACCTCGAACCTGTTCGCGGCAGCGGCATCCTTGAGGAAGCGCCGTTCATCGCGCTGTTCCTGGGGGAGCGGCCTGGCATTGGCGACCGACCCCGCCGCGAACATCGGACTCCGCCCGGCGGACGGCGCCACGCTTTGCGGCTTGGCGGGGCTGCCCGGGCCCAGCCCCGGATTCGTGTTCTGCGATCCCCGCTCGGCACGCACGGCGCCTACCCACAGCAACGCTGCTGCCGCGGCCAGGACGCAAACGGTGACGCGCTTCATCTGGTTCCCCCAGCCTGCTCAAAATATCGGCAGGCAGGCAACAATCTTCGGTGTCAAGGCCGAGCTGCTTTGTAGGAAAGCGCCCGGTGCCGGTGTAGGACTCCGCCCGCGCGCGACGCCGTCTATTGGGTCATGAGGCGTGAACCAGCGTGCTCACCAGCGTGACCAGACCGATTCCGAGCAGCAGCCACGCGACTTGCACGGCTGTCTCACGGGCCGACAAGCGCTTTTGCAACTGAGGTATGAGATCGGCCAGCGCCACGTAGATGAAGCTGCTGCTGGCCACTGCCAGAAAGTACGGCAAATACCCGTGCAGCCGGTCCACCAGCCACCAGCCGGTGATCCCGCCCAGGGCCGTGACGGCGCCGGCCATCGAAACCTTGACCAGCGCGGCGCTGCGGTCGCGGCTGGACAAACGCAGCACCGCCAGGTCGCCGATGTGATGAGGGACTTCGTGCGCCAGCACGGCGAGGGCCGCCACCAGCCCCAGGCGCATGTCGGCCACGAAAGCCGACGCGATCAGGATGCCGTCCCCGAAGCAGTGAACGCTGTCACCCGTGAGCACGGCCCAGCCGCCTGAGCGCAAGGGCGCGTGCTGATGCGCGCCATCGGGCTCGTCATGGTCATGATGGTGCTCGTTGCCGCGATGATGATGCTCATGCCCGTGGTGCCACAACTCAGCCTTGTCCAGCAGAAAGAAGAACACCAGGCCCACCAACAAGGTGGTGAACAAGTTCTTCGCGCCGGCGTCGCTTTCAAAAGCCTCGGGCAGCAGATGCATGAATGATGTGGCCAGCAGCGCGCCGGCCGCGAGACTGAGGAGGTGCTGCGCTCCAAGAGCGCCCGCTTCGGCGCGTCCCAGAAAGCCAAGGCGCATCAGGCCCGCTGCGAGCCAGACACTGCCGATCCCCGC
>JBKJHN010000075.1:0-12254 GCA_046599015.1 Ramlibacter sp.
GCAGTGGCAGCGCTCGCCTGCCGTCGCTGTCTGACTTGTCCTACACCCCGGGACAGTCGTGCTGGCTAGCATTTTTCCACGAGCGGATTTGCTCAAGGAAGCCGTGATGATGCGCTACAGCCGCAGCGAACACTCAAGGGTCCAGGCCCTTCAACAGGAGGTCTCACGTGCCGAGGCCGATTACCAAAGGCTGCGTGCGGCTTACCTGGAAATCGCCCGCAACGAGCCGGGACATGAAGTGGCGCTGGCCATGATCGGAGCAGACATGGATCGTGCGCATGCCGCGTTGCAGGCGTTGATCGGGTTGCCGCGCCTGCCCTTCACGCATGAGCCCAGCACCGTGGTCCGGCGGGAGGCCCAGCGCATGACCCAGGAAAACTCCTGACCTGCCCATCGGCAAGGTCTGACACGCGCCTGGCGTGCCCGCCGAGGGCCGAGGGGCCGCAGCGATGCCAGGATGATGCAAAAGGAGTCTCCACATGATCCCCTACGACCTCGACCCCAGCCTTCATACCGGCCAGCCAGAGCCTCAGTTGCTGGAGGACGGATTTTCCCCGCTACCGGCCGCCAAGCCGGAGGCGGCGCTCGACACTCTGCCTGACCTATCCGCAGACTCCGCCGCCTCGGCGCGCTGGACCAAGAGCGGGTTCTAGAAATGTCCACTCATCCTGTCGAACCTGAGCCTCTGCCGCCGGCCCAGGAACCCATGGCACCCAATCCAACCCGCCTCCCGGTTGAGCCTGAGTTTGCCCCGCAGTTGCCCCCAGCCGAGCCTGAGGATCCAAGAGGCAAGCCGCCCACCGTTTGAGGAAATGCCTTGCCGGCACAGTCGACTCAGCCAAGCAGGGCCTGGGTTTGTTCATCGAGCCCTGGCCTTTGTCTCCCCGAAAGCCGTCGGCGCCGTAGGTGGGGTCCGACCACTTCTGTGGTGATTGCCTTATCTTCTCAGATGCTTTACGGTCCACAATGGGCTAATGGTTGAGAACGCTGGCGAAAACATCACACCCCCCAAGTACGGTATTACCGCTGTGCGCTATGCGGGGGCGCAAGTCGTCGAGGCGATGATGGGGTTGATCGACAGTTCCCAAGCCCGATGGGACTTGCGTCCCGCACCCACACGCGTGACGGAAGTCGTCGACCATCTGGTCGAAGGCGACACCGTGATCAGCCTCTTCCCGGATGACAGCGGCGGCCTCGAGCCAGGGCCCGAAGTCAAAGTGGACGTGCTGGCCGACAGCACCGAGACACTTGCGCTTGAAAGCGAAGCCCCGGGCCGTACCTTGCGTGACCTGCCTCGTTTCTGATCCTGCGCCTGCCGGCGCGGATGAGCAGGCCCGCAGAATTTGTGGCAGAGCCACCCCCACGCGCGCAAGGCCAGAGGTATATTCATTCGGGCCTGCCGGCCGTAGGGCGGACCGGGCCAAAGGGAGTTGAGCTTGCCAACTGATATTCGCAGCGGCCCGGCGACGGGACGAAAACCTGTTCTCGCGACCATGCCGGGCCCCGACCCGTTGTGGAACGTCTATGTCGAGGATTACCTGCCCGAAAAGGTGGGCACGTTTCGCGATCACCGCGAACTGCTCAAGCGGGCGAAAGGCAGGCAGGTGTTGATCCTGTGCGGCTCCGTGGGCCGGCGCCAGCGTTACCGCGATCTGGTGTTTGCCGTCCTGCTCAAGATGTTCTCCCGGCCACCGCCGGTGCTGATTCACGACCCGACCTGGGAACCTGGCAGCGAGTCGCTGTCGCGCGAATTCCCGTTTCTCAAGCGGTTGCTCCCGAAGCTCGCGCGCATCGCCATTGCAGCTGTCGATGGCCCGCATGTCCGCTACGCCGTGCTGAGCAGCGACGAAGTCGAAACCTTTCCGCGCATCTGGGGCGTGGATCCGGAGCGTGTGGTGTTCCAGCCATTCCCCAACACGCTGCACGGCTATCGTGACATGGCGACCCGCGACGACGGCTATCTGTTCTCCGGTGGCAACTCGGTGCGTGACTACGGCCTGCTGGAGGCGGCTCTGGAAGGCACCGACATTCCAACGCGCATTGCAGCGAAGTGGCAGCCGGCGCGCAATCTTCCCAACCTGAAGGCCGCGCCCACGACCCACGACGAATTCATGTCCTTGCTGGCCAACTCCCACGCCGTGGTGGTTCCGCTGCGACAAACCGTTCGCAGTGCCGGACAGCAGACTTATCTGAACGCCATGGGCTTGCGCAAGCCGGTGATCGTGACCGATGCGCCGGGTGTCCGCGACTACGTCATCGACGGCGTCACCGGCGTCATCGTTCCGCCGGATGTGGAGGCATTGCGGGCCGCCATTCGCCATGTCATGGACCCCGCCAACGCGAACTTCTATCGCGCCATGGGCGAACGCGCGCGACAGGATGTCTTCAAGCGCTTTACCGAGGAGACCTTCCGCCACGGCCTGCTGCGCCACGCCGGCGTGATCAGCCAGGAAGAGTTCGAAAGAAGTCATTAGGCCTCTTGCTCCCTCTCCCACTCAAAACCCGGAGTTCATCGGCTGCGTCGCAGTCCAGGCAGTTTGAACAGCCCTGCCGACAGCGCCGTGCCGCAGAGGATCACCGCGCCGCAAATCAACATCCATCCAGTGACCGCTTCATCAAGGAAGAGCGCGCCATAGAACACCGCGAACACAGGCACCAAAAACGTGACCGCCACTGCGCGGGCTGGCCCGGTGCGCTCGATCAGGCGGAAATACAGCACATAGGCGATGCCGGTGCACACCACGCCGAGCACCAGCAGCGACAGCCAGGCTTGAAGGCCGGGCATTCGATCCGGCCAGAACCACACAGCCGGCAGTACCAGCGCCAATGTCGCTCCCAGCATGCTGCCGGTTGCGGTTACCAGAGCCGGCAGGCCGGTCAAATACCGTTTCGAAGCGTTGGCCGCAAGCGCGTAGCAAATCGTTGCCAGCAGGCAGGCGAGCACAGCCCACGCTGGGGCGATGCCCGAGGCGTCCGGCTTGAAGCTGGCCTTGTCCCAGGCCAGCAGCGCGACGCCGGCAAAGCCGATCACGAGGCCGGCGATGCGTGACAGCGTGGGACGGTCCTTCAGCCAGATCCATGCCACCACCGCTCCGAACAGCGGCACGGTGGCGTTGAGGATCGCCGACAGCCCGGTGGTGATCGACAGCAGCGCGAACGCGAAGCACAGAAACGGAATGCCGGAATTGAATACGCCGATCACGAAGATCGGTTTCCAGTTTTGCCGTAGCTTCGGCGTCAGCCCGCGCGCCCACAGCAACGGCATCAGAAACGCCGCGGCGATCGCAATGCGGACGGCGGCCGTGGGCACCGCGCCAAACTCGACCACACCGAGCCGCATGAACAGGAACGATGCGCCCCAGATTGCGCCGAGCAGCACGAAATCCGCGAGCCACGCGCGTGTCGCGGTCGTGCCGGTAGGACTGATCTCGGCCTGCAGCGGTTCGCCCGCTATCTTCAAGCCGCGCCTTCCAGCCGCAGCAGCGCAGTCTTGCGCTCCAGGCCGCCGGCATAGCCGGTGAGCGAGCCGTCCGAGCCCACCACCCGGTGGCAAGGGATGACGATGCTCAGTGGATTGCGCCCCACCGCTGCTCCCACGGCGCGCACCGCGGCCGGCTGCCCGATGTGTTGACTCAGTCTTGCGTAGCTGGTGGTGCGTCCGGCCGGAATGGTCAACAGACCCTGCCAAACCGACTGTTGAAATGCGGTGCCGCCCTGCAAGTCCAGAGGCAAGTCGAACGTGGCGCGCCGGCCGGCAAAGTATTCCTCCAACTGGGCCTGGGCCTGTTGCAGGATCGAATGCTCGGGCTCGTGCGCCCAGCCGGAACTGTCCGGCAAGTGGCGTTGCCCGTCGAACCAGACGCCCGCCAGCCCGCGCGCTGTCGCCGCCAGGATCATGGGACCAAGCGGGCTTTCATACCGCGCCTGAACGATGGATGTGTGGAATTTCATGAGGACTCCTGGAGCGTTTTCATTGCATGCGGGCCCAGGCGCGTACCACAGCATAGCTGCGCCATGGCTTCCAGGCTTGGGATGCCTCCTGCGCCGCGCGCGCCGGACTTTTTTGGTCGAGCACTTCGAGAGCCTTCTGCAACGCGACATCGCCAGCCGGAAAAGCATCGGGCCAGCGCAGGGCTCGCATCGCGATGTATTGCGCCGTCCAGTCGCCGATGCCCGGCAACTGTTTGAGCGCCACGACAGTCGCATGGACGTCGGCGCCGCCGTGCAGTTGCAAACGCCCGGCAGCCACCGCACGGGCAATACCGACGATAGCCGCTTGCCGCTGCCTGACGATGCCCAGCAGGCCGAGCGCATCGCCTTCCGCCTGAGCCAGCATGGCAGGCTCGGGAAACAGCCGTGTGAGTTCGGCATACGGCGTCGTGATCGGTTCGCCGAACCGATCGACCAGGCGCTGTGCCAACGTGCGGGCGGCCGCCACCGTGATCTGTTGCCCGAGTACCGCGCGCACCGCCAGTTCATAGCCGCTCATCGCGCCGGGCACCCGCAGGCCGTCGCCCTCGGGGAAGCTTGCATGCAGGACGTTGTTGATGGCAGCGGGGTCAGCGTCGAGGTCGAGCGTCGCGCGCAGGCGATGAATGACGAGTGGCAGCACCTGCCGCAATGAGTCGCTCACGCGCAGCACGAGCCGGTGTTGCGTCTGCTCGAATTCGCCCATGAGCCAGCCGCGGTGCTGGTGACCTCCAGACTCGATGGACAGGGTGCGGCCGATGCTGCCGCCGCCGTCGCATGGTGTGATCGACTCGACGCCGCGGATCGCGCGTTTGCCGAAGAAGCCGAGCATGGCCTGCACGTCGTAGGGCGGCCGGTAACCCAGACGGATCGCGAAGTCCTGCGCGGCCGGCGCCGCGCCTTCCCGCCGCAGCTGCGTCGGATTCAGCCGGTAATGCTGGAGGAACGCCGCGTTGAACCGGCGCACGCTGGAGTAGCCGCTGATCAGCGCAATCTGTGTCACCGGCAGGGCCGTGTCGGCCAGCAGTTGCTTGGCTGTCAACAGCCGGCGTGTCTGCAGGTACTGCACCGGCGAAACGCCGAACTGCGCTTCGAAGATGCGCCGCACATGGCGGTCGGACACACCGAGGCGCTGCGCGAGCTGCGCCACGCTCAAGGCCGCGTCGCCCCAGGCCTCCGGTTCATCGAGCAGCCGCGCCGCCTGGTGTGCGAGGATGTAACTGGCGTCGTGGATCGACCAGACCACGGAATGCGGCGCGAGCTCCGGCCGGCAGCGCAGGCAAGGGCGGAAGCCCGCGCTCTCGGCCTGGGCGGCGTGGCCGAAGAAGCGGCAGTTCTCCCGTTTGGGGATCCGCACCTTGCACACCGGCCGGCAGTAGATCCGGGTCGAAGTGACGCCGATGAAAAAGCGGCCGTCGAAACGGGCATCGCGCGCCTTCAACGCGAGATAGCACGCGTCGGGTTGCAAGGCGGCGGTTTCGGGTCTCATGCAGCCGATCATACCCAGCGCGCCGACGTTGACTAGCCGTTTTCGGACATGTCCCTTTGCACCGGCGCGGCCACCTCCGAAGCCTACAATTTGCCATTTGCAACAGTGTTTGGGGGGAACAGTTCATGCAGCTTTCGCCGTCGATCTTCAAGGCTTACGACATTCGCGGCATTGTTCCGTCGACGGTCACTGACGAGGTAGCGCATGCCCTGGGCCTCGCGTTCGGTTTTGTCGCGCAGAAGGAAGGCGAGAAGGTGGTGGCGGTCGGCCGGGACGGCCGGTTGAGCGGGCCGGAGCTGAGCGCCGCGCTCGTGCGCGGACTCATCGAATCCGGCGTCGACGTGATCGACATCGGACGCGTGACCACGCCGATGCTTTACTTCGCTGCGAGCACCTTGTGCTCGAGCGGCATCCAGGTGACGGGCAGCCATAACCCCAAGGACTACAACGGCTTCAAGATGGTGATGGCCGGCCGGGCCATTCATGGCGAGGAAATCCAGGCTTTGCGCCGGCTGATGGAGCAGGGCGCCACGCCGGCGGCCCGACCAGGGCACGTTCGCAACATCAATGTGCTCGCGCCGTACCGCGATCGAATCCTGCAGGACGTGAAACTGGCGCGGCCGATGAAGATCGTGGTCGATTGCGGCAATGGGATCGCGGGCGACTCGGCCCCCGGCATCTTTCGGGCGCTGGGCTGTGAGGTCGTGGAACTTTTCAGCGAAGTCGACGGCAATTTCCCTAATCACCATCCCGATCCGAGCAAGCCGGAGAACCTGAAGGATCTGATCGCGGCGATCAGCGCGCACGGAGCGGAACTTGGGCTGGCCTTCGACGGTGACGGCGACCGGCTGGGCATCATCACGCGCGGCGGCAACAACATTTACCCGGACCGGCAGATGATGCTGTTCGCCCGCGACGTGCTAACTCGTGTGCCGGGTGGCACGATCCTCTTCGACGTGAAGTGCACGCAGCGCCTGGCTCCCGCCATTCGCGAGGCCGGCGGGATACCGCTCATGTACAAGACCGGGCATTCGCTGATCAAGGCCAAGATGAAAGAGGTGGGTTCGCCACTGGGCGGCGAGATGAGCGGCCACATCTTCTTCAAGGAGCGCTGGTTCGGGTTTGACGACGGCACCTATGCTGGCGCGCGCCTGCTGGAAATCGTTTCGCGTCATGCCGACCCGAGTGCGGTGCTGGACGCGCTGCCCACGAGCTTTTCGACACCCGAAATCAATGTGAAGTGCGAAGAGGGCGAGCCTCACGCGCTCGTCGCACAGCTCATGGCGAGCGCCAGGTTCGAATCTCCCGCCCAGGTGTCGACGGTGGACGGCGTGCGCGTCGATTGGCCCGATGGCTTCGGCCTGATTCGCGCGTCGAACACCACCCCGGTCCTGGTCATGCGCTTCGAGGGCCAAACCGCCGATGCGCTGCATCGCATCGAGCTTGACATGCTGGCCCTGCTGCGGCGAATCAAGCCCGATTTCGCGATTGCCGAAGCGGCGCATTGAGTGCGCACGTGTCCCGGGCTTGACCCGGGATCCAGGTATTTCGTCGGTGTCGCAGCCGGAACAGGCCACAATGGCGGGCTGTGAGAATCCTGATCGTCAAGCTCTCGTCACTCGGTGACGTGGTCCACACGATGCCTGCCGTGCAGGACATCCGGGCCGCGCTGCCGCACGCCAGTGTCGACTGGGTCGTGGAACAGTCATTCGTGCCGCTGGTGCGGCGTTGCGAGGGCGTGCAGGAGGTGATCGGTTGCGAGCTGCGGCGCTGGCGCAAATCGCCCTTGGGGTCACACACCCGTTCGGCCTGGCGTACTTTTACCGGCGAGTTGCGCCGCCGCGCCTATGACGCCGTCATCGATCTGCAGGGACTGACAAAGTCCGCCCTGGTGTCGCGCGCAGCGCGGCTGACAGCGCAGGGCAAACGTTATGCGATGGCCAATCAGACCGAGGGATCGAGCTACGAAGCGCCAACCCGTTGGGTGGCGGACGTCGCAGTCGCGCTTCAGCCGAATGTGCATGCAGTGACGCGGTCGCGTCAGTTGTGCGCCAGTGCCCTGGGCTATGAGCTGGCCGGGCCCTTGCGATTCGGACTGGGGGCGAGCGGCACCGACCGACACGGGCACGCCGCCGATGCCTTGCCGTGCGTGGCGCTGGTTCACGGCACGTCGCGTGCAGACAAGTGCTGGCCCGAGGCGCACTGGCTGGATCTCGGCGGCCGTTTGATCGGTCAGGGTTTCGTCGTCGGCTTGCCGCATGGCGACGAAGCCGAACGCGCGCGCGGGGAGCGCATTGCCGCGGCGTTGGGCCCGCAGGCGCAGGTCTGGCCACGCCTGGAGCTGGGCCAACTGACCGACCGCCTCGCTGCTTGCGACTCGGTGATTGGCGTCGACAGCGGGCTGAGTCACATCGCAGTCGCGCTCGATCTGCCGCATGTGCAGATCTACAACTTCGACACGGCTTGGCGCACCGGGCCCATCGCGAGCCAGCGCCAACGCAGCGTTTTCGCGCAGCCGGCTCCTTCGGTGGAGGTGGTATGGAAAGCGTGGCGCGAGGTTCGCCCTCTGCCATGATGCGGCCGCTTTACTCGCTTCTCGTCATTGGCGCGCAGCCGTTCCTGCGACGCAAGCTCAAACGGCGCGGTGCAGCGGAGCCTGGCTATCTGCACGCGGTCGATGAACGCTTCGGCTGGTACCGCACGCCGGCCGAACCCGGCGCGCTGTGGATCCACGCCGTCTCGCTCGGCGAAACCAGGGCGGCGGCGATCTTGCTGGAGCGATTGCGGCAGTTGCGCCCTGACTTGCGCCTGCTGCTCACTCACGGCACGGCCACGGGCCGGGCCGAGGGTGAGCGGCTGCTGCGCCCCGGCGATCGCCAGGCCTGGCTGCCGTGGGACACGCCCAAGGCGGTGCGCCGCTTCCTGAATCACTTTCAGCCGGCCGCGGGCGTGCTGATGGAAACCGAGGTCTGGCCCAATCTGGTCGACGCGGCAAAAGAGCGCGGGCTGCCACTGGTACTGGCGAACGCCCGCCTGAACCAGAAGTCGCTGGCGCAGGCGCGGCGCCTGAAAGGTCTTTCGCGACCGGCCTACGGATCGCTTGCCGCCGTGTGGGCACAAACCGAAGGCGATGCGCAGCGCCTGGCGCAGGCCGGAGCGACGGTCAAAGGTGTCTTCGGCAACCTGAAGTTCGACGCCACGCCCAATCTGCAGCAACTGGAGCAGGGCCGCAGGTGGCGCGCCGGGGCAGGTCGGCCCGTGATGATGTTCGCCAGTTCGCGCGAGGGTGAGGAGGCCGAGTTCTTCCGCGTCCTGCAGGCCAATCGCCAGTTGCTGCAGGCGGGTTCAGTCCAGTGGCTGGTCGTGCCCCGGCACCCGCAGCGCTTCGATGAGGTCGCCGCGCTGGCGGTGCAGCATGGCTTCAGCGTGTCGCGGCGCAGTCAATGGGCAAATGGGCCGAAGCCGGCGGACATCTGGATCGGCGACTCGATGGGCGAGATGGCGCTGTACTACGGCTTGGCGCAGGGCGCTCTGCTGGGCGGCAGCTTCGCGCCGCTGGGCGGGCAGAACCTGATCGAGGCGGCAGCTTGCAGTTGCCCTGTGGTGATGGGGCCGCACACGTTCAATTTCGCGGAGGCGGCCCAGCTCGCCGAGAGCGCGGGTGCGGCAATGCGGGTGGAGTCGATGGAAGAGGGGTTGCGCGCCGCGGTTGCACTCGCGGCGAGTCCGGTGCGCCTCGGTGACGCGGTGAAAGCGGCGCTGACTTTCTCCGGGGCCCACCAGGGTGCGGCAGACAAGACGGCAAGCGGCGTGCTGGCGTTGCTGGAGCGATAGGGGCGCGCTTGGAGCAAGTACGCGCGCGCCCGGATTGCGCTACCCTTGCATTCCCAATTTTCACAGGAGGTACCTCATGACGAGCAAGGAACTGGCGCAGGCCTTCACGCAGCTGTGCAAGGACGGCAAATTCGAAGAGGCGGGCAAGCGCTTCTGGTCCGACGACGTGGTCTCGCGCGAGCCGATGGAAGGCGAGATGGCGATGATCAAAGGGCGCGCCGGCGTCGAGAAGAAGGGCGAGTGGTGGTACGCCAACCATGAAGTGCACAAGGTGGACGTCGGCGGACCGTACGTCCACGGCGACCAGTTCGTGGTGCGTTTCTCGATGGACGTCACGCCCAAAGGCGGCCAGCGCATGAGCATGGACGAGGTCGGCCTGTACACCGTCAAGGATGGCAAGGTGGTCGAGGAGCGGTTCTTCTTCAACGGCTGAAGAGGGCCTGAGCAAAGGGAAGTGCTGCGCAGATAAAGCGGTGGCGGCATGAACCCGCCCCTTAAAATCGGCGTCCCTACTCACAGAAGACGCGATGCTCACCGGCGAACTCAAAAGCAAGATCGACTAGATCTGGAATGCCTTCTGGTCCGGTGGCATCGCCAACCCCATCGAAGTCATCGAGCAGATCACCTACCTGCTGTTTCTGCGGCGGCTGGATGATTTACAAATCCTGGAAGAGAACAAGTCGGCGCGGCTGAAGAAGCCGATCGAGCGTCGCATCTTCCCCGACGGCAAAGACGCCCGCGGCCGTAGCTACGACGACCTGCGCTGGTCGCGCTTCAAGAACTTTGCGCCGGCTGAGATGTTCAAGGTGGTGGACGAGCACGTCTTCCCCTTCCTGCGCAGCCTGGGCGGCGACGGCTCCACGTACGCCCACCACATGAAGGACGCGCGCTTCACCATCCCCACGCCGGCGCTGCTGGCCAAGGTGGTGGACCTGCTCGACGGCGTGCCGATGGAAGACCGCGACACCAAGGGCGACCTGTATGAGTACATGCTTGGCAAGATTGCCAGCGCCGGGCAGAACGGCCAGTTCCGCACGCCGCGCCACATCATCCAGCTGATGGTGGAGATGACGGCGCCCACGCCGCAAGATGTGATCTGCGACCCGGTCAGCGGCACCTGCGGCTACCTCGTGGCGGCGGGCGAATACCTGCGCAGCCACCATGCCAGCCTGTTCCTCGACCCGAAGCTGAACAAGCACTTTCACCATGGCATGTTTCATGGCTACGACTTCGACAACACCATGCTGCGCATCGGCAGCATGAACATGCTGCTGCACGGCGTGGAGAACCCCGCCGTCACCTACCGTGACTCGCTGGCGCAGGAGCACGGCGGCGAAGAGGGCAAGTACAGCCTGGTGCTCGCAAACCCGCCGTTTGCCGGCAGCCTGGACTACGACAACACCGCCAAGGCCTGCTGCAGGTCGTCAAGACCAAGAAGACGGAACTGTTGTTTCTGGCGCTGTTCCTGCGACTGCTGAAGCCCGGTGGCCGCGCGGCGGTGATCGTGCCGGACGGCGTGCTGTTCGGCAGCAGCACCGCGCACAAGACGCTGCGCAAGATGCTGGTGGAAGAACAGAAGCTCGACGCCATCATCAGCCTGCCCGGCGGCGTGTTCAAGCCCTATGCCGGCGTGAGCACTGCCATCCTGCTGTTCACCAAGACCAACAGCGGCGGCACGGACAACGTGTGGTTCTATGACATGCAAGCGGACGGCTGGAGCCTTGACGACAAGCGGCAGCCGCTGTTGTCTGAGGACAAGCTCGGCGCGGTGCCAAAAGCCAGTCATCCCGGCCCCTCTCATCGTTATCCCGGCGAAGGCCGGGATCCAGGCCTGAGCGCCGCAGATCACGCCAAGAACAACCTGCCCGACGTCCTTACCCGCTGGCGGAGTTTGCATCCACTCCCTCCCCCTCTGGGGGAGGGCAGGGGTGGGGGTATCCCCTCGGTGCACGAAGCCCCCGGCATCTACAGCGAAGAACTCACCCGCCCCCGCACCGCCCAAAGCTTCTGCGTCCCCAAAGCCGACATCGTCGCCAATGGCTACGACCTGAGCATCAACCGCTACAAGGAGGTGGTGCATGAGCAGGTTCAGCATCGGGCGCCAGCGGAAATTTTGGCAGAACTGAAACGGTTGGAGGATGAGATTCAGCTTGGTATGAAGAAGCTTCTGGAGATGATGCAGTGACGGCCCAGTGGGATGAGGCGGGGCGTAGCCGGCAGCCAAATCCGATGATGACGATTGGATCCATTTGTGATCAGTTTGGCGGGGACGTGCAGACGGGTCCTTTTGGCAGCCAACTTCACGCCGCAGATTACGCAACTGAGGGTATCCCCGTTGTGATGCCCCAAGACATGATCGATGGACGCATCGTTTGTGATCGCATTGCGCGAGTTGCTGAGCTCCATATAAAGAAGCTTAAGCGTCATACCTTGCGCGTGGGCGACATTGTCTTCAGCCGCCGTGGGGACGTGACGCGCTTCGCCGTAGTGACTGAGGACGAGGCAGGCTGGCTGTGTGGAACCGGGAGTATCCGGATACGGATGAATTGTCCTGAGGTGTTGGTCGGCTATGCGCGAAGGTACTTGCGGCAGCCACATGTCGGCGCGTGGCTCCTCAATGAGTCAAAGGGCATCACGATGCCTAACTTGAACACGAAGATTATTCGAGCCCTTCCGTTTGCATTTCCTCCGCTGCCCGACCAACGCCGCATCGCCGCCATCCTCGACCAGGCCGAGACCTTGCGATTCCAGCGCCGTACCGCCTTGGCCCAACTCGATAACCTAGCCCAGTCCATTTTGCTCGACATGTTTGGGGACCCGGCCACGAACCCCAAGGGGTGGGCGAGCCGCTCGTTAGGCGATGTTGGCCGCGACAAGCCGAACAATGGGATCTTTAGGAAGAATCACGAATACGTGCAGTTCGGCGAGGGCGGACTGCCGGTCGTTTGGGTGGAAGAGCTTT
>JBKJHN010000223.1:0-27535 GCA_046599015.1 Ramlibacter sp.
TTCCTTCCCACACTCGGTCGCCCTCATGCAGTTGCGCTTCACTTCACTCACTGTGGCCAGCTCGCGGGAGGACTTGCACCTCCAGAAGTGCGCCCATGCTGGGCGCACCAAAAAAAAACCGCCGGAGGTCCGGCGGTTTTTGGAGTTCGGTGCGTTTCGTTCAGGTACGCTCGGATCTCTCTGCCGCCGGTGGGCTGGAGAACCAAAAGTAGCCGAAGAAATACGCGCGCATTGCATGCATGGGGAGAATGTAGCACACCCTGGCTTGCGCGCCGCTGACACAAGCCAGCGGATTACAGGCGCAGCTTTTTCCACCACTGGATCGCCCGCTCCACCTGCGGTTGTTCGGCCGCTTCGAAAGCGTGCAAGTCCTGTTGATCGCGCACGATCCACTGCTCGTACATGTCGATCAGGAGCATGCCCTCGCCCAGCGTCCGCCATGCCACCAGGCAGCGCGAGTTCGTCGCCATCCTGATGCTTGGGTCAACCCGGTGCAACGGCCTTCACGCCGTGCCGCCCACGGTCAGGCCATCGATGCGCAAGGTCGGCTGGCCCACGCCCACCGGCACGCTCTGGCCTTCCTTTCCGCAAGTGCCGACACCGCTATCGAGCTTCATGTCATTGCCGATCATGGTGACCCGCGTCAACGCGTCCGGCCCGTTGCCGACAATCGTCGCGCCCTTCACCGGATAGAGAACCTTGCCGTTCTCCACCCAGAATGCCTCGCTCGCGGAGAACACGAACTTGCCGGAAGTGATGTCGACCTGGCCCCCGCCGAAGTTGGTGGCGTAAAGCCCCTTCTTGATGCCGGCAACGATTTCCGCCGGGGACTTGTCGCCGCCGAGCATGTAGGTGTTGGTCATGCGCGGCATCGGAATATGGGCATAGCTCTCGCGGCGGCCGTTGCCGGTTGGCGCCACACCCATCAAACGGGCATTGAGCGAGTCCTGGATGTAGCCGCGCAGGATGCCATCCTCGATCAGCACATTGCGCTGGCTGGCGTGGCCCTCGTCGTCCACGTTGAGCGAACCCCGGCGGTCGGCAATGGTGCCGTCGTCCAGCACCGTGACGCCCCTGGCGGCCACCCGCTGGCCGACCCGTCCGGAAAAAGCACTGGCCCCCTTGCGATTGAAGTCGCCCTCCAGACCGTGGCCGATGGCTTCGTGCAGCAGGATGCCGGGCCAGCCGGGCCCCAGTACCACGGTCATTTCGCCGGCCGGCGCAGGCCGCGATTCGAGGTTGGTGAGCGCGGCGTTCACGGCGTCGGTGACATAGGTCTCCACCTGCGCGTCGTCGAAGTAGTCCAGGCCGAAGCGGCCGCCCCCGCCGCTCGAACCCATCTCGCGCCGGCCATGCTGTTCGGCAATGACAGTGATCGAAAAGCGCACCAGCGGCCGCACATCGGCGGCCAGGGTGCCGTCGGCCCGGGCGACCATCACCACGTCGTATTCGCTGGCCAGCCCGGCCATGACCTGGGCCACCCGCGGGTCCTTGGAGCGGGCCAGCTTTTCCGCCCGTTCAAGGAGTTGCACCTTGGCGGTGCTGTCCAGTGTGGCAATCGGGTCCAGGCCCTGGTACAGGGAACGCCCGCCGGCTATTTTTCTGGCGCCGACCTTGGCACGGCCGGTGCCGGCCTGGGCCGAGATGGTGCGAACCGTGCGCGCCGCGTCCAGCAACGAAGCTTCGGAAATGTCGTCGGAATATGCGAAGGCCGTCTTCTCACCGCTCACGGCACGTACCCCCACGCCCTGGTCGATGCTGAAGCTGCCGGTCTTGACGATGCCCTCCTCCAGGCTCCAGCCCTCGCTGCGCGTGTACTGGAAGTACAGGTCGGCATCGTCCACCTTGCGGGCGGTGATCTCGCCGAGGGCGCGCAACAAATGGCTTTCGTCCAGGCCGAACGGCTCGAGCAGCAGGCGTTGCGCAATGGCCAATCGCTCGATGGTGGGTTCACGGGAAATCATCAGGCCATTCTAGACTTTGGGCGCTGCCCCTGCGGGTCTTGCGGTCAGCGGCGAGGGATGTAACAGTCTCCCGTCGCACGCACGCCTGAATGCCGGCCGACGTTTAGCTGGGCATCGACGACAGGAACTTGAAAAGCGCCGCGTCGTCCAGTTGCGCCAGCCCGGCTTCGCTGGCGCGCTCGAACACCTGCTGCGCCGCACTGCCCAAGGGTCCGCGGAAGCCCGCGGCAGCGGCGGCCTCGATCGCCAGCCGGGTGTCTTTTTGCAACAGCGTCATGTGGGCGCGGGGCTCGTAGTCACCGGCAATTGCGCGCCGCATCCGATCGGAGCCGATCCAGCTTTGGCCACTGGACTGCTCGATGACATCCAAGGTCTTTTCCAGCTGCAATCCGAGCCTCTGCGCCATGGCCAGCGCCTCTGCGGCGCCGACCAGGTTGATGCCCGCCACCAGGTTGTTCACCAGTTTGGTGGCAGCGCCGTCGCCCGGACGCTCGCTGATGCGAAAGACCCTGGTGCTCAACGTATCGATCAGCGCGCGGTGCCGCTGAAACACCGCGTCGGCACAGGCCACCATCAGGCTCATGGTGCCATCCCTGGCACGCTGCGGACCGCCGGACATGGGGGCGTCGATCGCATCGATTCCCGAAGCGCCCAGCCGCCGGGCGATCGCCTCGGTGTCCTGCGGCCCGATCGTGGGGCACAGCAACACGGTCTGGCCTGGCCGCATGGCCGCCGCGGCGCCATTGCTGCCGAACAGCACTTGCGCGGTTTGCGCCGCATCGACGACGCAGACGATCAGGGCACCGCAACCGACGGCCGCCTGCGCAGCGGTGGTCCGCGCCATTGCGCCGAGGCTCTCCAGAGCGCCGACCTTGGCCGGATCGAGGTCGCACACGCCGACTGCCCAGCCCTGCTCCAGCAGGCGCGCCGCCATGGCGCCCCCCATGTTGCCCACACCCACGATGCCGACCGGCTTTTCCATGGCTTTCACGACTGGACCAGGCGTTTGCTCTTGGCAATCGACATCAGGATGCCCAGCCCCATGCCCAGAGTGACCATCGCGGTGCCGCCGTAGCTGATGAAAGGCAGCGGCACGCCCACGACGGGCAGGATGCCGCTCACCATGCCCATGTTGACGAAGGCATAGGTAAAAAAGATCATCGTGATCGAGCCCGCCAGGAGGCGCGAAAAGACGGTGGAGGCTTCCAGCGCGATGGCCAGGCCGCGCAGGACCAGAAATGCGAAGCCGGCGATCAAACACAGGTTGCCGAGCAGTCCGAACTCTTCCGAATAGGCCGCGAAAATGAAGTCCGTGGTGCGCTCCGGAATGAATTCGAGATGCGTCTGCGTCCCTTGCATGAATCCCTTGCCGAACATCCCGCCCGAACCGATGGCGATCATGCCCTGGATGATGTGGAAGCCTTTGCCCAGCGGATCCTTGCCGGGATCGAGCAGTGTGCAGATGCGCTGTTGCTGGTAATCGTGCAACACCGGCCAGCGCATGCCGTCCGCGCACAATTTCGACTCGAACACGACCAGCAGCACGGCCGCGGTCAACCCAATCAGCATCGGCGGCACGATCAGCTTCCAGGACAGGCCAGCGAAGAACATCACCGACACGCCGGCGACCAGCACCAGGATCGCGGTGCCGAGGTCGGGTTGTTTGACGATCAGGCCGATCGGCACCACCAGCAACAGCGCGGCAAAGGCGAAATCCGCGGGCCGCATCTGGCCTTCTCTTTTCTGGAACCACCAGGCCAACATCAGCGGCATGGCGATCTTGAGGATTTCGCTGGGCTGAATGACGATTCCGACGTTGATCCAGCGCCTGGCGCCCTTCTTGGTGATGCCGAACACCGCCACCGCGACCAGCAGGCCCACCCCGATGACGTACAGCGGCACCGCGAAACTCATGAGCCGTTGCGGCGGCACCTGCGCCACCACGAACATCAGCATCCCGGCAATCAGCATGTTGCGTCCGTGGTCGACGAAGCGCGTGCCATGGTCGAAGCCGGACGAATACATCGTGAGCAGGCCGGCGCAGGCCAGCAGGAACACCGCGAAAGCGAGCGGCCCGTCGAAACCCTGAAGCATGGGCGTGAAGCGCTTCAGGTACGAGGGTTTGTCGAATACGGCGGACATGCGGCGATTATCCGGGAAGGGCCGCGGCTAGCGCATGCCGGAATCCACGAATATGGGAACATCGTGCATGGCCGTTACGCACCTGCTTTATCTTCACGGCTTCCGCTCCTCGCCTCTATCGACCAAGGCAAGGCGGGTCGCCGACCGGGTTAGAGGGCGCCATCCTCAAGTAACCTGGTGGTGCCCGCAATTGCCGCCGTCGCCGCAAGCCGCCATGCAGATGCTGATGCGCGCAATCTCCGACTGGCCCAGGACTTCAATGGCGGTGATGGGCTCCTCTCTCGGCGGCTTTTATGCGACATATATCGCCGAGGCAACCGGCTGCAAGGCCGTTCTGCTCAACCCGGCGATCCACCCGGCTCGCGACCTGGCCAAATACACCGGCGAGCAGACTGCCTGGCATGATCCCGACCAGCATTTCTTCTTCGAGCCGGGTTTCGTGGATGAACTTCGGGCGCTGGAATGCGGACCGGTCGCGCGTCCGGAAAACTACTTTGCGGTGATCGCAAAAGGCGACGAGGTGCTCGATTGGCGAGAGATGGCGGGGCGTTATCCTGGAGCAACGATCAAGCTGCTCGATGCCGGTGATCACGCGCTTTCCGACTTCGACCAGCACATCGATCAGGTTTTCCGATTTCTCCAGTTGGAGTTTTGATCAGCGAGCCCGGGCATCCCACCGGCCCGGCCGATCCCGACTCACTGTGTGTGCGCCCGCTCTGTCGTGCCATACTTTGGGTGCAGCACGGTCGAGGGCCGGCGCCGCCGCCATCCGTGGCAAGTCTTTTTATACCTGATCAACACGGCCCAACGGCAAATCAGCCGGCACGCCCGACAATCGATCCCATGTTTGCATTGTTTGAAGAAGCCGGGAAGTTCCAGGCCGGCCGGGTGTTGTCGGAAACCGAGTCGTCCGCGCAAGTGGAGCTCGACAGCGGGAAACGCGTCAAGGTCAAGGGCGGCAATATCCTGCTGAAGTTCGAGAAACCCGCGCCGGGCGAACTGCTGCGCGAAGCCCAGGCACTCGCGCAAACCATCGAGCTGGAGCTGGCGTGGGAATTCGCACCTGAAGAGGAATTCGGTTTCGCCGATCTTGCGCGCGACTACTTCAGCGAGAAGGCCACTGTGGCGCAGCAAGCGGCGGCACTGCTGCGGCTTTATGAAGCGCCCCACTACTTCCGCCGGGCGGGCAAGGGCCGTTTCAGGAAAGCGCCGGCCGAGATCCTGCAGCAGGCACTGGCCGCGATCGAAAAGAAAAGACAGGTCCAGGCCCAGATCTCCGCCTGGGCTGCTGAACTCGCCGGAGGCACATGCCCGGCGCCGATCCAGGAGCAGCTTTTCAAGATTCTGTTCAGGCCGGACAAGAACGCACCGGAATACAAGGCAGTGGTTGAAGCCTCGCGCGCCACGCACACGGCGCCGCTGGACCTGCTCGAGCGCGCCGGCGCCATCGCCTCGCCTTACCAGTTTCACTGGCAGCGGTTCCTCTTCGAGAACTTTCCCAGGGGCACGGCTTTTCCGGCCCTGCAGGCACCTTCGATCAAGGACGATCTGCCCTTGGCGAAGGTCGAGGCCTTCTCCGTCGACGACTCGAGCACCACCGAAATCGACGATGCGCTCTCGGTGCAGGGGCTGGGCTCGGGCACGGTGACGGTGGGCATCCACATCGCCGCGCCGGGTCTGGCGCTGCAGCCCTCCAGTGCAATCGACCAGGTTGCCCGGCAGCGGCTTTCAACCGTGTACATGCCGGGTTACAAGATCACCATGCTGCCGGACGACGTGGTGCAGGCCTACACGCTGCTGGAAGGTCGCGAATGCCCTGCAGTTTCCCTGTACGTCAGCTTCGACGAATCCACCCTGCTTGCCAAAAGCACCGAAACCCGCCTCGAGCGAGTGCCGATCACCGCCAACTTGCGGCACGACCAGCTGGATGCCGTGGTCACCGAGCAGTGGCTGCAGGACTCGAATGCGAGTGTCGACAGTGCGCATCCCGTTTCGGCCTTGCACGAGCCGCTGTCGTTCCTGCATCGGCTGGCGCTGCACCTGAAGTCACTGCGCGAGGCGGTGCGCGGCAAACCCGAAAGCTTCAATCGGCCCGATTACAACTTCCGCCTCGTGGGCAACGACGCGGGCGAGCCGACCGGCGAGGAGCAGGTCCAGATCACGACTCGGCGCCGCGGCGCGCCTTTGGACCTGATCGTGGCGGAAGCCATGATCCTGGCCAACAGCACCTGGGGCAATTGGCTGGGCGAGCTGGGCGTGCCCGCAATCTATCGCAGCCAGGCCAGCCTGGCCCCGGGAGTCAAGGTGCGTATGGGCACCCGGCCCTTGCCGCACGCGGGCATCGGCGTCAAGAGCTATGCCTGGAGCACCTCGCCGTTGCGCCGCTACACCGACCTGGTGAACCAATGGCAGATCATTGCCGCCGCGCGTCACGGCCGGACAGCGGCGCTGGCGGCGCCGTTCAAGCCCAAGGATGCCGAACTGTTCTCGATCATTTCCGGCTTCGACGCCGCCTACTCGGCATACAACGCGCATCAGGCCGGGATGGAGCGGTTCTGGGCCCTGAAGTACCTCGAACAGCAAGGCATCACCGAGCTGGTGGGAACGATGTTCAAGGAAGGCCTGGTGCGCGCCGACGACCTGCCGCTGGTTTTGCCGGTACTCGGTGGCGCCGAACTCCCACGCGGTGCCCGGCTGCGGGTCAAACTCGGCGCGATCGACCCGATCAGCCTCGATATCAAGGGCACCGTGCTCGAGAGGCTGGATCTAGCGCCACAACCGATCGATGCCGAGGAAGAGGCTGAAGACGAACCGGTGGCCGGCCCCATAGCGATCGCGGTCGATGTCACTGAAGGCGCGGACGGCGCCGCCGCCGACTTGGCGGGCGCGAGTTGACGCCGCGCCACAACCCATCCCGGCGACCCGCGTAACTGCGCGGCTGCGCGACCGTAATCACGGATAATTCCCTTTCGTGAACCTGCGTTCGTTCAGTACCTTGCAGATCGCGCTCGGCGCCTCGTTCGCCGTGCACGCTGTGCTGCTGACGGTGCGCTTCGTCGACCCCGAAGGCTTCAACCGGGTTTTCGAGGACACTCCGCTCGAAGTCATCCTGGTCAACACCAAGGCCCATGAAAAGGCCGACAAGGCGCGCGCGATCGCCCAGACCACGCTGGCCGGAGGCGGGGACGCGGCCAAGGGCCACGCCACTTCCCCGCTGCCGCCGTCGGCACTGACGGAGATGGGCGACGCGGCGGAGGACGCGCAGAAGAAAATCGATTCCATGCAGGAGGAACAGGCCCTGCTGTTGGCCCGCCTCAAAAAGACGCTGGCCGCCATTCCACCCCCCGACCCGAAGCAGCCGACCAGCAATCCCGAAGCCCAGGCGCGCGAGGAAAAGCGCCGCCAGCTGGTCAAGCTATTGGCGGCGATCGAGCGCCGGGTCAACGAGGAAAACGCCCGGCCCAAAAAGCGCTACATCAGCCCGTCGACGCGCGAAGAGGTTTATGCGATGTACTACGACGGGTTGCGCCGCAAGATCGAGGACCGGGGCACGCAACACTTTCCCGAAGTGGCCGGCAAGAAGCTCTACGGCGAACTGACGATGGTGGTTACGGTCAACTTCGATGGCAAGGTGCTGGACGCCGAGGTGGCGCAGACTTCAGGCAGCCTGGCGCTGGATCGGCGCGCGAGCACCATCGCCCGCAGCGCCGGCCCGTTCGGCCGCTTCAGCGACGCGATGCGCCGCAAGGCCGATCAGATCGTGGTGGTGTCGCGCTTCAAGTTCACGCGCGACGAAACGCTGGAAACCCGTTTGACGAACCAATGACTGCCGACCTGTACTGCGTCATGGGCAACCCGGTGGAGCACAGCAAGTCGCCCTGGATTCACGCGCGCTTTGCACAGCTCACGGGACAACAACTGCAGTATGTCAAGCGGCTGGTTCCCCTGGACGGTTTTGCACAAGCCGTGCGGTCATTTCGCGCGGAGGGCGGCAAGGGCTGCAACGTCACCGTGCCCTTCAAGTTCGAGTCGCCTGCGCTGGCGACGCAATTGTCGCCTCGCGCGCAGCTGGCACAAGCCGGCAACACCTTGCGTTTCGACGGCCCGGCCGTGTTCGGGGACAACACCGACGGCGTCGGGTTGGTCAACGATATCCGGGACAACGCGGGCATTGACCTGGCCGGACTCGATGTGTTGCTGGTCGGCGCCGGCGGCGCGGCATCGGGCGTGCTCGGCCCATTGATCGGGGCCCGCCCGCGCCGCATCGTGGTCACCAACCGCACGCAAGCCAGGGCCGCTTCCTTGATCCAGCGCCATGCGGCTTTGGCGCAGCAGCACGGCGTCGAACTCGAGGCGCCCGAACTGGCGCAGCTGCGAGGCGTCTACGGCGTGGTGATCAATGCGACGGCAAGCAGCTTGAGTGACGCGGCGGTGCCGGTGCCAGCCAGCGTTCTCAAGCCAGGCGCACTCGCGTGCGACCTGATGTACGGGCCGGCGGCCCAGGGATTCCTGGTGTGGGCCCGTGAACACGGGGCGGCCGGTCGCGATGGCCTGGGCACGCTGGTGGAGCAGGCCGCCGAGGCTTTCCTGGTCTGGCGCGGCGTGCGCCCGCCGGCGGCGCAGGTGCTGGCCGAACTGCGCGCCACATCGGCCTGAGGCCTGCGAACGAGGCCCAGCCGTACGATGCGCGCCTTGATTCGATGGATCGTGCTGGTCATGGTTGCCGCCGCGGCGCTGCAGATCTTCTTTCTGGCTCGCATCGCGCTGGCGGCCACCGTGGATCCGCAGTCCACCAGCTTCCAGCGCTCCGAGGCGTGGCGCATCGCCACCCAGAAGAAGCAGTTGCGCTGGCGTCAGCAGTGGATACCGTACGGTGAAATTTCAGACAACCTGAAGCGCGCAGTCATCGCCTCCGAAGACGGCAGCTTCACCAACCACGACGGCGTGGACTGGGAAGCGGTGGAAAAGGCCTGGCAGCGCAACTCGCAGGCCGAGGAGCGGGCGGCCCAGCAGAAGCCGCGGCAGGCCCCGAGTTCGCAGGCGCCCGCAAGTGCCAGGGCACTGAAGATCGTCGGGGGCTCCACCATCACGCAGCAACTGGCCAAGAACCTGCTGCTCTCGGGCGAGCGCACGCTGCTGCGAAAAGGCCAGGAATTCATCCTGACCTTCGCCCTGGAAAAGATGCTGAGCAAGGAACGCATCCTGGAGATTTACCTGAACAGCGTCGAATGGGGAGAGGGTGTGTTCGGCGCCGAGGCGGCCGCCCAGCACTACTACCGCAAAAGCGCGTCGCGGCTTTCCGCCTATGAAGCGGCCCGGCTTGCGGTGATGCTGCCACGGCCACGGTACTTCGAGAAGCTGCCCCACTCGGGCTATCTCGCCAGCCGTGCTTCGACCATCGTCGCACGCATGCGCGACGCCGCCCTGCCCTGACTGTCGGTGCGTAGCGCAGAATCGACGCCATGCGAATCCTCGGCATCGACCCCGGACTTCAGACCACCGGCTTCGGCGTGGTCGACGTGGCGGGGCATGCGCTGACGTATGTGGCCAGCGGCACGATCAGTACGACCCATGTGGATCGAGGTAACCTGCCCGCGCGCCTGAAGGTGATCTTCGACGGCATTGCCGAAGTCAAGGAACGCTACCAACCCGATGTCGCCTCGGTGGAGATCGTGTTCGTGAACGTGAACCCGCAGGCCACTCTGTTGCTTGGGCAGGCCCGCGGCGCCTGCGTCACGGCCTTGGTCTATTGCGGACTGGCCGTCGCGGAATACACGGCGCTGCAGATGAAGCAGGCGGTGGCCGGACACGGAAAAGCGGCCAAGCCGCAAGTGCAGGAAATGGTCAAGCGCCTGTTGCGCCTGCCAGGTCTGCCGGGCAAGGACGCGGCCGATGCGCTGGGCTTGGCGATCACGCATGCCCACGCCGGAGCGGCGATGGACCGGATCGCGCAGGCAACGGGCACGGCCCGCAAAACCAGCGGGATGTACAAGGCGGGACGGACTTACTAGACGCGTTCGAGGATCAGCACGGCGAAGAACAGGAAGCCTGCTGCCAGGGTCCACTTCAACAAAGTCAGCCCGAACCGCTTGAAGCGCGGCTCGCCGGTTCCGGCGTAGAAAGCGAAACACACGGCCGATGCCAGCAACAGCAGCAGCATCGCCCAGCGAAAGACAAGCATCTCTGTTACCAGGCCCGCAGTGGCTGGGCAAAACCGGCCGGCGCCTGCTTCTCATCCTGGAACGTAACCAGCTCGAAAGCCGCCTCTTGCGACAGCAGCTCGCGCAGCAGCTTGTTGTTCAATGCATGGCCGGAACGGAAGGCGCTGTACGACGCCAGCAACGGCTTGCCGATGAGATACAAGTCGCCCATCGCGTCGAGGATCTTGTGCTTGACGAACTCATCGTCGTAGCGCAACCCATCGGTATTGAGCACGCGGTAGTCGTCCATCACCACAGCGTTGTCCATGCCGGCCCCGAGCCCCAAGCCGTTGGCCCGCATCGTCTCCACATCCTTGGTGAAGCCGAAGGTCCGGGCCCGGGCGATGTCCCGCGCGTACGACCCTGAACTCAGGTCGAACTCCACGCGTTGCCCGGTGGAATCCACTACCCGGTGATCGAAGTCGATCTCGAAACTCAGCTTGTAGCCGTGATAGGGCTCCAACCGCGCCCACTTCAGGTTGTCGCCTTCGCCCTCGCGCACTTCCACCGGCCGCAACACGCGGACGAAACGGCGCGGCGCCTTCTGCATCTCGATTCCCGCGCTTTGCAGCAGGAACACGAACGAGGCCGAAGAGCCGTCCAGGATCGGCACTTCTTCGGCCGTGATATCCACATACAGGTTGTCCAGGCCCAGCCCCGCGCAGGCGGACATCAGGTGCTCTACCGTGTGCACCTTGGCCCCGCCACTGGAAATGGTGGAGGCCAACCGCGTGTCGGTCACGGCCTGAGCCGAAACCGGGATGTCCACCGGAATGGGCAGATCGACGCGCCGGAACACGATGCCGGTGTCCGGCTGGGCAGGACGCAGGGTCAGCTCGACCCGCTGGCCGCTGTGCAGGCCGACACCCACCGCCCTGGTGAGTGCCTTGAGGGTTCGTTGCTGGAGCATGGGACTGATTTTACTTGGCAAGGCGATTGGAGCCGTCTGACGTACCAAGGTTCAGCGCAAAGAAAAGAGGGGGGTGGACCACTTGCAAAGCCCACCCCCCGAAGACTACCGCTTGGAGAACTGCTCTTTTAGATTTCCAGAAAGTGTCAGTCGGCCTGCTTGCGCAGGAACGCCGGGATCTCGAAATCGTCCATACCGCCGCTGGACAGCGCGTCCACCTTGGCGGCAGCCTGCGTGCGGTTGGTGCGCCAGACACTGGGCACAGCCATCCCGCCGTAGTCAGGCTGGGTGGTGCTCGACCCCGCGCCCGGCCCGCCCACCACGCTGTGGATGGTCGGGACATTGAATGGCACGTTGTCAGTCCCGGTGCGCAGCACCTGCAGCGGCGGAGCGGTGCGGCGCTGGCCCTGCCGCGACAAACCGGTGGCCACCACCGTGACGCGCATTTCATCTCCCAGGCTGTCGTCGTAAGCCGCGCCGTAGATCACATGCGCGTCGGCCGAGGCATAGGCGCGGATGGTGTTCATGGCCAGCTTGGATTCGTTCAGCTTCAGCGATCCCTTGGCCGCGGTAACCAGGACCAGCACGCCCTTGGCGCCGGACAGATCGATGCCTTCGAGCAGCGGACAGGCCACCGCCTGTTCGGCCGCAATGCGGGCGCGGTCGGGCCCGTGCGCCACCGCGGTGCCCATCATCGCCTTGCCCGGCTCGCCCATCACCGTGCGGACGTCCTCGAAGTCGACGTTGACATTGCCGTACTCATTGATGATTTCGGCGATGCCACCGACCGCGTTCTTCAAGACGTCGTTGGCGTGGGCGAAGGCTTCGTCCTGTGTGACGTCGTCCCCGAGCACCTCGAGCAGCTTCTCGTTGAGCACCACGATCAAGGAGTCGACATTGGCTTCGAGTTCGGCCAGCCCATTGTCGGCGTTGGTCATCCGGCGCCCGCCTTCCCAGTCGAACGGCTTCGTGACCACCCCGACGGTAAGGATGCCCATCTCCTTGGCCACCCGCGCGATCACCGGTGCCGCGCCGGTGCCGGTGCCGCCGCCCATGCCCGCCGTGATGAACAGCATGTGGGCGCCGTCAATGGCGGTGCGAATGTCATCGACCGCCAGCTCCGCCGCTTCGCGGCCTCGCTCGGGCTTGCTGCCAGCCCCCAGCCCGCTGTGCCCCAGCTGGATCGTCTTGTGCGCGGAACTGCGCGCCAGCGCCTGCCCATCCGTGTTGGCGCAGATGAATTCCACGCCTTGCACGGCGCGCCCGATCATGTGCTCGACCGCATTCCCGCCGCCACCGCCGACGCCGATCACCTTGATCTGGGTGCCGAGGTGGAACTCTTCGACTTCAATCATTTCGATGCTCATCTTTTATTCTCCAGATTTCGTTGCAGTTGCCAATTTGAAAAGATCGTTGTTGTGGGTCATGGAGCGGGGGCTGGCGGACCGGTGCATCGCCATCGCTCCTTTCGGCGCCGGGGAGGACTGCCGCGCGCCAGCCATAACTTGTTGGCGCGCGACACTAGAAATTCCCCACGATGAAGTCCTTGAAGCGGCCGAAGGCGGTTTTCATGGAGCCGTTTTTTTGTGCGACTTTCAGGCCGCGCATCCGGGCCAGTCGCGCCTCCTCCAGCAAGCCCATGACGGTGGCCGCGCGGGGCTGCGCCACCATGTCGGACAAGGCGCCGGTGTACTTGGGAATGCCCCGGCGGACGGGCTTCAGGAAGATGTCCTCGCCCAGTTCGATCATGCCCGGCATCACGGCGCTGCCGCCGGTGATCACGATGCCCGACGACAGCATTTCCTCGTAGCCCGACTCGCGCACCACCTGCTGCACGAGCGAAAAAATCTCTTCGACGCGCGGCTCGATCACGCCGGCCAGCGCCTGCCGGGACAACATGCGGGGTGAGCGGTCGCCCAGGCCTGGCACCTCGACCTGTTGCTCGGCGTCGGCCAGCAGCTGCTTGGCATACCCGCTCTCGACCTTGATTTCTTCCGCGTCCTTTGTCGGCGTGCGCAGGGCCATCGCGATGTCGCTCGTGATCAGGTCCCCAGCGATTGGGATCACGGCGGTGTGACGGATCGCACCGTTGGTGAAGATCGCCACGTCGGTGGTGCCGGCGCCGATGTCCACCACGGCCACGCCGAGCTCCCGTTCGTCCTCGGTCAGCACTGCAAGGCTGGAAGCCAGGGGGTTGAGCATCAGCTGCTCGACTTCGAGGCCGCAGCGGCGCACGCACTTGATGATGTTCTCGGCGGCGCTTTGCGCTCCCGTCACGATATGCACCTTGGCTTCGAGCCGGATGCCGCTCATGCCGATCGGCTCCTTGACATCCTGGCCGTCGATCACGAACTCCTGGGGCTCGACCAGCAGCAGGCGCTGGTCCGTTGAAATGTTGATCGCCCGGGCGGTCTCCACGACACGCGCCACGTCGGCGGGGGTGACTTCCTTGTCCTTCACGGCGACCATGCCGCTGGAGTTGATGCCACGGATGTGGCTTCCGGTGATGCCGGTGTAAACGCGCGTGATCTTGCAGTCCGCCATCAGCTCGGCTTCTCTCAATGCCTGCTGGATGCTCTGCACTGTGGCATCGATGTTGACCACGACGCCACGCTTGAGCCCGTTCGACGCCGCCACGCCGAAGCCGGCCAGCTTGAGCTCGCCGCCGGGCAGGATTTCGGCCACGACCGCCATCACCTTGGCGGTTCCGATGTCCAGCCCAACGACGAGGTCCTTGTATTCTTTTGCCATTGCTGTACCTGTAGTTCTGCTTTCCGTCTCGCGCTACTTCTTGACCGTGTCGGCGCTCGTGGTGCCAACGCCCCGCAAACGCACCGCATACCCATCGCCATAGCGCAGGTCCGCCGACACGAGCGCGTCCGGCCGGCGCTTGTAGCGGGAAGCCACTTGCGTCAACGTCCGCAGGAAACGTTGCGTGCGCACCGTCACTTCGTCCGGTGTTCCTCGTCCCAGTTCAATGGCCGCGCCAGTTTCCAGCTCGACCTGCCAGTTCCCTCCCGCCGTAAGTGCCAGCCGTTCAACCGACAGGTCCAGGGGCTCGAAGAGCGGCTTGACGGCCTGGTACATGGCCAGCACCTGGAGCGACTGCTGGTCGGGCCCGGCCAACCGCGGCAGTCCATCCTGTTCCACGTCACCCGCATTGGCTTCGAACACCTCACCGAAGTTGTTGAGCAGCCGCGACTCGCTGTCGGCGCCCCAGAACGCAACCGCCTGGTGTTCCTGCAATTGCACGCGCAAGCGGTTCGGGAACTCGCGCCTCACGATGGCGGTACGCACCCACGGCACGCCCTCGAAGGCCTGGCGCGCGGCCGCCAGGTTGGTGGTGAAGAAATTGCCCGCCAGCCGTGGCGCGACATTCGCGCGCAGCGTCAGCGCGTTGTTGTGCGCAACGTCGCCCTGCACCGTGATGCCCGAGATCGCGAACAACGGATGGCGCAGCGCCCACCAGGCGCCCGTCGCCAGCAGCATGACCAGGAACACCCCCATCAATGCCGTGGCTGTGACGTTCATCAGCCTGATATCCAGCGGCGGAGACAGCGCGGTCTTCACTTGGCTCTCCTTCCCTTCTCCTGATCCAGCGCCGCTGAAGCGAGCAGCTGCAGGCACAGGTCTTCGTAGCTGATCCCCGCCGCGCGCGCGGACATGGGCACCAGCGAGTGGCCGGTCATGCCCGGCGAGGTATTGATCTCCAGCAGATACGGTTGGCGCGTGGCCCCGTCGATCATCACATCCAGCCGCCCCCAGCCGCGGCAGTCAAGCACCAGGTAGGCCTTGAGCACGATCTCCTGAATGGCCTGCTCTTCGCCCTCCGGCAAGTCGCAGGGGACCAGGTATTTGGTGTCGTCGGTGAAATACTTGTTCTGGTAGTCGTAGTTGCCCTCGGGTGCCACGATCCGGATGACGGGCAACGGCCGCGCGCCGTCACCCGCGCCCAGCACCGGGCAGGTGACTTCGTCGCCGGCGATGAACTCCTCGCACAGCACGTCGGCGTCGAGCGCCGCCGCCTGCTCCACCGCGGCCGCCATGTCCGAATACCCCATCACCTTGACCACCCCGATCGACGAACCCTCCCGGGCGGGCTTGACGATCAGCGGCAGGCCGAGGTCATCGGGGACCGAGCGCACCTGCTCCGTCGTGTACGCGCCGCGGCGCAGCAGCGTGTAGCGGGGCGTCGGCAGGCCTTCAGCCAGCCACACCCGCTTGGTCATCACCTTGTCGATCGAAATGCTCGACGCCATGACGCCGGATCCGGTGTACGGGATCCCCAGCAGCTCGAGTGCGCCCTGCACGGTGCCGTCCTCACCGAACCGGCCGTGCAGCGCGATAAAGCAACGCTTGAACCCTTTTCGCTTGAGTTCCGACAGGTCACGCTCGGCCGGATCGAAAGCGTGCGCGTCGATACCCTTGGATTGCAATGCTTTCAGCACGCCGCTGCCGGACATCAGCGAGACCTCGCGCTCGGCCGAGTGGCCGCCCATCAGCACCGCCACCTTGCCGAACGCCGCGGCTTGGGTATGCGGATCCTTGTGCGCGGTCATGCGCCCCCTCCGACTTCCACCAGCTTTGCCGGCACGCTGCCGATCGACCCGGCACCCATGCACATCACGACATCGCCATCGCGGGCCATCTCCAGAATCGCGGCGGGCATGGCGCCAACGTCATCCACGAATAACGGCTCGACCCGGCCCGCCACGCGCATCGCGCGCGCCAGCGAGCGCCCGTCGGCCGCCACGATAGGCGCTTCACCGGCCGCGTACACCTCGGCCAGCAGCACCGCATCGGCCTGGCCCAGCACCTTGACAAAATCCTCGAAGCAGTCGCGCGTGCGCGTATAGCGGTGCGGCTGGAATGCCAGCACCAGGCGGCGCCCCGGGAACGCGCCACGGGCGGCCGCCAGCGTGGCGGTGACTTCCACCGGGTGATGACCGTAGTCTTCGATCACAGTGAAGCGGCCGCCGCCATTGCCGGGCGCGACGCGGACATCGCCATAGCTCTGGAAACGGCGCCCCACGCCCTTGAACTCGGCCATCGCTTTTTTAACCGCTTCGTCCGGCACGTTCAGCTCCACCGCGATAGCGATGGCCGACAACGCATTGAGCACGTTGTGGTGTCCGGGCAGGTTGAGCACCACGTCCAGGTCGGGCAGCGTCACCCCGTTACGCCTCTGCGCCGTGAAGTGCATCTGCGAGGCGACCGCGCGAATGTTCATAGCCCGCACCTGGGCATCGTCGCTCACACCATAACTGGTGACGGAGCACTGCACGTCGGCCCAGATCTCCCGCACCGCGGGGTCATCGACACAGAGGACGGCGGTGCCATAGAAAGGCATGCGATGGAGGAATTCGAGGAACGCGCCTTTCAGCTTTGCGAAGTCGTGCCCGTAGGTCTCCATGTGGTCGGCATCGATGTTGGTGACCACGGCCATCACCGGCACCAGGTTCAGGAAAGATGCATCCGACTCGTCGGCCTCCACCACGATGTAATCGCCGGCGCCCAACCGGGCGTTGGCGCCCGCGCTGTTGAGCCGGCCTCCGATCACGAAGGTGGGGTCCAGCCCGCCTTCAGCCAGCACACTGGCCACCAGGCTCGTGGTGGTGGTCTTGCCGTGGGTGCCGGCGATGGCGATGCCCTGCTTGATACGCATCAGCTCGGCCAGCATCATCGCGCGGGGCACCACTGGAATCTTGCGCGCGCGGGCGGCCAACACTTCGGGGTTGTCTGCTTGCACTGCCGTGGAGGTCACCACGGCGTCGGCGCCGACGATGTGGGCGGCAGAATGGCCGATGAAGACCTTGACGCCCAGGGCTTCGAGCCGGCGCAAGACCGGGCCGTCCGCGATGTCCGAGCCCGAAATCAGGTAGCCCTGGTTGCGCAGCACCTCGGCGATGCCCGACATGCCGGCCCCGCCGATCCCGACGAAATGAATGTGCTTGATGGCGTGCTTCATGGCTTGGCCAGCTCCTCGCAAGCGGCGACCACTTCGGCGGTCGCGTTGGTCTTGCGCATGCTCCTGGCC
This sequence comes from Ramlibacter sp., assembly GCA_046599015.1. Classification (GTDB taxonomy): domain Bacteria; phylum Pseudomonadota; class Gammaproteobacteria; order Burkholderiales; family Burkholderiaceae_C; genus Ramlibacter. The sequence continues at coordinate 17,254 of JBKJHN010000223.1, forward strand.
GCGAGCGCGCGGCGGATCAGTTCATCGCGTCCGGTGTTCAGGATCAGGTCGGACAGCCACTGCGCGGTGAGGTCGCGTTGCTGTACCAGCCAGCCGCCACCGGCATCGACCAGGAACCTGGCGTTGGTGGTCTGGTGGTCGTCGACCGCCGAAGGGAATGGGACGAAGACAGCGGCGGCCCCGATGGCTGCGATCTCGGTCACAGTGCTGGCGCCGGCGCGGCAGACGATCAGATCCGCATCGGCGTAAGCGCGCGCGGTGTCGTCAATGAAGGGCGTCAGATCCGCCTTGACTCCGGCACCTTGGTAGTTGGCGCGAAGCGCATCGATTTGTTTCGCGCCGCTCTGGTGCAGCACTTGCGGCCGGTGCTCCAACGGAATGAGCGCCAATGCCTGCGGAACGATTTCGTTGAGCGCCTTGGCGCCCAGGCTGCCGCCAACCACCAGCACGCGCAACGGACCACTGCGGGAACCCAGGCGTTCGGCCGGACCGGGCTGCTGCAGAAAGCCGGCCCGCAACGGATTGCCGACCCAGGCAGCTTTCTTCAACACGTTCGGAAAGGCCGTGAACACCCGGTCGGCGACTTCCGCCAGGACGCGGTTGGCCATGCCGGCGATTGAGTTCTGTTCGTGCAGCACCAGCGGCTTGCCGAGCAGCACGCTCATCATACCGGCCGGAAAAGTGATGTAGCCGCCCAGGCCGATCACCACGTCGGGCTTGACGCGACGAATCACCTGGATGCTCTGCCAGAACGCCTTGAGCAGCCGTACCGGCAGAAACGCCAATGTGGCAAGGCCCTTGCCGCGAACACCGGAGAACGAAATGGTCTCGAAAGCAAAACCGCGCGGCGGCACCAACTGGCTTTCCATGCTGCCGCGCGCGCCGAGCCAATGCACCTGCCAGTCCCGCTCTCGCAAGGCGTCGGCCACGGCCAGCCCCGGGAAGATGTGACCTCCGGTGCCGCCGGCCATGACGAGAGCACAGCGGGTCATCGCCGGCCCCCTCTCATCAGCACCTTGTTCTCGTAATCGATGCGCAGGACGACCGCGATCGCCACCAGGTTCATCAGAATCGCCGATCCACCGTAACTCATCAACGGCAGCGTCAGCCCCTTGGTCGGAAGGGCGCCCAGGTTGACACCCATGTTGATGAAGGCCTGGAAGCCGACCCAGATGCCGACACCCTGTGCGACCAGCCCGGCAAAGACGCGATCGAGCGCGATCGACTGGCGGCCGATGAGTATGATCCGTCGCGTCATCCAGAGGAACGCCAGGATCACCGCGATGACGCCGACCAGACCAAACTCCTCGCCGATCACCGCCAGCAGGAAGTCGGTGTGCGCCTCCGGCAGCCAGTGCAGCTTCTCGACGCTGCCGCCGAGGCCGACGCCGAAGATCTCGCCGCGGCCGATGGCGATCAGCGAGTGCGAAAGCTGGTAACCCTTGCCCAGCGCATGCTTCTCGCTCCAGGGATCGAGGTACGCGAAGATGCGCTCGCGCCGCCACTCCGATAGCGCGATCATGAGGACGAAGGCAATCGTCATCACGGCAGCAATCAGGAAAAACATGCGTGCGTTGACGCCGCCCAGGAACAGGATGCCCATCGCGATCACGGCAATCACCATGAAAGCGCCCATGTCGGGCTCGGCGAGCAGCAACAGGCCCACGATCGCGACGGCTGCCGCCATGGGCAGCACGGCGCGAAAGAACCGCTCCTTCACGTCCATCTTGCGAACCATGTAGTCGGCCGCATACAGCAGGACGGCGAACTTGGCCAGCTCGGATGGCTGAAAGCTCATGAACCCGAGCGCGATCCATCGGCGCGCGCCATTGACCCCTTTGCCCACGAACGGAATCAGGACGACGATCAGCAGCAGGAGCGACAGCACGAACAGCCAGGGCGCGAGCCTCTCCCAGGTCGCCACCGGCACCTGGAACGCAAGCAGCGCGACAACGAAAGAAAGCGCCAGATAGGCGGCGTGCCGAACCAGGAAATGGCTGTGGGCGTAGCGGCCGAACTTGGGGTTGTCCGGCAGCGCAACGGAAGCCGAATACACCATGACCAAACCGAACGCCAGCAGCGCAACCGTCACCCAGAGCAGCGCTTGATCGAAGCCCTGCACCGGCGCGGGCACGGCCGTTGTCGCCGGCTCGTAACCCCTGCCGTGAATCGGCAGCGCCAGCGGATCGTGCGCGGTGCGGCCCACCCATCCGGACAGGCGTTGTGTCAGCGCATTCACGCGATCCCCTCCAGTTCCACGCCTGCTTCATGCGCCAGCGAATGCACAGCCCGGCGAAACACCTCGGCGCGATGCCCGTAGTTGTCGAACATGTCGAAACTGGCGCAGGCCGGTGACATCAGCACCGCATCGCCCGCATGGGCGCGTTCGGTCGCCAGCATCACCGCCTGCTCCATCGACTGCGCATCCAGGAGCGGCAGGCCAACCGGTTCGAGCACGGCGCGCAGCTTTGGCGCATCCCGGCCGATCAGTACGACGGCCCTGGCATAACGTGACACCGGTGCAGCCAGAGGCGAAAAGTCCTGGCCCTTGCCGTCGCCGCCCAAAATGACGACGACCTTGCGCTCCGCGCCCAAACCCTGCAACGCCGCCGCAGTCGCGCCGACGTTGGTGCCCTTGCTGTCGTCGAAATATTCCACCTCGTTCACCGTGCCCACCGGCTCGACCCGATGCGGCTCACCGCGGTATTCGCGCAGACCGTAGAGCATGGGGCCGAGTGGACAGCCGGCCACGCCGGCCAGCACGAGCGCCGACAACGCGTTGATGGCATTGTGGCGGCCCCGAATCCGCAGCGCATCGGCGGGCATCAGCCGCTGGAAATGCAGTTCTTCCGCTGTGTCCTTGCGGCGCCTTTGCGTCTCGTCGGCTTCGAGAGCGCGCACCAGCCAGGCCATCCCGTTCACCACCTCGATGCCGAAGTCGCCGGGACGTTGCGGCATGTCGGCGCCGAACGTGACGCAGGCCCGCTGCTCGAACTTGCCACCCTTGCGCTTGACGGGCTCGGGGAGCATCTTCATCACCAGCGGGTCCTCGCGGTTGAGGATCATCAGCCCGCTCTTGCCGAACACGCGGGCCTTGGCCGCGGCATACGCATCCATCGTGCCGTGCCAGTCGAGATGATCCTGCGTCAGGTTCAGAACCGCAGCCGCGGTGGGTTCGAAATCGCCCGCGGCATCCAGCTGAAAGCTCGACAACTCGACCACCCAGACCTGCGGCAGCGCGTTCGCGTCGATTCTTTCGGCCAGCGTTTGCAGCAAGCTGGGGCCGATGTTGCCCGCCACTGCAACGGTTCTGCCGCTGCGCTCGATCAGCTGGCCGGTCAGCGCCGTGACCGTCGTTTTGCCATTGGTGCCCGTCACCGCGAGGACAACCGGGGCATAGGCCTGTTCCCTGCGCAGGTGCGCCAGCGCCGCGGCGAACAGGCTCAGTTCGCCACCGACCGGCAAGCCTTGCGCGGCGGCCGCCGTCAGCACTGGCGCGGCTTGTTCCGGCGAGAGGCCCGGGCTGCGAAACACGGCCGCCACTGCGCCCTGCAGTAATTCCGGGCTGAACGCCCCGCCGATGAACCGCGCCTGCGGCAGCTGTTCGCGCAGCGCGCCCAGTTGCGGCGGCGCCTCGCGCGTGTCGGCTACCGTAACCTGTGCGCCCGCACGCGTGCACCAGCGCGCCATGGCCAGCCCGGAGGCCCCCAGGCCGAGAACAAGGACATGTCGGTCCAGCATGTTCATCTCAGCTTCAGGGTCGACAGGCCGACCAGGCAGAGCAGCATGGTGATGATCCAGAAACGCACGACCACTTGCGTTTCGGTCCATCCGCTTTGCTCGAAGTGATGATGCAACGGCGCCATCTTGAGGATGCGCCGGCCTTCGCCGTACTTCTTGCGGGTGTACTTGAAGTACATCACCTGCGCCATCACCGACAGCGCCTCCACCACGAAGATGCCGCCCATGATGGCCAGCACGATCTCCTGGCGCACGATGACCGCGATGGTGCCGAGCGCGCCGCCGAGGGCGAGCGCGCCGACATCGCCCATGAACACCTGGGCCGGGTGCGTGTTGAACCAGAGGAACGCCAGTCCCGCTCCCGCCAGCGCCGAGCAGAAGATCAGCAATTCCCCCGCGCCGGGGATATGGGGAAAGAACAGATACTTGGAGTACACCGCACTGCCAGTCACGTAGGCGAACACGCCCAGCGCCGAACCGACCATGACCACCGGCATGATCGCCAGCCCGTCCAGCCCGTCGGTGAGATTCACCGCGTTGCTCGCACCGACGATCACGAGATAGGTGAGGATCACGAAGCCGAACACGCCCAGCGGATAGCTCACCTCCTTGAAGAAGGGCAGCAGCAGGCCGGCCTTGGGTGGCAGATTGACGTCGAACCCCGACTGGACCCAGGTATAGAACAGCTGCAGCACGCGCCAGTTGGAGCTTTCGGAAATACTGAACACGAGATACAGCGCGGCGAGCAGGCCGATCACCGATTGCCAGAAGTATTTTTCGCGCGACCGCATCCCTTCCGGATCCTTGTGCACCACCTTGCGCCAATCGTCCACCCAGCCGATGGCGCCAAAGCCCAAGGTGACGACCAACACGATCCAGACGAAACGGTTGGTCAGGTCAAACCACAGCAGCGTCGAAATGGCGATCGACAACAGCACCAGCACCCCGCCCATGGTCGGCGTGCCGGTCTTGGCCAGGTGGGACTGCATGCCGTAGCCGCGCACGGGCTGGCCGATCTTCAGCGCGGTGAGATGCCGGATCACCCACGGACCCGCGAGGAGCCCGATCAGCAGCGAGGTCAACGCCGCCATCACCGCGCGGAAGGTGATGTACTGGAAAACACGAAGGAACCCGAACTCGGGTCCAAAGGTCTGCAACCAACCGGCAAGGCTAAGCAACATCTTGATTAGCCCCCACGTTTGCGTCTGAAGACGCTGCACTGCCCCCCGAGGGGGCCTTCGCGCCTAAGGGCGGCCTGTCGGCGGGATCAGCCCCCACGTGTTCTTCTTGTGCCTGTCGCGTGATGGCTTCGACCACCCGCTCCATCTTCATGAAACGCGATCCCTTGACCAGCACGCTGGCCGCGCCTGGTAAGTGAGCCAGCACCGCCGCGATCAGCGCCGCCATGTCTTGAAAGTGCCGGCCTCGCATGGCGACCGATTGCTCACCCAGAGTGAACAACTGCTCGATGCCGCGAGTGCGCGCATGCTCGCCCACTTCCGTGTGGAACTGCGGGCCCTGGTCGCCCACCTCGCCCATGTCGCCCAGCACCAGCAAGCGCGGTCCGGGCAACTCGGCCAGCACATCGATCGCGGCGCGCACCGAGTCCGGGTTGGCGTTGTACGTGTCGTCCACCAGCGTGATCGTTCGCCCCGCCAGCTCCACGGCCAATGCGCGCGAACGGCCTTTGACCGGCTCGAAGGCTTCCAGGCCCCGCGCGATCGACGCCAGCGGAACGCCGGCGGCCAAGGCGCATGCCAAGGCCGCCAGCGCATTGCGCACGTTATGGCGGCCGGCGATATGGAGCCGGAAGGCACAGGCACCGGCGGGCGTTTGCACGCTCACCTGCCAATGCCCGCCTTGCCATTCAGTCCCGGCCAAAACGATGTCGGCCCGCTGGCCTGACGCAAGTTCTTGGGGCGTGCCGAAAGTCATGCAGGCGCGGGCGCCCGCCAGGTCTTTCCAAAGCGGCGTGAACGCCTCGCCCGCCGGGAACACGGCCGTGCCGCTGGGCCCAAGCGCGCCAAGGACTGCGCCATTCTCGAGTGCCACCGCTTCGACGCCGGCCATGAACTCCTGGTGTTCGCGTTGTGCGTTGTTGACCAGTGCGACGGTGGGCCGCGCGATGTTGGAGAGGTAGGCGATTTCGCCCGGATGATTCATGCCCAGTTCGATGACCGCTATCCGGTGCTGCTTGCGCAGCCGCAACAGCGTGAGCGGCAGGCCGATGTCATTGTTCAGATTGCCCTCGGTCGCCAGCATGGCCTGCGGCTGCCAGGCGCGCAGGATGGCCGCAATCATTTGAGTGACAGTGGTCTTCCCATTGCTGCCAGTTACCGCAATCAACGGCAACTTGAACTGGGCCCGCCAGCCGGCGGCCAACGAGCCGAGCGCGAGGCGGGTGTCGTCCGTCACGATGCCCGCAAAGCCTGCCGGCAACTTGCCGCGATGCGCGAGCGCTGCCACTGCACCCTTCGCCTGTGCGTCCGCAAGAAACTCGTTGGCATCGAAGCGCTCGCCCCGCAACGCGACGAAGAGGTCGCCGGGCTGCAAAGTGCGCGTGTCGCCGTGCACGCGCTGCACCGCTGTCGAGCCATCGCCGACCAGGAATCCGCCGGGAATCCAGCGCAGGGCCTGCTCGAGCGTGAACATGGTGATCATGCGGCAACCCTCGCATCGAGTGCGGCCTGCGCGTGCGCCAGGTCCGAAAACGGATGCTTGACACCCGCCATCTCCTGATAGTCCTCATGGCCCTTGCCTGCCAGCAGCACCACATCCTCAGGCGCGGCCGCCGCGATGGTCTCGGCGATGGCCAGAGCACGGTCGGCCTGCACCTGAACGCAATCTTCGTGCGACAAACCCAGCAGGATCTGGCTGATGATGTTCTCGGGCTTTTCGCCCCGCGGGTTGTCGCTGGTGACCACCACCCGATCGGCGTTCTTCTCGACCACTGCGGCCATCAGCGGGCGCTTGATCGGGTCCCGATCACCGCCGCAGCCGAACACGCACCACAACTGGCCGCCACGCTGGCGCGCCAACGGCTGAAGCGCCTGGAGCGCCTTGTCCAATGCATCGGGCGTGTGCGCATAGTCCACCGCCACCATCGGCTGGCCCAGTGCGCTGAGGCGTTCCATGCGGCCGGGTACCGGCGAAACCCCTCCACACGCCTTCACCGCGGCGGCCAGCGGTACTCCGAGTGCGCGCATGGTTGCGATCACTCCCAACAAGTTGGACACGTTGTACTGCCCGATCAGCCGGGTCGCCAGGGTGTGCTGCTGGCGTCCTTCCCGGACCACGAATCGCAAGCCCTGGTCGTCGTACCCAAGCTCTTGCGCCGCCAGCCTTGCGCGTTCGCTGCAGGAGACGGTCCAGAGATCGACGCTGCCGCCTTCCAGCAACTGCGCCAAGGCCCGCCCCTTCTCGTCGTCGATGTTGACCACGGCGGCTTGCAAGCCGGGCCAGCGAAACAGCTCCAGCTTTGCTTGCCAGTACGCCTGCATCGTTCCGTGATAGTCGAGATGGTCCTGCGTGAAGTTGGTGAAGATCGCGATCCGCACGCGAGTTCCGTCCAGCCGTCGCTCGACGATGCCCACCGACGAGGCTTCGATTGCGCAGGCTTTCAGGCCCTCGTTCACGAACCGCCGGAACTGCCCCTGCAGCAGCACCGGGTCGGGCGTGGTCAGGCCGGCACAGTTCAGGTTCGGTGGCCTTCCGGCGCCCAGGGTGCCGATCAATCCGCACGCAATCGGCTCAGGCTTCAAATCGGACAAGGCCTGTGCCAGCCACCACGCAGTCGACGTTTTACCGTTGGTGCCGGTTACCGCCAGCACGTCGAGTTCATGCGAGGGCTGCTCGAACCACGCGGCGGCGATGGGCCCGGTGGCCGGCTTGAGTTGAGCATAGGCCGCGATCGAATCCGCGTCGAAGCCGAATTGCTCCACGCCTTCGCGCTCCACCAGGCAGGCGGCCGCGCCCTGCACCAGCGCCGACGCAACGTGTTTGCGGCCGTCTGTTGCCGCGCCCGGCCAGGCAATGAAGCCGTCACCCGCCGCAACCTTGCGGCTGTCGCAATGCAACGTGCCGGTGACGCGGCTGCGCAACCACTGCGCGGCTTCGTGCGGGCTGTGGACTTGGCGCATCAGAACGATTCCTCGACGGCGTCCACCACCACCTGCGGGCGAACGTTCATGTCGGGCTGCACCCCCATCATCCGCAGCGTCTGCTGCACCGTCGCACTGAATACCGGCGCGGCCACGTCGCCGCCGAAATACTTGCCCCCGCTCGGCTCGTCTATCATCACGGCGACAACGATGCGAGGGTTTTCCACCGGCGCCAGTCCAACGAAGAAGCCGCGATACTTCTTGTCGGCGTAGCCCCGGCCTTCCTGTTTGTGCGCGGTGCCGGTCTTGCCGCCGACGGAGTAGCCCATCGTCTGCGCCTTGGGTGCGGTGCCGCCGGGCATGGCGGCCAGGTGCAGCATATTCCGGACCGCCTGTGCGGTGGCGGGCTCCAGCACCCGCACGCCGGCCCGCTGGGCGTCCGACTTGAGCAGCGTCTCGGGCACCAGGTCGCCATCGCGCGCGAACACCGTATAGGCCCGCGCCAGCTGGAACAGGCTGGCCGACAGACCATAGCCATAACTCATGGTGGCCTGCTCGATCGGTCGCCACGTCTTGTAGGCGCGCAACCTGCCGCTGACTATGCCGGGGAAAGGCAGGTGCGGCTTCTGGCCCAACCCGACCTGCGAGAACATCTCCCACATCTCGCGCGGCTGCATCTGCATCGCCATCTTGACGGTGCCGACGTTGCTTGATTTCTGGATCACCTGGTTCACCGTCAACGCGCCATGTGGGTGCGCGTCGCTGATTATGGAGCCGCCGATATTCAGGCGGCCGGGCGCGGTCTGGATGACGGTCTCGGGGCGCACCAATCCGGTCTGCAGGGCCAGCGAAATCACGAACGGCTTCATCGTCGAGCCGGGCTCGAAGGTGTCGGTCAGCGCCCGGTTGCGCAGTTGGGCGCCCGAAAGGTTGAGTCTCTTGTTCGGCGAATAGCTTGGATAGTTGGCCAGCGCTAGCACTTCACCCGAGTGCACATCGAGCACCACCACGCTGCCGGCCTTCGCCTTGTGCTCGATCACGGCGTCGCGCAGCTTCTGGTAAGCGAAGAACTGCACCTTGCTGTCCATCGACAGCTGCAAGTCGCGCCCGTCTACCGGTGGGACCTGGTCGCCGACGTCTTCCACCACGCGGCCGAGCCGATCCTTGATGACGCGGCGCGAGCCGGGCCGGCCCGCCAGCTCCTGGTTGAACGCGAGCTCCACGCCCTCCTGGCCCTGGTCCTCGACGTTGGTGAAACCCACCACGTGCGCGGCGGCCTCGGCTTCGGGGTACTGCCGCTTGTATTCCTTGCGCTGGTAAATGCCTTTGATGTTCAGCGCCGCGATTTGCTGGGCGACCGGCTGGTCCAGCTGGCGCTTGAGCCAGACGAAGGTCTTGTCCTCGTTCTCGAGCTTCTTTTCGAGCTCGGCCAGCGGCATCTCCAGCAGCGCGGCGAGTCGGGCCAGCTTCCTGGGATCGCGCTCGACATCCTCGGGGATCGCCCAGATGCTGGGTGCCACCACGCTCGTGGCGAGCAGCAGTCCGTTGCGGTCCAGGATGCGCCCTCGATTCGCCGGCAGCTCCAGTGTGCGGGCGAAGCGAACTTCGCCTTGCTTCTGGAAGAACTCGTTGGCAAACACCTGAACCCAGGCAGCGCGTCCGGCAAGTGCCAGAAAGCCGAGCGCGAGCGCGGCGACGATGAATTTGCTGCGCCAAACTGGCGTCCTGCTCGCGAGCAGCGGGCTGGAGGTATAAGCGAGGCTGCGGCTCATGGTGTGGCAGGCACCAGCGGGAAGGCTGGGTCTTTGAGCGTGACGTACTGTGTGATGGCGGGCGAGGCGCCGCGCATCCGCAACTGTTCCTTCGCGAGTTTCTCCACTCGCAGCGGCGTCGCCTGCGCGCGCTTTTCGACCTGCAGGCGCTCGTGTTCGACTTCGATCCGGCGCGCGTCGCTGATGGCCTTGTCGAGTTCAGTGAACAGGCGACGCGACTGATATTGGACTTGCACGAGGTACAGCGCGCTGGCGATCAGGCCCAAAAGAAGGACGAGATTCAGGCGGGTCATGATTCCGTCCTCTCCGCGACCCGCATGATCGCGCTGCGTGAGCGCGGATTGGCGGCGACTTCGGCGGCCGACGGCTTCACGCGATCGATCGCCTTCAGCTTCATCGGCTTCGGTGCGGCAAACGGCGCGCGGCGATCGAAGACATCGCGCGAATGACGCACGATGAACTGCTTGACGATGCGGTCTTCCAGCGAGTGAAAGCTGATCACCACGAAACGTCCATGCGGATGAAGAATGTCCAAGCTCGCCTCTAGCGCCTGTTGCAGCTCTTCAAGCTCGGCGTTGATGAAAATCCGAAAAGCCTGAAATGTGCGCGTTGCAGGGTCCTGGCCCGGCTCGCGGGTTTTGACCGCGCCAGCCACGAGCTGGGCCAGTT
>JBKJHN010000067.1:0-16434 GCA_046599015.1 Ramlibacter sp.
GGCAAGGCCTTCGGCGATCTTCGTCGCGCGCTCGTCGAGCGCGGCGGTGATCGGCGGCCAGATGAATTTCATGGTGAACCCGACCAGAAGCAGGAACACGATCACCTGAATGATGAGGGTTGCGGTAATGCTCACTTTTTCATCCTTCGCTCCACGGCGCAATGGCTGCGGGGCATAACTTGGGACGCGGAAAAAATTCGCTGATTACTTCGGGGCGATCAGGGCGATCTGCGCCAGGAACGGGTTGGCCGTCGTGAACCACAGCGCAATACCAACGCCGATGATGAACGAGGCGTCGATCAGGCCGACCAGCAGGAACATCTTGGTCTGCAGTTCGCCCATGAGTTCCGGCTGGCGAGCGGCCGATTCAAGGAACTTGCTGCCCATGACGCCGATGCCGACGCAGGCGCCCAGCGCGCCAAGGCCGATGATGAGGCCGGCGGCCAGAGCGACAAAACCGATAACTTCCATGATGACTCCTAAGGGACTTTGGTTAACGAGAAAAAGCGAAAGAGAACTGCTACTTCATTCAAATCAGTGCGAGTCGTGAGCCTGCCCCACGTACACAAGCGTCAGCATCATGAACACGAACGCTTGCAACAAGATGATCAGGATGTGGAACACCGCCCAGGCCCAGCCGGCGAGAATGTGAAGCCCGGCGAGCACGAAGCCGCCGAACGAAAACGTGAACGCGCCGCCCAGCAACGCGATCAGCAGGAAGATCAGTTCGCCCGCGTACATGTTGCCGAACAGCCGCATGCCGTGAGACACCGTCTTGGCGACGAATTCAACCAACTGCATCGCCAGGTTGACGATGCCCAGCAGCAGCGCAAACACCGGGTTCTTGCTGGTCCCGAAAGGCGCGGTGACCATCTCATGGGCCCAGCCACCGATCCCCTTGATCTTGATGTTGTAGTACAGGCAGATCAGCAGCACCGACAGCGACAGGCCCATCGTGATCGAAAGATCGGCGGTCGGGACCACTCGCATGTAGGCGTGTGAGGGATCTCCCCCCGCAGCGCCGTAGATCTTTTCCCAGATCAGCGGCAGCAGGTCCACTGGCAGCAGGTCCATCGTGTTGAGCACGATGATCCAGACGAACACCGTGAGGGCCAGCGGTGCCACGAACTTGCGGCTGTTGGCGTTGTGCACGATGCCCTTGGCCTGCGAGTCGACCATCTCCACCAGGAATTCGACGGCCGCCTGGAAGCGCCCGGGAACACCCGAGGTCGCCTTGCGCGCCGCCAGCCAGAGCACCCAGCATGTGAGGATGCCCAGCGCGATGGACCAGAACATGGAATCGAAGTTGAAGACGGTGAAGTCGACGACGGATGCCGGTTTGTGGTTCTGCAGATGCGTCAGGTGGTGAATGATGTATTCACCGGCGGTCATTGCATGTTCTTCAGCAGCCATCTGTTTTGTTCGACTCTTTAGTTTCCGTTAGCAGGGCGCCGGGGCGAATACGCCAGCGCCACCCAATACACCTTCACCGTCAGCACCAGCCCGACCAGCAACGCTGGCCAGCTCAGTGCCGGCACCAGCCTGGGGGCCAGCCCCAGCAGTGCCGCCGTCGTGGCCAGCTTGACCATCTCCCACGCCATGAACCGGGCAGCGGCGGCGCCGGCAGTGCGCGAGGAGAAACGCCGGGTCAGCCCCCGCGCAAAAATGGCCGCGGGTACTACCACGGCCAATGCGCCATATCCGGCCGACCACCCTACGTTTTGCCTCCCGGTGGCCGCCCAGGCAGCCAAAGCCACCACGAGCCCCACCACTGCCTGCCCCGCCACCACCCACCAGATCGATACCGGGGGGTTGAGCTCACGCAACTGCTGTGCCTCATGCGCGGTAAGCTGCTTGAAGGGACGGTCCTCGTCATCATCCAGATCAGGCAGCGGGGCGACTTTTTTCATTGGAATCCAGCCCCGCTATTGCCCGAACATTCTCACAAAGCCCTTGATTATAAGTAGAAACCCGAGAAGGTTCGCCGTACCCGAGCGCGCTGTCGGGCTTTGATACGCCGGCGGCGAACCTGAGCCACGCGTGCGACAACAAAGCACAATTGCCCCATGACTTCCGAAATGCTTGCTGACCTTCCCTGCTATCTCAACGGAGAATTCTCCAGCTTGCGGCAAGCGAAGGTCAGCGTGATGGATCGCGGCTTCATCTTCGGCGACGGTGTGTACGAGGTGGTGCCGGTCTATGCCGGCCGGCCATTCCGCTTTGCGCAGCACATGAGCCGGCTGGACCGGAGCCTGTCCGAAATGCGCATCCGCAATCCGATGAGCCATGAGCAATGGCGCGCACTCGTCCAGCAGCTGATGGACGCCTACGCCGGCACCCTCGGCAAGAGCGCGTCCGAGGTGGATCAGCTGATCTACATCCAGGTCACACGGGGCGTGGCCATGCGGGATCACGCGATGCCGCCGGATATCACGCCGACTGTGTTTGTCACCAGCAATCGGATCACTCCGCCGTCCGCGGCCGACCGGTCCGATGGCGTTGCCTGTGTCACTGCCGACGACTTCCGCTGGAAGAAGGCCCACATCAAGAGCATCAGCCTGGCTGGGTCGGTGCTGGGGCGCCAGCTCAGCGTGGACGCAGGCGCGGCGGAAACCATCATGTTCCGCGACGGCTTGCTGAGCGAGGGCGCGGCAGCCAACGTCTGGGTGGTGCGCGGCGGCACCGTGTTCGGCACTCCCAAAGACAACCTCGTGCTCGAAGGCATCCGTTACGGCCTCATCGAAGAGCTTTGCGGGGAAGCCGGGATGGCCTTCGAGTTGCGGAGAATCCCACGGGCACAGGTGTTCGAGGCCGATGAGCTTCTGCTTTCGAATGCGTCCAAGGAGATCCTGCCGGTCACCCGCCTCGATGGGCAAGCCATTGGAACAGGCCGTCCCGGACCCATGTATGAGAGGCTCTACGCTGGGTATCAGCGTGCGAAACAAGCCTCGACATGACGATTTCCAATCCGCTTCCGCAGTCCCAGGATCTTCCCAGGGAATCCCTGATCGACTACCCCTCGCGCTTTCCCATCAAGGTGATGGGCGCCAATGTGGATGGTTTCGTCCATGCCGTCACGCTGATCGCGCGTCAATTCGACCCCGGTTTCGACGCCGCGAGTGTCGAATTGCGGGACAGCAAGGCGGGCAATTACCTGGGCGTCACCATTACCGTCACTGCGACCAGCCGTGAGCAGCTCGACGAGTTGTATCGAACGCTCTCGACCCACCCGATGGTCAAAGTCGTACTGTGAACAGGCCCTAGCCATGCAGGGAGTGGCGCGCGGCCGGCTGGAGTACCTGCCCACGTACCAGGAGATGCGGGCCTTCACCGCCGCGCGGACCGAAGCTACGCCGGACGAACTCTGGATCTGCGAGCACCCGCCAGTGTTCACGCAGGGGCTGGCCGGGCGGGCCGAGCATGTGCGCGACGCCGGACCGATTCCCGTCATTGCCACCGACCGCGGCGGACAGGTTACGTACCACGGGCCTGGACAGGTGGTGGCCTATCCCCTGTTGGACTTGCGGCGCGCCGGATACTTCGTCAAGGAATATGTGTACCGGCTCGAGGAGGCGGTGATCCGGACGCTCGCGGAGTTTGGTGTGACCGGACATCGCGTGGCCGGCGCGCCCGGAATTTATGTGTGGCTGGACGATCCGTTCTCGCATGCGCGGTTGCCCCCACCCCAGCCCTCCCCCAAAGGGGGAGGGGGCAGTTCACTCCCTCGCCTTCCGGGTGAGGGTCAGGCTGAGGGCAGTTCAATCCATCGCCTTCTGAGTGAGGGTCAGGCTGAGGGCAGTTCACTCCCTCCCCCTTTGGGGGAGGGTTGGGGTGGGGGCACGCACGATCGCTTCGAGGGACTCGGCAAGATCGCCGCCCTCGGCATCAAGATCAGCCATCATTGCAGCTATCACGGGGTGGCGCTCAATGTGGCGATGGACCTGGAACCCTTCGGGCGGATCGATCCTTGCGGCTACCCGGGGCTGAAGACGGTGGACCTTTCTACAATCGGCGTATCTACCACCTGGGACGAGGCGGCACAGCTACTGGGTCAGAAGCTCGGCATGCTGCTGCCGCCATAAAAAAATGAGCCCCCACGTTCACATAAGTTCTCTGCCCCCCGAGGGGGTCCATGCCGCTAGAGGCGGCTCGTCACGAGGCATGACATGAGCTCCAACGAAACCGTGCGCGAAGCGCAAACCGTCGACAACTACAAGGCCGGCGCCAAGCAGAAGGCGGCGGCCAAGCTGTCGCGCATTCCGGTCAAGGTGGAGCAGGGCGGCGAGGTGCTGAAGAAGCCCGACTGGATTCGCGTCAAGGCCGGATCTCCCAGCACGCGCTTTTACGAGATCAAGCAGATCCTGCGCGAGAGCCACCTGAACACGGTCTGCGAGGAAGCTTCGTGTCCCAATATCGGCGAGTGCTTTGGCAACGGCACAGCAACCTTCATGATCATGGGCGACAAGTGCACGCGACGCTGTCCGTTCTGCGATGTCGGCCATGGCCGGCCCGACCCGCTCGATGCCGCCGAGCCCGAGAACATGGCGCGTACCATCGCCCGGCTCAAACTGAAATATGTGGTGATCACCTCGGTCGACCGGGACGACCTGCGTGATGGCGGCGCCGGTCACTTCGTCGAGTGCATCCGCAGGACCCGTGAACTGTCGCCCGGCACCACCATCGAAGTGCTGGTGCCCGATTTCCGTGGCCGCGACGACCGGGCACTGGAAATCCTCAAGGCCGCGCCGCCGGATGTGATGAACCACAACCTGGAAACGATTCCACGACTTTACAAGGAAGCGCGGCCCGGATCCGACTACGCTTTCAGCTTGAACCTGCTGAAGAAGTTCAAGGCGCTGCATCCCGACGTTCCGACCAAGAGCGGCCTGATGGTGGGCCTGGGCGAAACCGACGAGGAAATCCTGCAGGTGATGCGCGACATGCGCGAGCACCGGATCGAGATGCTGACCATCGGCCAATATCTCGCGCCGTCGACCTCGCACCTGCCGGTGCGCCGCTACGTGCACCCCGACACGTTCAAGATGTTCGAAGCCAAGGCCCAGGAGATGGGCTTCAGCCACGCCGCTGTCGGCGCCATGGTGCGTTCGAGCTATCACGCCGATCAGCAGGCCCACGCTGCGGGCGTTGCGAAGACCTGAGATGACGGCGGGGACTCAGGGCGCGCCAGCGCGTGAATCGCGCGCGCCCTCGCTTCCCGCGAATCTTTATGCGCTCGGAGCAATCGCCTTGTGGGCGATGCTGGCCGCGCTGAGCGTCTCGCTGGCGCATGTGCCGCCGTTTCTCCTGACCGGATTGGCGCTGGTGATCGGCAGCTTGCCGGCCTGGCCACTGATGCGGCAATGGCGCGTGCCGGCCCGGACGCTCGCCCTTGGCGTCTATGGGCTGTTCGGGTTTCACTTCCTGCTGTTCATCGCGCTGCGCCATGCACCGCCGGTCGAAGCCAATCTCGTCAACTACCTGTGGCCTCTGCTGATCGTTGTGCTGGCGCCGCTGCTGATCCCCGGTCTTGCGCTGCGCCCGGCTCACGTGCTTGCGGCCCTGACCGGATTTGCCGGCGCGGGGGTTGCGATCCTGGGTTCGGGCACTACGGCCAGCGGCTGGGCATGGGGCTATCTGCCGGCGCTCGGCTCCGCGTTCATCTGGGCCAGTTACTCTTTGCTGACACGCCGTGTGCGCGCTTTTCCGACAGCGGCCATCGGCTTGTTCGGCCTGGTTTCCGGCTTGCTATCGCTGCTGTGCCACGCGCTGCTGGAAGCCCCGGCCGCGCTGCATGCGCGTGACTGGGCCATGATCGCCGCCATGGGTTTGGGTCCCCTGGGCGCCGCCTTTTTCCTTTGGGACAAGGCGCTCAAGCTCGGTGATCCACGGCAGATCGGCATCCTCAGCTACATCACGCCTCTGGCCTCGACGGGATTGCTGATGCTGGTCAGTGGCCGCCCATGGAGCTGGAGCATCGCGGTGGCAGCGGTGCTGATCATCGGCGCGGCGGTGCTGGGGACGCGCAAAACTGCGGGCGGCGGCGCCGTCTAGCCGTCGAGTGCCGCCGCAGGATCTTCCGCCTCGACCACCTGCTGGGCCCACCCGGCCAGCCTTGAAGTATCGGCCCGCAAAACCTCCTGTTTCACCGCCAGGATCTGGGCTGGGTGCATCGAGAAACTTCGCAGACCCAGGCCGAGCAACAGCCGTGTGAAGCTGGTGTCGCCGGCCATCTCGCCGCAGACGCTGACCGACTTGCCCTGTTCGTTGCATTCGCGAATGGTGTCGGCCACCAGCCGCAACACGGCTGGATGCAGCGGGTCGTACAGGTGCGCGACCGACTCATCGGCGCGATCGATGGCGAGGGTGTACTGAATGAGGTCGTTGGTGCCGATCGACAGGAAGTCGAAATACTTGAGGAAGGTCTTGAGCGTGAGCGCCGCCGCCGGAATCTCGATCATGGCGCCCAGGCTGATCGGTCCGTAGGCGATGCCCCGGTTGTCGAGTTCGGCGCGGGCAAAGTCGACCAGGGACAGGGTCTGCCGAATCTCGCTGGCGTGCGCCAGCATCGGGATCAGCATGTTGACTTTGCCGTGCGTCGCAGCCCGCAGGATGGCGCGCAACTGGGTGAGGAACATCGCCGGGTCGGCCAGGCTCCAGCGAATCGCCCGCAGCCCGAGCGCCGGATTCAGGTGCGCCTCATCCCGCGGCGAGTCGTCCAGCGGTTTGTCGGCGCCCACGTCGATGGTGCGTATGGTCACCGGCAGCCCCTCCATGCCCTCCACGGCGCGCCGATAAGCCTGGTATTGCTCCTCCTCGTCCGGCAGGTGACCGCGCCGGCCCATGAACAGGAATTCGCTGCGAAAGAGACCTACTCCCACAGCGCCTGCCTTCACCGCGCCCGGCGCATCTTCAGGCAACTCGATGTTGGCCAGCAGCTCGATTTTCTGGCCGTCCATGGTGACGGCGGGGGTGTGCCGCAGCCGCGAGAGACGCCCGCGTTCCAGTTCGCCCTGGCGCTGCTTGAACCCGTATTCGGCCAGGATGATCGGGGAGGGATCGACGATCATCACGCCGGCTTCGGCATCGACGATGATCCAGTCGTCCTGGCGCACCAGCTGGCTCGCGCTGCGTGAGCCGACCACTGCCGGGATGTCCATGCTGCGAGCCACGATGGCGGTATGCGAGTTTCTGCCGCCGACGTCCGTTACGAAGCCGGCGAACACGCTTTGCTTGAACTGCAGCATGTCGGCGGGTGACAGGTCGTGAGCAATCATGACCAGCGGGACATCAATGCTGTCATCGAGCAGCAGGTCCTGCTGCGTCTTGCGCCGCCCGCTGGTCGGCGGTGCCACCGGAGAGGCGACGCCTTTCATGTAGCGCAGGATGCGCTCGGCCACCTGCTCGAGATCGGCCTTGCGCCCGCGCAGGTAATCATCCTCCATGTCCTCGAACTGGCGCGAGAGCACTTCGAGCTGCGTGGTCAGCGCCCACTCCGCGTTGTAAAGGCGGTCGGCGATCCAGTGCTTGACCCCGGTGATCAGTTCCTCGTCTTCCAGCAACATCAAATGGACGTCGAGCAGCGCCGTCAGTTCATGCGGCACTTCTTTGGGCCCCATCAGTGAGATCGTCTGCTGCAGGCGATGGATTTCGTCGACGACCGCATTGCGGCCCGCTCGCACCCGTTCGATCTCGGACTCGACCTGTCCGGGCTCGATGAAGTAGTGAGCCACGTCGACCCGGCTCGAGGCCATCAACACCGCCCGACCGATGGCAATGCCGCGGGCGATGGCCAGGCCGTGGACGGAAAAGGTCACTCACCTTCTCCGAAGCGATCGGCGATCAGGGCAACGATGGCGTCGACGGCTTCCTGTTCGCGCTCGCCGATGGTTTCGATCGTCACCTCGCTGCCGTCCCCGGCGGCCAGCATCATCACGCCCATGATGCTCTTGGCGTTGACGCGCCGCTCTCCCCTGGAGAGCCACACCTCGCACGGGTAGCTGCCAGCCAGTTTGGTGAGCTTGGCCGAGGCGCGGGCATGCAGACCGAGCTTATTGCTGATCGTCGTTGTGGTTCGGGTCATTTCTTCGCGGCTGGTTCTGAGGGGCGGTGATGGCCACCTGCATCACGCCCTGGGTGCCGCCGATCACGGCGCGCGACACCAGGGCTTCAAGGGATTCATTGCGGTAGCTCACGCTGCGCAGCAGCATCGGCAGGTTCACGCCGGTGATCAGGCGTGACTGCGCGCCATCCACCAGCTTCTGGGCGACGTTGCTGGGGGTTGCGCCGAAGATGTCGGTCAGCACCAGGACGCCGTCAGTGCGCCCGGACCGCGTGAGCTGATCCATCGCGATGCGGGCGGTGGCCAGCGTCTCCTCCGGGGGCAGGTTGGGCTGCACGTCGATCGCCGCCACGTCGGCTGCACTTTCCGGAAAAACGTGCAGCGCGCACTCCCGCAGGGCGTGCGCCAACGGGGCATGGGCGATGATGAGAATCGCGTTCATTGATGGGAATTATCCTTTGCCAGGACGAAGTAGCCGTACGAGATAACGCTACAGCCCAGGAATACGGCCATTGCCGACCGGAAAGACGCGACTTCGCCCATTCCGGCCGCCCGGAAAGCGTCGATCAGCAGGCCGATGCCCCACTGCATCACGAACACGCCGGCGAAGATGACCAGGTTGAATGCCGACAACCCGCGGCCGGCCACTGCGGGCGAAAACACCATGCCTACCGCTGGCTGGGACAGGGAAATAAAAGTCGAAGTGACGCAGAAAAGCGCCCAGGCCACACCTCCGGCCGCCGGACCCGCCACGATGATGCCGGCCAGCACCGCAAAACTCAGGGGCAGCCCGTAAGCCATGAGCCGGTCGGTGGTGATGCCGTTACGAGCCAGCCACGGAGTGATCATGCCCCAGCTCCAGAAAGTGCAGAGCATGCTGACATTGATGACGAATAGCCCGGTCGCCGCCTCCAGCGGGCTGAAGCCTGACACCCGCAGCATCCACGGTCCGGCCCACAGTGTCTGGATGGCGATCAGGCCGCCATAGCTGAAGAAAGCCATCGGCGCCAGCCGGCGAAAGTAGGGATGCGCCCAGACCTCGCGGTAGCTGCCTGAAGCGCGGCCGGGCTCGGCCGGGCTGGTCCACCCCGGCACTTTCCAGGCGATGATCGCCATGGCGGCTGCGATGGCCACGGCCAGCAGCCAGAACAGCGGGCGCCAGCCGGTCAATGGCATCAACCATTGCACCGGCAGCGTCGAGGCGACCATGCCGAACGAGCCGGTCATCAGCATCCAGGAATTGGCGCGCAGCTGAGTTGCCGGGTTCAACCAGCGGCGGAACCCAGTCAGCGGCGCCATCAGGCACGCGCTCACGCCGACCCCACAGAGCACGCGTGCCGCCAGCAAGCCCGGGAAGCTGGTCGCCAGCGAAAAGGCGATGCACCCGATGAGGCCTATGGCCAGGAAAGCCACGATCACTTTCTTCGGGCCATACCGGTCCAGCCAGGTCCCAAGCGGCAACTGGGTGGCTGCGAAACCCAGGAAAAAGCCGCCGGCCAGCAAGCCGAGCTCCTGGGCATTGAGGGCGAACTCGCGCGTGAGGACGGGCGAGAGCGTCGCCGTGATGGCCCGCACCCATGCCGAACAAAAGTACGCGAACGCGAACGCCAGAAACACGGCGATGCCCGCGCGGCGCGAGAGCAGCGCCGCCGAGGCCGGGTTTGTCTTCAGGTCGGCTGGGCCGCCCGTCGGCAGGGCCTTCCCGTGTTCGGGCAACGGTGGCGCGCTCATCCGAATTTGAGCCCGGAGAAAAAGGTCTCGGCAACCTCCGGCTTGATCTGGCTGGCGTAGATCACGGCCTGAAAAACCCGGCTGCCCCGGGCGAAGTAGACGGCCCGGCTCTCCACCCTGGTGCCGTCGGCACGCTGGCCGCTTGCTGCTACCTGCACGGACTGCCGCACGCCGAGGGCGCCTGGTGGGCGAAACGGGCTTTCCTGTGCGCTGGCGCTGTGCAGGCTGGCCAGCGTCGCGGTTTTCCAGTGATCGAGCGCTTCTCCGATGCGGGCAGGCTCGCCAATCTCAGCTGTCAGCACCGCAAAGGTCGCATCACCCGCGTTGCAGCCGAGTGCGTCCAGGCTGACTTCGCGGCCCGCCATGGGCACCTTTCGCGCGCCCTTGTCGGGCTTGCACGGCAGCATCGCGGTGAGACCACCCGGCTCGACGCGCACTTCTCGCCAGTTGAATGTCGGGTCGCACCCCCCCAATGCGCAGCCGCTGAAGACGAGGGCGGCCATGGCTCGGTTCATGGACCGATTATCGGTTTGCCGCCGCGGCCAAGGCCACCGATCTGGTGTGAGTGGCGGCGCGCGGACGCAATTTGCGCGCGACAATCCCATTCCATGACTTCTCTTGCCGGCATCCGCGTCCTCGATCTATCCCGGGTTCTGGCGGGCCCCTGGTGTACTCAGACCCTGGCCGACCTCGGCGCCGACGTGATCAAGGTCGAGCGCCCTGGCAGCGGCGACGACACACGGGGCTGGGGCCCGCCGTTCCTGAAGGACGAAACCGGGCGCGACACCGCCGAGGCCGCTTACTACCTGGGCACCAACCGCAACAAGCGCTCGATCACCTGCGACATCGCCCAGCCCGCCGGTCAAGATTTGATGCGCGATCTGGTGACGCACTGCGATGTGTTCGTGGAGAACTTCAAGGTTGGTGACATGGCGCGCTATGGCCTGGACTACGAGTCCTTGAAAGCCCTGAACCCGAGGCTGGTCTATTGCAGTGTGACCGGCTTCGGCCAGACCGGCCCTTACCGCGAGCGGGCTGGGTACGACTATGCGATACAGGCGATGGGCGGGCTGATGAGCGTGACCGGCGAGCGCGACGACCGCGGCGGCGGGCCGCAAAAAGTCGGGGTTGCGGTGGCGGACCTGTTCACCGGCATGTACGCGGCCGTGGCGATCCTGGCGGCTTTGCGTCATGCGCAGAGCACCGGCGAAGGCCAGCATGTGGACATGGCCCTGCTCGACACGCAGGTGGCCATGCTCGCCAACCTGGGCGCCAACTACCTGGTCAGTGGCAAGGCGCCGCAGCGGGCCGGTAACGCGCACCAGAACATCGTGCCCTACCAGGTGTTCGAGGCGGCGCCCGCTACGGACGGCAGCCGCGAGTACCTGATCCTGGCGGTCGGCAACGACAGCCAGTACGCCAAGTTCTGCGCGGTGGCGGGCCGGCCCGAGCTGGCCGGCGATCCGCGGTTCGCCCGCAACCAGGACCGGGTGCGCAATCGGGAGCTGCTGGTGCCGATGCTCGAGGACGTGATGAGGAGCCGGGGCAAGGCCCAGTGGCTGGCCGCGTTGGAAGCGGCCGGGGTGCCTTGCGGCGCGATCAACAACCTGGCGGAGGTATTCGCCGACCCGCAGGTCAATGAGCGGGGCATGGTCACGCAATGGCGGCACCCGCTCCAGCCGGGGCTGCGGCTGGTTGCCAGCCCGATCAAGATGAGCGTGACGCCGGTGCGCACCGAGCGCCCACCGCCACTGCTGGGTCAGCACACCGACGAAGTCTTGCGCGAGCTGCTGGATTGCGCGGATGATCGGATATCGGAATTGAAAAGCAGCAAGGTGATCTGAATGGCCAATTTCGTCCTGGTCCATGGTGCCTGGCATGGCGGCTGGTGCTGGCGGCGTGTCGTGCAGTCTCTGGTTGCCGCCGGGCACCGCGCCCATGCCGTGACGCTCACCGGCCTGGGCGAACGGGTGCACCTGATGTCACCTGCCATCACGCTCGAGACCCACATCACTGACGTGGCCGACGCGATCGCCGCAGAGGAGATGGACGAAGTCGTGCTCGCTGTGCATTCGTACGCCGGCATGATCGGCACTGCCATCGCCGACCGGCAACCGGGGCGACTGCGCCATCTGGTGTATGTCGACGCGGTGGTGCCCAAACCGGGCGAGAGCTGGAGCAGCACGCAATCCAGTGCCACCCGGGAGGCGCGTCTGGCAGCTGCGGCAGCTTCGCCGGATTTCAGCTTCCCCCCGCCGGACCCGGCGGTCTACGGCATGCAGGGTGAGGACCACGCCTGGTTGAAGCGCCGGCAGACCCCGCATCCCGGACACACGTACCAGGCCGCCCTGGACTTCGATCCGAAGCGGGTCGCGGCGGTGCCGCGCACCTTCGTCAGTTGCACGCAACCGGCGCTGGCGACCATCGACACGATCCGCTTGCGGATGGCGGACCGGCGGTTCTGGGACGGCGCCTGGGCGGGGGGCGGCGGCGCCCGGGTGGCCGAACTGCGAACCGGCCATGACCCGATGGTCACCGCGCCCGACGACCTGACCCGGATATTGCTGGACTGCGCGGCCTGAGCAGGGTGCGCGCAGCGCGATCTGAATGTGCCGCAGTAGTCCTGCTGCCGCTCACTCAGCGTAGGCTTCGACGCCGATGGACAGCTTGACTTCGTCGGACACACCGGGCACGCCGAACTTCATCCCGAAATCCGTCCGTTTCAAGGTGCCTTCCGCTTCCGCGCCGCACATCGGCTTTTTGTTGAACGGGTGGGGGCCGCACTTGAATGCGGTGACGTTCAACTTCAGCGGTTTGGTGACACCCAGCAGCGTCAGGTTGCCGTCGATGCTCTCCAACGTGTCGCCCTTGAAATTCAGTTTGGTCGACTTGTAGGTCATCTCCGGAAATTCAGAGCTGTTAAAGAAGTCTGCGTTGCGCAGGTGCTCATCGCGCGAGCGCGCGCCATCGGCGCGCTTGCTATCTCCTGTGGAAACGGTTGCAGTCGGAATCTTCACCTCCAGTGAACCACTCTTCGCGGCCTCGTCGTACAACACCTTTCCGGTCATTCTTTCGAAGCGCCCCTGGATGGACGTCATGCCGAGGTGGTTAACCTTGAAATGAGGATAAGAGTGATTGGTGTCGATGACATACGATTGCGGCGCCGCCAACAGCGACATAGGCACGGCGCAGGCGAGCAAGGCGAGGGAATGACGGATCTTCATGAGCGCTCCTTGGGGTTGAAAAAATCGAGGGAAGCCGATGCGGCGGAGCCGTCGGCGGTGAACCATGCCAGCACGATCGCGCCCAGGGCCGGGGCCAGCGCCAACAGCGCGGCCAGCACGGCCCTTTGCCAGACCGGGCGGGCCCCGGCGGGTGCCAGATTGGCCGCCCACGCGACCAAGGGCAGGGGCAACAGGCAGTACCAGGGCAGGGCCCCCGTGAATACCGCCAGCAGGCCCAGCAGCGCCACCGTCACATGGGCCGACAACCCGAGTGTCCACCCCACCGGCGCACTGGCGCCGGCCAGCATCTGCACCAGCAGGACGGCGCCGGCGCCCGCCCCCAGCGCGATGCCTAACAGGGCGAGCTGGGCCGAGGCGCCCAGCAGGGCCAGGACGCCGGAGGCCAGCCCCAGCACGAGCACGACGGCAGCCGCGGCCACCGGATCGCGGCTGACCCGTTGACCTCCCGCCAGCAGGGCTATGCAATACAACACCGCGCCGGCGCCCGCGAGCAGGGCGCCCGTCGCATCGCGTTGCTGGAGCAGACGCGCCAGGACCCAGATCACGGCGACTGCAGCCGCCAGGCCCAAACCCAGCTGGTGGGGCCACCGGGGCTGTTGCATCGCCAGTTCGAGCCCGGCGCCAATCGCAGCCGCCGCGATGCCGACGAGCACCAGTTTTTTTAGCGCGGTAAGGGCTTCGAAACCAAA
This sequence comes from Ramlibacter sp., assembly GCA_046599015.1. Lineage (GTDB taxonomy): Bacteria > Pseudomonadota > Gammaproteobacteria > Burkholderiales > Burkholderiaceae_C > Ramlibacter. The sequence goes on from JBKJHN010000067.1 coordinate 13,725, forward strand.
AAATCCCATTGTCAGCGCGACCGCGCAAGCGAATCCGGCCGTGACGCAAAGGCCCAGCTGGCGCGAGCGGCGCAACCCAGCCGCCATGGCCAATGCCACGGCAAACGGCAAGACGCCGGCTTGCACGGCGGGGTGATTGAGCAGTTCGTCCACGGCGCCGTGGCGGGTTCAGCCCCACGGGGGCGCGGCCGCCGTGTCAGCCGGGCCTGCCCCAGTGCCCAAGCTATTGGATGAGTTCATCCTGCCCTCCTTTTTAGCCTCGATATTTTTTGGCCCGGCGCCAGCCGGGGGACCCTATCTGAACAGTGACTCCAGGCTGGGCAGGAAAGTTCTGCGACGCCGCTCCATTTAGGGAAATCACCGAGATTGGCGCGGCATCGGCAAAGGACTAAACTTGCCAACCCTCAACGGCAGGCACGCCTTTGCAAACGCCACAGATACCTTCAGTATCTCTTATCAGCCCCGCCCATCCTCAAGAGTTCGAAGCCGTGCGCGAGATTTTCCGCGAGTACGCACAGGCACTCGGCCTGGACCTTTGCTTCCAGCATTTCGACCGGGAACTGGCCGACTTGCCGGGCGCGTACGCGCCGCCGCGCGGCGCCTTGGCGCTGGCCATGGTCGATGGGGAAGTCGCGGGCTGCTGCGCGTTGCGACCGCTGGATGCGGCCGACTACCCGAACGCGGCGGAGATGAAGCGCTTGTATGTGCGCGAAGGATTCCGCAATCTGGGCTTGGGCCGGCAGCTTGCCGAGTTGACGCTGGACGCTGCGCGCGCGGCGGGTTACGCGTGCGTGCTTCTCGACACCCTGGATGACATGGAAGCCGCACGGGCGCTCTATACCGACCTCGGTTTCGAGCCCATCCCGCCGTACTACAACAACCCGATTCCAGGCACTCGTTACCTGAAGGCGGATCTTTAACTGCCTTTGGCTTGCGCGAGCAATGTGTTGGCGTCGCTCACTTCGAACTTGCCCGGCGCCTCGACATTGAGCGCTGCCACCTTGCCGTCCTTGACCAGCATCGAATAACGGTTGCTGCGAACGCCCATGCCGCGCGCAGTGAGGTCGAGCGTCAGGCCGGTCGCCTTCGCGAACTCGCCACTGCCGTCGCCCAGCATGCGCACCTTGCCATTGGTCTTCTGGTCGCGCGCCCAGGCGCCCATCACGAAGGCGTCATTCACGCTCAGACACCAGATCTCGTCGACGCCGGCCTTCTTGAAGTCATCGGCTTTGTCGACAAAACCGGGCACGTGCTTGGCCGAACAGGTGGGCGTGAAAGCTCCGGGCAGCGCGAACAATGCGATGGTCTTCCCCGCGGCCACATCGGTCACCTTGACCGGGTTCGGGCCGATGCTGCAGCCTTCGCCTTCCACTTCAGAATATTCCTGCAGGGTGACATTGGGTAGCGCGTCGCCGACTTTGATCATTTTTAAGGCTCCAAAAAGAAACGACCCACATTGTGGGTCGTTTCGCTCAGCCGTGCAGGCGAGGGGTCAGACTTCCGCGGCCTTCTCGACCAGCCGGGTCGCAACCCAGTTCTTGGTCTTGGAGATCGGGCGGCTCTCGGTGATCTCCACCACGTCGCCGGTGTGGAACTCGCCCTTTTCGTCATGGGCGTGGTACTTGCTCGACTTGCCGACGATCTTGCCGTACAGCTCGTGCTTGACACGGCGTTCGATCAGGACCGTCACGGTCTTGGCGCGCTTGTCGCTGACCACTTTGCCGATCAGGGTGCGCTTGAGGGATGTCTTGGCTTCCGTCATGATCGCTTTCCTTGTTTGGCGGCGGGCGTCTGGGCCCGCTCTTCGACTTGCTTCTGGGCCATGATGGTCTTGGCCCTAGCGATGTCGCGGCGCGTGATGCGCAGCGTGCCGGTGTTGGTGAGTTGTTGCGTAGCCTTTTGCATGCGCAGGCCAAAGTGGGCTTTTTGCAGCTCCTTCACCTCGTTTTGCAGGCCGGCGACGTCTTTCTTGCGCAGTTCAGCAGTTTTCATTTTTCATCACTCCTGAATCAGGTGCCCATCATGCGGGTGACGAACGTCGTCCGCAACGGCAGCTTGGCAGCTGCCAGGCGGAATGCTTCGCGCGCCAGTTCTTCCGGCACGCCGACGATCTCGAACACTACCTTGCCGGGCTGGATTTCGGCGACGTAGTACTCGGGGTTGCCCTTGCCGTTACCCATCCGCACCTCGGCGGGCTTGTGGGAGATTGGCTTGTCGGGGAACACACGGATCCAGATGCGGCCGCCGCGCTTCACGTGGCGGGAAATCGCGCGGCGCGCGGCTTCGATCTGGCGGGCTGTCAGGCGGCCGCGGTCCGTGCACTTCAGGCCGAAGTCACCGAACGCCACCGAGTTGCCCCGGGTGGCGATGCCGGTATTGCGGCCCTTCTGCTCCTTGCGGTATTTGCGGCGAGCGGGTTGCAGCATTCTTATTCTCCTTTACCGTCGGCAGGCGCGGCGCTGGTGCCGCTTCCTGTACCTGCCGGCGCGGCGACTTTGCGGACGCGCTTAACGGTAGTTTTCGGTGCATCGGCACCTGTCGTTGCTTCTGCGGGCTTGTCGCTGCCGTCAACCGGTGCAACATTGCCCGCACCAGCTGCGGGGCGGCGGGTAGCCGGGCCACGGCGGTCACCGGCGGGCCGGTCGCCCGGGCGGGCGTCGCGGCGCGGGCCGCGCGGGCGGCGCTCTTCCTCGGGGCGCGGGGTTTCAGC